>JAYGFS010000274.1:0-8078 GCA_046581765.1 Verrucomicrobiota bacterium
CCCCCACCCCCATCCCCATTTCTGTTTTCTGTTTTCCAACTTTCTGTTTTCGAAATCCCCCCATGCCCAACCGACTCGAACCCCTCATTCGCGACATCCCCGACTTTCCCAAGCCGGGCATTCTCTTCAGGGACATCACACCTGCCCTTCAGGATCCGGACCGGCTTCGGGAAATCAGCGACCTCTTCTACGAGCGCTATAAAGACTTAAACATTGATAAAGTCGCGTGCATTGATGCACGCGGCTTTATTTTTGGCGGCCTGATCGCCACCCGGATCGGAGCGGGCCTGGTCACCGTGCGCAAGGCCGGAAAGCTTCCGTACGATGTCATTGAAGAATCCTATGAGCTCGAATACGGCTCGGC
Organism: Verrucomicrobiota bacterium; assembly: GCA_046581765.1. Classification (GTDB taxonomy): domain Bacteria; phylum Verrucomicrobiota; class Kiritimatiellia; order SS1-B-03-39; family UBA6053; genus JAPYUI01. The sequence continues at coordinate 365 of JAYGFS010000274.1, forward strand.
AACCCTGGCCATCCACGTCGATGCCATCAAGAAAAACGAACGCGTGGTCATTCTTGATGATTTGCTTGCAACCGGGGGAACCGCAGCGGCAACCATCCAACTGGTGGAAACACTCGGCGGCGATATCGTGGAACTCGGCTTCCTGGTCGAGTTGGGATTCCTGGCAGGCCGCAAGCGCCTGGGTGATTCGCCCGTCTGGGCTCCCATTGTGTATTAGGCTCTTTCCCCGGGATCCGGAAAATCAGCTTGTCGCTGACCACCCGGGAAAGATGGGTATCCGGCGCATCGGCGGGTTACACCTTCGGCCACGCTTAAAGGATCTCCCACCCTTTGCGGTAGCTACGGGCGAGTCGCTTATTCGCAGAGGCATGATTTTCGATACGCATCTTTTCCGCATTCCACTTCAGCGTTTCACCCGGAAGCCGATTCGCCACCGTCCCCAGCAGAACTGCTTCCGTGAGCGGTCCCGCGTAATGGAACCCGTCGGATGTCCTCTCACCGGCCAGGCAGGCGTCAACCCAGGTGTGGTAGTGATCCACCTGCTTGGGGATATCGGGCTTAGGCGTCCCGGAAAATTTTTCCTTCGGAAAAAGTTGCGGACCGCCGACGTGCGGAAGCATCATCACGCCTTCTTCGCCAATGAACAGGGATCCCGACTTCGCAAGGTTCCAGCCCTCGGGCAAGGGTGCCAGGTCCTTTGGCGGCTCCTTTCCACTGTCGTACCAGGTCAACTTCATCGTGTCACCCGTGGTGAACTTTGTGCCGGGAAAGGTATAGTGAAAGATCTCCCAGTCCGGCCAGCAGTCGCCGAAGCGGAGCGGATTCTCCTGCCATTCCTTCGGCACCTCCGCACGGATATCGAGCGGAACGGTCAGGTCCAGGGCGGTGAAAACCGGATCGAGAATGTGACAGCCGAAATCACCGATGGTCCCGGTCCCGAAATCCTGCCACTCCCGCCATTTTTTCGGGTGGTATAAATCCTTGCGATACGGACGGTGGGGGGCGGTGCCGATCCAGCCATCCCAATCCAGGCTGGCGGGAATCGGCTCGCCTCCTTCCGGTCGTGGACCATGGGTATATTTTGCCGCGCACCAGGAATGGACCTCCTTGATCTTCCCGATCACACCGGAACGGATGTAGGCGACCCCGCTGCGGTAGGCGATATGCGAATGGATCTGGTTTCCCATCTGGGTAATGCAGCCATACCGGGCCGCAAAGTCCGTCATCTGGCGAGCTTCAGCGACGTCATGGGTGAGCGGCTTCTGGCAGTACACGTGCTTGCCCCGCTTCATCGCCGAGAGAGATATAATCGCGTGCATGTGGTCCGGAACCGTAACGTTGACCGAATCGATCCGGTCACCTTCCTTTTGCAGCAGCTCCCGCCAGTCAGTGTAGGTGCGGGCCTCCGGATGCTTGGCGGTCGCCTCCTTTAGTCTGTCCCGGTCAATGTCGCAGAGGGCGACAATCTTGACCTTTCCATGACTGGAGATGTTGTTGAGATCCCCGGTCCCCATGCCGGTAACCCCGATCGATGCGTGTTGGAGTTGACCGCCCGGACCTTCTCTGCCCAGTACGGAACTGGCTGCAAATGCACCGGTGGCAGAATGCCGGATGAAGGATCTGCGCGAAGTTCGTGCTTTCACAGGTCCAAGGTTAGGCCGTTATCCGGTAAAATCACGGGTTTTTTATCCAATTTAGGCAAAAGATTCCTCGCCGGAGTCCCGGGGGCGGGCCGCGGCATCACGATCACCCCACCCGCTTTCCAATCCCTTCGATTTCCGGCTGGAAAGTTCCCGCCAAAGCCCTTTATATCGGGCACATGATCCGAATCCTCCTTTTCCTGCTCGGCACCTGGGCCACCGGCGTCCAGGCGACGAATGTGATTTTCATCCTCTCCGATGATCACCGGTATGACTTCATGAGTTTTATGCCGGAAGCACCGGAATTCCTCGAGACGCCCCACCTCGACCGACTCGCCCGCGAAGGCGCACATCTCAAGAATGCTTTCGTCAGCACCTCGCTTTGTTCGCCCAGTCGGGCCTCCGTGCTGACGGGGCAATACATGCACCATCACAAGGTCGTCGACAACCAGCGACCGGTTCCGGAGGGCACGGTCTTCTTTCCCCAATATCTCCAGCAGGCCGGGATCAAAACCGCCTTTGTCGGCAAGTGGCACATGGGGCACGACCAGGACCACCCGCGCCCGGGATTCGACCACTGGGTCAGCTTCAAGGGGCAAGGGGCCTATTTTGATCCCACATTGAATATCAATGGCGAGCAGAAGTCGTTCAAGGGGTACAATGCGGATGTGCTCACGGACCGTGCGCTGGAATGGCTGGCGGAAAATCATGACGAAGCCTTCTTCCTCTACCTTTCGTTCAAGGCGGTGCATTATCCCTTCCAACCCGCCAAGCGTCACCACGGACGCTACCAGGGGAAGAAGATCGACTACCCCGAGACCATGGCGTTCACTGAGGAGAATTACGAAACCCAGCCGAAGTGGTTAAAGGAACGCCGCTACGGGATTCATGGGATCGACCACATGGAGACCGGGGCTTTCGACAAGGACCCGGTCCCCTCCTTTGACGAGCTGTACTGGCGCTTTTGCGAGACCGTGCATGGACTGGATGAAAACATCGGGCGCGTCCTGGGCTTTCTCGACGAGCAGAAACTCAGCGAGGATACCCTGGTCCTCTACATGGGTGACAACGGCTTCGCCCTGGGCGAACACGGCTTCTACGACAAGCGCGACGCCTTCGAGGTATCGATACGGGTGCCCATGCTGGCCCGGGCACCCGCCATGATCCAGCCCGGTACCGTGGTGACCCAGATGGTCCAGAATATAGATATCGCATCAACCGTACTCGATGCGTTTGGCGTCGACCAGCAAGCGGGCACACCGAAGATGGACGGGACCTCATTCCTTCCGCTGTTGAAAGGCGAAGTACTCCCCTGGCGCCAACACATCCTGTACGAATACCACTGGGAGTGGAACTTTCCCGCCCAGCCGACGACCCTGGCCATCCGGACGGACCGCTATAAGTATGTCTACTATCACGGGGTCTGGGATATCAACGGCTTCTACGATCTTGAAAGCGATCCCCATGAACGACACAACCTGATCCGGGTGCCCGCCTACCGGGCGACCATTGAAGCGATGCGCAACCAGTTGTTCCGCGAACTGGCGGCCTCGGGCGGATTGGACATGCCGGTGCGGCCGCCAAAAGGTGTCCAATTCTACGATCGCAAGCTGCCCCGCTAGGGACCGCACAGCCGGTCCTCAGCTTCCAAGGCTACGGATCGACCTGTTCGATCGCCAGGCGTAGATAGCGGCGTTGCAGGACGCTCATGGGCACTTGGCCCTCGCGCAATTCCACCCCGGCCTCGGTATCGATCAACACATCGGATACGCCGTTCGTGGACCAGGGATCCGCGCCCAGGTCCTCCGTCACCTCCAGGCGAAATTGGATTCCATCCACCAGGCTGTCACGCGGATACCTCACGCGGAGCAGGGGCGGAAGCTCGGACACTTCGGCGTGTACCGCTGAAAGATCCGGGATCAAGGGACTCATGCCCAGGGCGTATTCCGCGAGGTGGACGTAGCGGTCTTCATCCGCGTCACCGTCCAGGAGCACCGAGTCCGCAACCAGGGGGAAATGGGTATAGACCCAGGCATCAAAGGTTGCGGCGCTAAAGCCGCCCGTCCCGGGCGAAGGCGTTGCCGCCATCCAGCTCGGCGCAAAGGAGCCGAAAAGATCCCGGCCCAGTCGATGCAGGCTGTCTCCCCCCCCGGCCGCACTGAGCGGCCAGGGCAGCTCAACCGCATAGGCCACGGCATCCTCAACCGTATACGGCGTGAAGCCCGGTTCGGCGACGGGCGAGGACTGCGGCCGCAACAGGCGCAGCTCCTCGCCCTCGTTTGCCAATCGGTCATCCAGGAATTCCCCGGTGTAGGAAACATTCGTATCGAGCGCGTAGACTGAGACGAAGTTGGCCAGTGCGTTTGTATCCACGGGATCGAAGGGCAGGACGAGCAGGACATCAAAGGCGCGAACCACCGCGCCGGTGGGGAAATCAACATCGACCCCTCCGCGCAAACGCCAGCCGCCCAGGTCGACGTCTTCCCCACTCAGGTTGCCGATCTCCACGTACTCCAGTCCGGCCTCGTTCGCCGTCGGTTGATAGTGTACCTCGCTGATCACCAGGGGACCTACCCGCGGACCGGTATTCGCCGCCGCGAGCGAAACCGAACGCATGGGCGCCAGGCCCCCAAGCCCATTTGGCCAGCGACCAAGGGATTCCCCGCTGGGAGCGGCGGCAAAGACCAGGTGGTCCTCCAGGCGAAACGCGAAACCACCCAGGTCCGTCTCGGTCAGCCAGACCTCGTCCCCGTGGTCCGCATCCAGTGAAAAGTGGTTCGCGGCCGGGTTCGTCGGCATCGGGTTGAACTGGCTTTCATCGATCACGAGATAGGCTCCCGCCTGGATCAGGCTGCCCGTGGGCAACAGGTACTTCAACAGGTTCTCCGCGTCGTCCGACAAGCCCCAGCCCGACACGTCGAGGGTATTGCTGGTGGTATTGTACAGCTCAATCGCGTCGAGTGCCTGCCCGGCCGGGTGGCTGAGCACCTCGTTGATTATCACGGCCCGGGCCAGGCCGGTGCCTTCCGATCCCGGGGTCCCGCCGATCTCGGCACCACTCTGCCAGTTCGCGGGATCCCCGGCATCACCGGCCGGATCGATAACCTGCAGGGCCAGGCCCGCGCCATCCGGCTCCTCCGGCCAGCCACCGTCATCCCGGTAGGTGAAATCCTGGATCGTGTTCCCGCCGGCATCCAGCAGGTGGACCCGCTCCCCACCGTCGCTCAGGCGCCCCCCGGTCCAGGCACCCGCGACAGGCAGGCCCGGGCCGTAAGCAGCTATGAACAAGGCGAGATCGTTGACCAGCAAGACCCGGGCACCCGGATCGAGCAGGTAGGCATCGAACACGTATTCATCGAAAGGATTCCCCTCCTCGAAGGTCACGCCATCCAGGTCAATCGCCACCGGGCCGATGTTCATCAGTTCCACGTATTCCGGGGCCACCGCGCTCACGGGATGGTACATGATCTCGGTAATCCGCACGCTGTCGCGGACGGACAAACTGGCCGAGCGGTCGACCAGCATCAGGTAATCGAAGCCCGTCCGCACGGATTGTTCCGTATCCGTCGCCACGAAAATACCGCCTTTCAACGCCGTGGTGCCCACCGGCAACAGGTCGGTTCCGATTTCCACCCACCGGCCCGCTGCCCGGTGTTCAAAGTACAGGGTGTCACCCGCCCGGCGAATGCGGATGGTCGCCTCGTTATACGTGGCCACGGCACTCGCTATCGGCACAAGGTTTCCGCTCGAGCTTGCCCGAGCGGTCAAATTCGACCCGTCTTCCAGGCCAAATACGTACCGACGTGCGAGGCCGGCGTCATCCAGGTCAACGATCAGGCCGCACATAAAGTCACCCAGGCGGGCCGTCTCGAGGGCGAGATCCGTCTGCAGCGACCAATCCGTGTCGACCGGCATGTCGCGCCATACGATGGGGTGGGTTGCGCCGCTTGGCGCGATCGGTTTACTCGCGTCGTCCAGGACCTGGACCAGCAGGGTTCCCGGTTGATCCTCCAGGGAAATCCAGGCCGAGGGCGCGTAATTATCGCGCAGCTCCACGTTCAGCATTTCCCATGGGGCGTCCATCTGGCTCGAGCCAAAGGAACTGAAATCGTTATTCAAATAAACCGAGGCCTCCCGGCTGTAGCTGGCGACTTGCGCCTGGTCATCCGTGACCTCGACGGTAAAGGTATACCAACCCGGCCGCGTAAACAGGGCCTGGGCCTGGCTCCCGGCCGGCGAAAGCGTCACGCCGTTGGTCGGGGTCACCGACCACGTGAAACCGATCACCCCGCCCTCGGGGTCGTAACTGGAAGATGCATCCAGCTCGAGGACTTCATCCAGCGCGAGGTTCCAGGAAGCGGGGTCCGCATCCAGGCCCGGCACCGGGGGGGCGTCTCCCGTCTTGTTCACGGTAAAGACCAGGCTTTCGAGCACCTGGCCCTCGCGGTCAAACCCCTCAATGCTCAGGCTGTTGGCTCCACCGTGAAGGTACACTCCGCTGATCGTCCAGGCCGTATAGCTGTTCCAGGTGAAGACCCCTTCCGGGTGACCGGCCACCCGTACGCCGTACAACTTCGACGGCCCCACCCCATCCAGCTCGATGGTCGTGTCCGCGGTGGAAACGGAGGAGCCGTTACCGGTGATCATGGAGAAATTCACGATGTCCGTATTGAGCAACTGGGTCACGGTGTTGGCCTTGCGGCCACTGAACCAGCTCCGGTAAAAGGACGCATTCATATCATAATCCGTGGACGCGTCTTCCTCCGCCTGGAACCATCCCTCGATCCGGGCAGAATTCTCCGTCAAGTTATCCAGCAGCTCGGTCAGGTAGTAATTAAACCAGCGCCGGTTATACGTCTTGCCGAAATAATTGGGGACCCCGCCGTTGTTTCGCAGAAATTCGTGTCCTGTACTCTGGAATGCGAGATCGCTATCCCAGTGCAAGAGCATGAATCTCCCGTCCGGTTTGCGGTAAAAATACCCATTCTTCCCCCGGTCCACGGTAAAGGTATCCCAGTCCCCGGCATAGCCCCGTACCGCCGCATTTGCGTTTACCAGCTGCACATCCATCAGCCGTTCCATCTGCTCCGGGCTAAAGACATTGGCGTCGACCGTCTTGATGTAGTTAACCAGCGAGCTGTAATCGTAATCGGCTTCACGTGAACGCTTTATCCATTCCGTGTGGTACCGCACGGCCTCGTCGCTGTCCTTGTATACCCAGGATGCGTCCCGGGGCGTCCGGCCCCAATTGTCCCTGAACCACCACTGGTCATCGATCCGGTACAACTCACCCTGCGCACCATCGACGAAGTTTCGCTTGATGAAATCGGTTGCAACCGGCTCCACCTCCTCGCGAATCTCAGGCGTGCCCCCATTGACCATCACCCGCACGAATTCCGCCTCGTTCTGCGGGTGACCGAGCAGGTACATCCAGTGACGGATGATGCGATTCTTGTGTCGTCGATCTCCATCGGTGGCATCGTTATCGATACTGAACTTGATCCGGTTCCGGAAAGGCTGGTCCGTCGGGGGCTTCCACTTCGCCCGGCTCAACCCATTCCCGTTGTCCCGGGTCCATGGACTCCCGCTTTTACGCATCTCGCTTCCGTAATAGATCGCCCGCTCACTGGAGATGCCGGTCATGTTGAAGTAGTGATTGGACAGGCGGGGAAACTTGTAATTATACTTGGCCCCTCCACCCGCGTTGCCGAGGGCATCCAGGTCATAGGCCGATATGACAAAGCGCCAGGTTCGCAAATCCGTATCGACCGCATCGTTGTCCACGACCCACATCGCCGGCCGGTCGGCACCCTGCTTGGGGAGCAGGGTCTCGATGCCATTCGCCACCGCTCGCACGTAGAACTGGACGATCTGGTTGTTCGCCTGGTACTGGTTCAGGGTCGCGGTATACACCCCGTCACCCGCCACCTCATCCCCCCCCGTGGCACCGTCATCGAACATGTCCGTACCCTGCCAGACCGCATCCCCGTTGATGCTGTCCGGGCGGTGGTGCACCGCGACGGAACCCAGGGCATCCGCGGAGGATACCCGTGCGGTCACCCGGACCGCCTGCG
>JAYGFS010000294.1:0-4455 GCA_046581765.1 Verrucomicrobiota bacterium
GCGAGCCGGCATCGAGCAACTCCACCTCCGGCCCGGCGACTGCGTGGTCGACCTCGGCTGCGGTACCGGCCTGAACTTCCAGCCCCTGCTTGAGCGGGTCGGGCCCGGGGGAAAAATCATCGGGGTGGACAACTCCCCGCGCACGCTCCGGCAGGCCGAAAAGCGAATCGCCGCCGCCGGCTGGAACAATATCGAGCTGCGGGTCTCGCCCATGGAGGAGCTTGTTTTCCCGGGGGACGTGAAGGGCATCTTCAGCAGCGGCGCCCTCGGCTTCACCCCGGACCCGGGTGCCCTCCTCCGCCGCGCGGCCAGGGCCCTGCCCGAGGCGGGCAGCCTGGTCGTCGTCGACCTCAAGCGCCCCGAAAAGTGGCCGGGCTGGCTGTTTCATTTGTACTTTGTCCTCCTGGGCAGGGCCTTTGCCGTCACGCCCGACTACGTCACGGGACAGCCGTGGCAATCGGTCGAGGCCCTGTTCGCGAGCTCGTGCTACGCGGAACGATACGGCGGTGCCGTGTATATCGCATCGGGAAGGGATCCCCTGCCGCGCGACACGGCGTGAAAGGCGAGCCGCAGCCAGGCCTGCGATCCGGCCGGTAAACGCTTTCCCACCGTGCCGGACTGTGCAATAGTGGAGCCTGCCAGTTACCCTGGGAGGATCTGAGGCCATGTTGAAAAAGCTATCCCCGTGTTTACCGCACTATCGCTTCCTCCTGCTCGGGCTCCTGCTTCAATCGGCCGCCGCACGGACCTGGACCGACCAGAAGGGCCGCAAGATCGAGGCCGAATTCAAGTCGGTGAGCAAGGGAAACGTCATCCTGGTTCAGCCTTCCGGCAAGGTGATCAACGCCGGCCTGCTCACGCTCAGTGAGGCCGATCGCCGGTACATCAGTGAACGATTGCGGGGGAAAGCACAGGAAAAGGCCGCCGAGGGGAATGCCTATGCGCAGGCCGTCCTCGGCGAGATGTGCGAGAACGGCACCGGTGGACCCCGGGACATCCGGGAGGCGGTCAAGTGGTATCGCAAGGCGGCGGAACAGGGACATGCCCCCGGGCAGAACAGCCTCGGCCTCATGTACTACATCGGCACCGGCGTGCCCCGGGACGTGAAGGAAGCGGCCCGGTGGTATCGCAAGGCGGCGGAGCAGGGGAATGCCAACGCGCAGTACAACCTCGGCATGATGTACGAGACCGGCAAGGGCGTACCCCAGGACGACCGGGCGGCGGCCCGATGGTATCGCAAGGCGGCGGAGCAGGGGGACGCCAACGCGCAGGTCGTGCTCGGCGGGATGTGTGCGAAGGGTGTCGGTGTCCCCCGGGACCTGGTGGAAGCCTATGCGTGGTTCAACCTCGCGGGTGCGGGCGGGATGGTCCACGCAACCAAGAGCCGGGAACTTTTGCGCAAGAACATGAGCCCCGGGCAGATCACCCGCGCCCGGGAACGCTCGCGGGAACTGCACGGGGTCATCACGGGGAAGTGAAACGGGCATGGATAAACCGGCACGCCATGCAATGAAGGTCAACCCTGCATGAAATCCCCGTCGAAAATGACCGGGCCCGGGCGAATAAACGCGTCGTGTTGTTTCCGTGGCAGGTGAACATCAGCAAGATCATATCGGGGGGCCAGACCGGCGCCGACCGGGGCGGGCTCGACGCGGCGATCCACTGCGGGCTGGATTACGGCGGGTCCATTCCCCGGGGCCGCAAGGCCGAGGACGGAGCCGTCCCGCTGGCCTACGACACCCTCGTCGAGCTGTCCTCCACGAACTACCTTGCCCGCACCGAGGCCAACGTGCTCGCGGCGGATGCGACGCTCGTCCTGGCCCACGGCCCGCCCACCGGCGGCAGCCTGCACACGGTGACACTTGCCGGGGCGCACGGCCGCCCCTGCCTGGTCGTCGACCTGGATGCGGGGCGGCAGGAAAACCTCGCGCGGATCGCGCACTGGCTGGCCGGGGCAGGTCCCGGAGGCATCCTGAATGTCGCCGGCCCGCGGGAGTCGCAGCAACCCGGGATCGCGGCGGAGGTGAAGGCCTGCCTGGTGGACCTGCTCCCGCAGGTCAACGGGTGAAGGGTACCCCGCACGGGAGGCCTGACCCGTTCAGGGGATGACAAAGATGTTCGTGGCGGTGAAGATCCGCGGGTTTCCACCGGGGCCATCGGGAAAGTCGACCTCGGCGCTCGTGTAGGGCGCGTTCCCGGGGTCCACGGTACACTTGACCCAGTACCGGTCCTGCGCGTCGTCGCCCTCGTCCGACAGGTCCGCCCCGTAGCTGGAGCGAGAGACGTAGGTGACATTCACCGCGGTACCGTTCACGGTTATCAGGTCCGGATCCAGGTTGAGGTTCATGGGAACGGCAGGCGTGGCGGGGTTTGGCAACTCGAGGTAGACGACATCGCCGGTGGGCCCGCCACCGGAGGCGGGCGCACTGTAGGTGCCGCCCAGCGCGGCGTCCTTGGCGATCAGCGCATCGTAGGCAGCCTGCTCGGTGGCATTGAGCGCGGCGATCGCCAGGGGCGACTGCTCGTTCTCGTCCACCGCGACATGGTAGAACTCGAAGGTGGGGGTGTCGGTACTGATGGTGGGATCACCGTTGATGATCAGTTTGTAGTCGGGATCGGAACCCGGGAAGGCGGGGTCCGCTTCCATGCGGATCGAGCGCCCCGCCGGGAAGGTCGGGTCATTGAAGGTCTCGGTGACCACGTAGCGGCTCGTGTTGTCCGTCCCCTCCAACAACGGAACCAGGCTGGTCGCATCCACGCCCGTACCGGGAAGGGGCACCCCGGCGAGCTCGAGAATGGTGGGGAACAGGTCGGCGACATGGACCAGGCGGTCGCTGGTACTCCCCGCGGGCACGCCCGGACCACGGATCACGAAGGGAACCTTGATGCCGCCCTCGTACAGGTCACTCTTGGAATGCCCGGTCGGGCCCGTGGGCCCGTAGGGTGCCTGGACCACCTGGCCCGGGGTGCCGTTATCCCCCACCAGGATGATGGTCGTGGTGGCCAGGTCGACAGACTGGAGCAGGCGGGCAATCTCGGTGTCCAGGGCCTCCAATGCCTTCTCGTACAAGGCGCGATTGCTGGTCCCGGTCGCCCCCTGAAGCAGGTTGGCCGGCGGCTCGTGAAAGGGCGTGTGCGGGGCATTGAAACCCATCCAGACGAACCAGGGATTGCCGGCGAGTTCCTGGGAATCAATGAAGGTCTTGGCCTCGTTTACCTGGTCGGTCGTGGTGTAGGTCGTGGTGCCATTGGCCACCGTTCCGTTATCATTCTTGGGCCAGGAGTAGTAGTCCTGGGCACCGCCGCCGGTGATACCGACGAATGTCGGCCATCCCCCGAGATCACTGTACCCGGTGTTGCCGCCGCCGAGGTGCCATTTCCCGAAGGAGGCCAGCGCATAGGGCGAAGCGGCCGCCGCGAAAGCCTCAGGCAGGGTGGTCTCGGCGGCTTGCAGCACGTCGTTCGGCGCACCGACCCCCGTACGCCAGGCCTGGCGACCGGTGAGCAGGGCGGCCCGGGTGGGAGAACAGACCGGTTGGGCATACCCGTTGGTAAAGCGTATACCCTGGGCCGCGAGGGCCTCGATCGTGGACATGTTCGGGAAGGTGGTCCCGGGATGGAGGACGGTGTTGTTGTCGATGGGACTCGAGTCGATACCCCAGTCGTCGACGATGAGCAGCAGGATGCTGTTGGGCTCCACGATGGTATGGGTTCCCAACTGGGTACCGGCCGCACCCGGGAAGTCCGCAACCACGTCGTAGTCACCGGGTGCGAGCCCCGCGAGATCAACCCGGAAGGTGATTTCCTGCTGGCTGGGACGCGAGGCGCTCCCGAGGTCAATGGAAACCCCGTTGAAGGTCAGCGTGTCCGGGAGAAAATTCAGGTTTGCCGGGGCCGATTGACCGCCGTCGCCGGCCAGGGTAACCGTGATCAAGGTTCCGCTCCCGCCACCGGTACCGATGTCAAAACCGTTGTCGTCGAAAGGGGCGACCCCCGTGCGCATCACCCGGTAATAACCCGCCAGGGCGGCGCCGGAAAGGCCCCCCGTATCCACCACGCTGAGCAGGTCCGAGCCGGCAACAGCCGCCGGGGCAACCGGCGTCCAGGTGCTCGAAGACCCGAGCGTGGAAGAACGCTCGACCTCGTAGGTGCCGCCCTCGACCCCGCTGAACACGACCGTGATGTCATCGCCGGAGGGATTATCCGGCGAGAGGGTGCTCACACGGTCGATCTTCTCAGGCCCTCCCTCGAACAAGGTGTCGACGAGCGCGCCGGCCTCATCGCTGTCCGGGATCCCATTCGCTCGTCCCCCGACCGGGTCCCCGAAATACGCGCGGGCCATGTTGTAGGGAAAGACCGGTGTGCCATCGGGCTGGATACAGGTGAAATAGGCCCAGGTGCCGGCCGGGAACGCGGGCGTCACGCAGAACCGGGTGTTGAACTCGTTGAGGTCGA
>JAYGFS010000325.1:0-2502 GCA_046581765.1 Verrucomicrobiota bacterium
GGGAAACGCTGCGACCTTTTAGTCTCGCTTCAATCGATAGTAGTCGACCCGGTTGGTCGCGGAAGGGTTCACGGGTGGCGTTAAGGCAGGCAGGTCGATCCACGGACCGGCCAGGAGATCCGTCGTGGTCTGCAGGGTCCAGGAAGCGGTATTGTCCCAGTTCAGTTCGAGGCTGCCACCGCTCGTGTCGACGGTCAGCGGGACCGGGGTTACGCCCAGGCTGCTGATCGAGAAGCTGCGGAAGAGCACGCGCGCCGGTGCCGCCGCCGCACCGTTTTCATGCGAGGTTGAAGCCATGCCGATGATCAGGGTCTCGGGCAGGGCTGCACCGGGAATTGTATGGTCAAAGAAGGGTGTCCAGTTGGTGCCGTCCGTGCTGAGGAAGGTTGAAATCAGGTTGCTCGTTCCATCCGTGCGCACGAGGCGAAGCCAGGCGTCGGGGTAAGGGACGTTTGGCAGCCGGTTTGCTCCGCCGATATCCCCGGAGGCGGCATCCGTGGTGTCGCGCCACTGGAATGTCCGCACGTTCTGGCCCGCGGTTCGCGTGACGAGGAGGAAGAGGTTGCGCGCACCGGTGTCCATGGATTCGCGAATCATGATCCCTCCCTTGGTCCAGGTATTGGGTCCCTCCAGGCTCTGTACCCGGACCTGCATGTCGAAGCCGCCGGCCAGGGCGGTGTTGACCATGAAGCCGGCATCGCCCGTCCCCCAGATATCGTTCCCCCCGGCCTCGACGTAGTAGTTGTCCTGCCCGAGGTAGGCTCCGCGGCCCAGGTTTACCGGGTTGCCCGCACTGTTGACCAGGGTAAGCGGGGCCAGGGTGGATGCCTCAAGGATCAGGGTGTCGGTGCCGCTGGTGTTATTGAAGAGGTCCTTGATGTTGGAGACCGCGACATCCACGCCCGCGGATGGCGCACCGTCCAGGTTCAACAAGACCAGGTTATTCTCGATGTTGGGTAACTCGACCCCGAGAACGGACAGGTTCCCGCCGTCCACGGTGTAGTTGCCGGTATTCGCTGCCGAAGTGGTCTCAACCAGCTCGTCGAAGAGGATGCCGATTTTGGTCTCGCCGGTGAAAAGCCCTGCGGACAGCGGGACAGGTGGGGAGAAATCGCCGTCGATGGTGATGGTCGCTGGATCGGACAGCAGGGTTCCGAGCAGGGTGTAGACCTTGGCCTGGATGACGGTTCCACTGTCCGCGCTTTGCAGGTTGTTCGTGGTGAAGCTGCTCCCGATGGCCCCGGGAATCACCACGAGGTCACGCATCCACTGCACACTGTATTGGTTCGCAACCGGCAGGGTGTCTGCGCTGACGTCAAAGGTTGCAGACGTACCCTCCAGTACCGTCACGCTCTGGGGCTGCTGGCTAAGGGTCGCCCGCTTGCCGGCCGGGCTTGCCTCCACGTATATGTTCTCCGGGCCGATGGGACTCAGCTGGGCGGCGGGCGTGGGGTCACTGGTCGCGCGCCAGGCCAGTTCAAAGTAATCGCCCCCTCCGCCTTCCTTGTACAGGGCGGCGATCCCGTAGTAGTTGCTCGCGAGCAGGGTAAATGCCGTAGTCGTGGTCGTGTCCACGCCCGGTTCCTGGAAGGCGTCGCAGCAATCGAGCTCGGTGGCATCCGCGGTTATATTGGGAAAATCGCTCGGGATGGATGCCGCTCCCGTCCCGGGGACCGGATTAAAATAAAACTCGGACTGGTCGTCCGAACGGGTGAAAAAGTTAAGGGTGAGGTCGACAGGCGTGCGCACGAAGCCCTCGACGATACGGCCGAAGTTGTTCAAGTCGGCATCCGGGACGGCGGCACTCCCGACGTACCAATCGTAGTCGAAAGCCCGGTTCTGGAAGGGCACATGATTATACAGGTTGCTGACGATGACGCCACCGATGTTTCCGTAGTGTTCCACGTGCAGGAAGCCCTGGACGAGCTGGGCCGGGGCGGGGTCGTCCAGGGTCAGGGTGGCGGTCTGGGAGGTCGCTGTGCCGGCGGGGTTGGAAACCACCGCATGGACCAGGGCATCCTTGTGGGCCGCCGTGGTGGTCAGGTTGTAGTCGGTGCTGGTGCCCAGGGCCGCGGAGACCCCGTTGGTGAACCATTCCACGTCCCAGGGTCCATCGGCCAGGATGGAAAGGGAGACGGTGTCACCTACGACCGCCAGTACATCGGCCGGATCCTGGAGTATATTTGGCGGGTTGACCTCCGGCCAGGCCCCCGTGAGCAGCTCCAGTTGGAGGCCGGCCACCCCGACCCCGTCCGTTAGCTGGGGGCTTTCGATGAATTTTTTAACCTCGACCTCGACCGTGCCGCTACCGTCCGGGCTCACGTTTTCAAACCGTACAACATTCGCCACCGGGTAGGTTCCAGTCGTCGTGTTGGTCCCCTGGATGAAGCTTCCGCCGTACGACGCCTGGTTCTCGGAGTAATAGGTGGTGGACCCGACCCGGGTGTTGGCCTTCGCGTTCGCGCTGTTGTGGGCATGGTAGACGATCACGTTATAGGTCGA
>JAYGFS010000338.1:0-54541 GCA_046581765.1 Verrucomicrobiota bacterium
AAGGGTTTAGGCCTACGGGGATGGACCCGGTCTTGCCAATCCCGGCGGGGAGCGACATAACAGCCGGCCTGTCTGTTTGTCTTGGTGCTACCTCGCCTTCTCAAGCGCGTACAACGCCTTCACCTCGGCTTCACTCAAGGCGCGGTTGTAGATGCGGACGTCGTCGATTTTGCCACGCCAAAAGGCACAGATAGCCCCACGTTTGTACCTGGCACCAATTTCTGTTACGGCATTATTTTTAATATTGGAAATCCGTGTTTGGCCCGAATCAGGTCCTTATCCTTCCCCACGCTGCCACGAGGCGGACGAATAGAGAAGAGCGGGTAGCACGTTCCGTTCTTTCCCGTTGACTCCCCCCGGGGGGCCGCCATAGGCACTGAGAAGCGTGGGACAAGAATGTTCGTTCATGTGTTGATCCCGATGGTGATATGATTAAAGCGCACTCCGGTCATTGTTCCAACCTGGTTCCTTTCCCACTGGAGAGCAGAAGTAGTGGGCCATTCTTTACTGCAACCATCTAAGACTGGTACCAGAGAAGGTCTGCACGCGACGAGTAGAATCCTCCGGGCAGAGATCGATGAGGCCTTCGAGGTCACCGTATTTTACGGCCCCGGGGATGAAGTACGGGTGGCGGTAGCTCTTGATGTCGGCGAAGGTGAAATCGGCCGTTTCGAGAAGCGTCCGGGTAACCGCGGAGCCGGAAAGGACCCTGGCAGCGGCGGCCAGGGGGGCAGCTCCGGCGGTGGCTACCAGGTGGACGGGGAGCCCCGACTGTTTGTTCGCCAGGGCTATAAGACTCAGGATGTCGTGGGTTCGGCGGGCGAAAACGGAGGGATTGTAGCCGTGGGTGTAGCCGGCGTATTGGCGCGGGTTAGGGACGGTCGGGGTCTGGGTGAGGGTCTTCCCGTCTGGCAGAAACTCGCCCTGGAGGAAGAGGTCGGCGGTAATGACGCGGGAGCCCTGGGCCAGGAGCTTGCGAACGCCCTCAACCGGCTTGCCGGCATCGTCGAATAGGCCGTCCTTGCCCTTACCGTGCAGCCAGATGACGTTCGAAGCGGCCTTGCCCTCGGGCTCGAGGATAACGACAGGGATGACCTCGCCCATCGCCGGGAAGCTCAGCTTGCCGTTTTCGAACCGGATGTCGGCAGCGCCGGGAAGTTCCCGGCCGACGAGGATCTTCCAGGCCTTGCGGATGATAGCGCGGCGGTCCTTGTCATTCATGGCGGCGAGAAGCTTCGCGTCCTGGTCGGCGAGCTGGCGGGTGAGCTTGCGCTCAAAAACGTCACCGCCCGGGGGCTTCGGGTGCTTGTCGGTCCAGACCGCGTGCTCTTCCCTGGTGAAGAGCTTGTAGTCCTTCTCAACCATCGGCTCCTTGATGCCGAGCTTGAGGTGCTTGTTGAACCAGGCGTACATGTGGCCGCGGGTCACGGTATTGTAGTTGTGGGGAAAGCGCAGGAGATCGGGGCAGATCACGGAATCCTTCTTTCCGTAGAGGGCGTAGAGGTCCTGGATCTCGTAGAAGCCCTTGCCCTTGACGAGCATCTCCTTCGTCCAGTCGTTGGCGGACGTCATCCCCTGGGGCCGGGGGGCGAAAAGCGCCGCGAGCTCGACGTTGCCGGTACCGATGCGAAGCAGGCTGGCGTTTTCGCAGGTGCAGCCGCCCTGCATGGAGCTACTCACCATGCCGTTGGGGAAGCCGACCACCGGGCGCGGGTCGAGGGCACCGATGATGATCGTCTGGGTGCCGCCGCCACTGCCCCCGGTGACGGCAAGGCGCTTGGGGTCGACCTCGGGGAGGCTGGCGAGGAAATCGAGTGCGCGGATCGAGTTCCAGGCCTGGATCCCGAAGATCGACTGCATGCGCATCTCGGCCTGGGTGCTGTAGAGCCCCCAGCTCTCCTTGCCCTCAAAGTCCGGGCGCTGCTTGCCGAAGCGGTGCGCCAGCTGCATCGACAACTGCTGGTTATCGGCATAGCCCAGCATGTCGTAGAGGAAGGTAACGCAGCCCATGCGGGCGAGCTGGGCGTTGCGCGCCAGCTTGGGCATCCGGCCGGACTCCTCGAAAAGCTCGGCCCCCTTGGCGATCTCCTTGCGCACCCCGGCGAGGCCATGGTCCTGCAGGCGGCCGCCGTGGCCGTGCGGACTGAGTACGGCGGGAAGCTTGCCCGGAGGCGGATTGGACGGCCGAAAGAGCAGGCCGCTAACGTAGAGACCCGGGTAGCTCTCAAAGTAGACCTGCTCGACGGTGAAGCCGGGGCGCTCGAACCTGCCATGGATCACCGCGTTGAGCGGCGTCTTCGGTGGCAGGGGGTAGAGACCGGTAGCGACGAGAATCCGCAGGCGGAGTTCGGCCGCCCGCCGCTCCCAGGCCTCGAGCGAGTCCGGAACGTCAAACGGGAAGAAACCGTTGAGGTCCTTGGGCGGCTTCAGGCGGACGTCGTCGGGACGTTTTCCCTCGGGGAAGACGCGTGGAGCCTTGGCCAAGAGAGAGACGCTGCAGCAGGCGACCAGCAAAAACACAATGGACCTTCTCATGATCTTCCCCCAGTGCTTGTTTCTTCCAGGTAATCCCCTTGCAGCGAAAGCTGGCGGGCCCGGTCGATTTGCTTGAAGATCGCGGGGCTAAGCACAGGATCCGAATCGGCCAAGGGCAGGGTACAATATACGCTTGAGATTACCGTTAATTTCGAAGTCAACTTCATAAAAACAAACCTTGGCGGCGACTATACACTAAATCCCGGGGCCATGGGAACCGGTGTTTAGCACGAATTGTTTCAGCCGTGAACCGGGTACACACGCTTGGAAACAACTGGACGGGTTCCATGGCTTCCGGGAAAGCGGGCCGATGTACCTATCGCCCAGATAATCGGGAATAAAGGTCGGCCTTGAAGGGACAAAGGCCGTATATTATGCGCTGATCTGCACCCTATGAAAATGCTTTACCACCCTGTCGGCCTGGTGTTCGTGATCCTCGGATCTTGTGCGCTTTCGGTTAAGAGTCCCGCCGAGGGCTTCACCCGGCTCGACCCGCAGAGCACCGGGCTACGCCATCGCAACCCGATTGATATCGACCATCCTTTACACCGGCTCCACGCCACCAGCCTGGCTTGCGGGGGCATCGCGATCGGCGACCTCGATGGGGACACCTGGCCGGATCTGTTCGTGAGCTCGGGACCGGGGCCCAACCACCTGTACATGCAGCGTGGCTTATGGACCTTTTCGGACCAGACCGCGGTTTCAGGCCTGGCGGGCAAAGACACCTGGTCCCTGGGGGTCAGCTTTGCCGATGTAGACGGAGACGGCGACCTCGACATTTACCTGTGCAATTACGACCAACCCAATCAATGCTTCCTGAATGATGGGACCGGCGGCTTCTCCGACGAGGCACCCCGTCTCGGGATCGACATCCGGGATGCAAGCCTGATGTCCGCCTTTTGTGATTACGACCGGGACGGTGCTCTCGACCTCTACCTCCTCACCTACCGGTATTTCCTGGATCACCAGGGGCCCGATGCCGCAAAAGCGCGCAGGGGACAGCCATTCAAGGACTGGGAACGATACTTTATCCGGAAAGGTCGTTCCTATTACCCGGTGGCCAGACCGGACCGGTTGATGCAAAATACCGGCAACGGCGTCTTCAAGGATGTCACGGAATCGGCGGGCTTGAACCTTGGACCCGCCCATGGGAACTCGGCCGTATGGTGGGATTACGACGGAGACGGGTGGATGGACCTCTACGTTGCGAATGACTACCAGGACGCCGATCGACTCTACCGGAACCGGGGCGATGGAACCTTTTCCGAGCAGCTGCGCGAGGCCACCCCGCAAACCGGCTGGTTCAGCACGGGCTCGGCATCCGGGGACCTGAACAACGATGGACGGGTGGATCTCCTGGTAGCGGGCATATCCCCGGTGACACACTTTTCCGCCATGCTCAACACAGGGGACATGCAATCCCTGGACAGGTTCCTCGATCAGGTCGAACCCCGGCAGTTCCTGCGCAATGCGGTCTTCCTGAATACAGGAACCTCCCGTCTGCTGGAAGGCGCTAACCTGGCCGGCCTGGGACAAAGCGACTGGAGCTGGGGCGTAAAGATCCAGGACTTCGACAACGACGGCCGCATGGATGTCTTTATCGCCAACGGGGTTTCCCGCCCCTATCGCGACAGGGACCTCGCGCTCCTGCACAAGGCGGCTCTGCGCACGAACAATGTATGGAATGTCTACGCATCCTATCCGCCGCAAAAAGAGGCCAACCGGATGTTCCGCAACCTAGGTGACCTTCAATTCGAAGACATGGCCCCGCAGTGGGGCCTGAACACGCCCTCCATGTCCTATGCAACGGCATGCGGGGATTTCGACAAAGACGGGGACCTGGACCTGGCTGTTGCGAACCTGGATGAACCGATCGCACTCTACCGGAATGACACGAAGGCACACGGGCTCACCCTGCGCCTGCGGGGCTTGGAAAACAATCGACGGGGCATTGGAACGACGGTTCGTTTGAAGAGCGCCCGGCACACGCTGATCCGCCAATTGATGCCCGGCCAGGGCTTTATGTCCTGCGACCAGGATATCCTCCATTTTGGCATCGGCTACGACGAGGTGGTGGAGGAGTTGCGGATCACCTGGCCGAATCAATACGAGGAGGTCTATACGAATCTCATCGCGAGGCGATCGTATGACATTGAGGAAGGTGCTTTGGAAAAGCGAAAACCCGAAACGATTAAACCTTTATTCACGGCGAGTCCGCTCTTGAAAAGGATGAACCAATCGCATACTACCGAAATCCGGCACAAGGAAAACCTGTACAACGACTATCAGAATCAGGCCCTCCTCCCCTACAAGCTCTCCCGGCTCGGTCCGGGACTGGCACTCAGCGACGTGAACGGCGATCAACGGGATGACCTCTTCCTCGCGGGCGCGATCGGCATGAGCTCGGAGCTTCAGCTCCAGCAGGAAAATGGTGGGTTCAGCTGGAGTTTCCAGAAAGCATTCAATGCCCACCGGAACGGCGAGGCCCTGGGGGCGCTGTTTTTTGAGGCGGATGGGGATGGTGACCCCGACCTGTATGTGGCCTATGGCGGCTATGAAAACCCCGAGGGCAGCCCCCTGCTCCGCGACCAGCTCTACCTGAACGACGGCACGGGGAAGTTCCTCGCCGCACCCGCGAACAGCCTGCCCGATATCCGGACCAGCAGCAGCGTGGTGACCGCAGCCGATGTCGACCGGGATGGCGATCTCGACCTTTTTATCGGGGGACGGGTGATACCCCACCACTATCCGGGCCACCCACCCAGCCGACTCTTGCTCAATGACGGCCGGGGTCGATTCTCCGATGTCACGGATCGCCAGGCACCGGCCCTGCTCAGCTCGGGCCTGGTCACCGGGGCCTGCTGGTCCGACGTGGACAACGATGGCTGGCTGGACCTCATGGTGTGCCATGAATGGGGCCCGGTGAAGTTTTATCACAACCGCATGCAAAGCGGAGAAGGGCTGGTGGATACCACCGCAGCCTGGGGCCTATCCGCGTGGACCGGCTGGTGGAACGGTATCACCCCCACCGATACCGACGGGGACGGGGATATCGATTTCGTGGTGACCAATGTCGGCCTGGGAAGCCCCTACCGGGCATCGCCGAAGCAGCCCACCGTATTGTTCTACGGCGCATTCAACCCGGGCGAGGGCCATCAACTCGTCGAGGCCACCTTCAAGGAAGGGCGACTTGTTCCCCTGCGCGGGCGCGCGGCCTTATCGAAGGTCATGCCCGGCATCGCCGAGCGCTTCCCGTCCTTTCGCTCCTTCGCGGAAGCCTCGCTGCTCGACCTCTACCCACGTGAACAGCTCCGGCACGCGGAGCGCTTCACCGCCAATACCCTGGCTTCGGGCATCCTGGTGAACGATGCGGGTCGATTCCGCTTTGTCCCCCTGCCCCGGATGGCGCAGATCGCCCCCCTGTTCGGGGCGGTGGCCAGCGACTTTGACGGTGACGGATTCCCGGACCTCGCCCTCGTGGGCAATTTCTACCATGCGCAGCGGGAAACCCCGCGCCGCGCGGGCGGCATGGGCTGGTTGCTGAAGGGCAAGGGGGATGGAAACTTTGACGTGCAGTGGCCGGACCGGAGCGGCCTCAGCGTCCCCGGAGATGCACGCTCCCTTGCCATCACCGACCTGAACCGGGACGGGGCCCCTGACCTCGTGGTCGGACTCAACGACCAGGCCCTCCAGGCCTTTATGAATACCGCGTCCCCCGGCATCCGGCTTGCGCTCGAGGGGAAGCCGGGCAACCCCCGCTGTATCGGTGCCCGGGTGACGATGGTCTTCGGCGAGGCGGGCAAACAGACCCAGGAAGTCTACGCGGGGACGGGGTACCTCTCTCAATCACCCGGCGTTTGCTGGTTTGGCCGGCCCGGTGGGGCCGACCTCACCCGCATCCAGGTCCGGTGGCCGGATGGGGTCCTGCAGGCCTATAAGCCGAGCAACGCGCAGGCACGCCAGTACCGGATCAAGCGCTAGGACCGCCCTACTTTTCCAGGGACAGCGGTCCCTGTTGGTTCAACAGCGTCGCGTTGGCCGAGTCGATATAGTTATCCCAGGCACGACTCACCTCGAAAAGCGCCAGCCCGATGAAGCAGAGAACGACCAATAGGGCAACCATCGTCGGCTTGGCGAAGGTACGGGGCCGGATGGCCATCCAGAGCGCCACCGCGACCATGCTCCCGACGACATGACACAAGGGTACCCGGGCCATGAAATTCATGCTGCGCGCCATGACACTGGCGGACGAGGCTGCCTGGGAGACGAAGGCATCCCCGAGGTGGTGCGCGTAAAGCCAGCAGGGCAACAGCGTGATGATCCAGGCGAAGGCAAGCAGGCAGGGGGTGAGGACCGGCTTGCGAGCCGCCGCGGTCATGGAGGAAGCGAAAAGGAGGCCCCAGAAGAGCACGGCCATGACCAGGCTAACCTGGGGGTAATCACTGAGGCTACCCAGGTAGGTTAAATTATTCATGGCATCTCCGGTTCAAGGTGCCCGGCCGGACGAGGCCGGGATGCACATCCCTGCAAGCTACGAATGGATTGTACATGGCCACTTCCTCCATTCAAGTACTTCCCGGGGAGGTTTATCCCCCACGCACACGTTAACGGCACCATTTTTTTTGGTTCTTTCACGTGGTCAGCGGGCAAGGACCCCATCGCCTTCCGGTGGAGCACGAGAAAAACCTGTTGCATTCCCCCGGCCGGGTCCCAAGGATAACCCCATGACCAAACGGGCTGCCACCGGATCCCGCCTCGAAACCTTCGCGCCACTGCTGATGTTTATCCTCGTGTTCGCGGGTGCTTTCCTGACGGCAAAAATCTACCAGTTCCCCCTGCCCCGGGTCCACGACGAATTCGCGTACCTCCTCGCGGCAGACACCTTCGCCTCCGGCCGCATCACCAATCCGCCGAACCCGGAACCCCGCCTGCTGGAAAGCTTTCACGTCATCCAGCAGCCCAGCTACCAGGCCAAGTATCCGCCGGGACAGGGTTTCTTCCTCGCCACCGGGCAAACCCTCTTCGGTCATCCCGCCTGGGGGATCTGGCTCGCCATGGCACTCGCCACGGCGGCGATGTTCCGCCTGCTCCGGATGGCCTGTCCGCCCTGGCCCGCCTCGGTCCTCTGCCTGGCACCCCTCCTCTGTCCACCGCTGTTCTGGCAATGGACCCAGAGCTACTGGGGCGGCGGGGCCGCCTACGCGGGAGCGGCACTGTTCTTTCTCGGCTTTGCCGGCAGCATCCGGCACCCGAAGTTCCGCTGGGCCCTGGTCGGGGCACTCGGTTTGCTCCTGCTCTCCCAGGCCCGACCCCTCGAGGGCGGCCTCACCTGCACCCTCAGCCTGGTGCTGGCCTGGTGCATCATGGGAAAGGAGCACCGCACGTCCCTGTTGATGATCACCTGCTGGATGGCCATCGCCGGGTTCCTGGCCCTGCTCGGAACGCTCGCCTACAACCACGCGGTCACCGGCGAGGCCTTCAGTTTTCCCCATCGCCATTGGTCAAGGGGCTTTCACGCAACGGGGCTGCCGGAACAATTGAACACCTACACCGGCTCCAAGCCGCGCACCGCGCTCGAGGAAATCCTCCGCGCAGGCCGGTATTTTATCGGGCCGTTCCTGCTGCTCACACTGCCGGGCCTGATCCTCGCCAGGGAGCGGGGGAAAATGGCTGGAGCCCTCGTCATCGTCGCTCTCATCACCGCGGTCAGCGTGAACATTTCCGCCGCGCATCCGCATTACCTGGCCCCCATCCTGCCCCTGGTCACCGGCCTGGTCGCTCTCGCCTGGCTGGCCCTGTGGCAGCATCCGCGCACGCGCGTCTTCGCCGGGGTGATCCTCGGGCTCCACGTTGCTTACGGGAGCGGAAGGATCCTGCACCACATCTACCAGCGTCCCGGCTGGGATCGCTTTAACGAACGCGAACAGATCGCTCAACAGTTAAAGGACACCCCCGGCCAGCACCTGGTATTTGTGCGCTACACACCCGAGCACGATGTCCATGCCGAGTACGTCTACAATGCGGCGGATCCCGGGAAGGCCCCCGTCATCTGGGCCCGCGAAGGCACCGATGAACAACGTGCCGCGCTCCTGGAGGCCTACCCGGGGCGACAAGGCTGGCTGCTCGAGGCGGACCAGCGACCCAACACCGTAAAACCGTACCCCGCAACAGGAGTCCCTTCCCCGTGAGTGACACCCCGCTCGTCAGTTTCCTCATCGCTGCCTTCAACGAGGAACGCTTCGTGGTCGCATGCGTGGCCAGCTGCCTGGACCAGACCTATACGCCGGTCGAAGTCTGCGTGACCGATGACGGCTCAACGGATGGAACCTGGGACATCCTGCAGGCCGCCTTCGGCCAGGACCCCCGGGTACGCCTGGACCGTTTTGAACAGAACCGGGGAAAAGTCCACGCCTTCAACCGCTGCTACGAGATGGCGAAGGGGAACTACATCGCCATCATGGGTGCCGACGATATATGCAAACCGGAACGGATCGAACGGACGATCGCGCCCCTGCTCGCCGACCGGGAAACCGGGCTCAGTTTCTGCGACCTGGCCGTGGTCGATGAATCCCTGCACACGATCCACGCCTCGATCTACCATATGCTGGGCCGCAGGGAGGAACTCGGCGAGCCCGGGTTCGACTACGCTTCGTGCCTGGCCACCAGCCCCCTGGTCTGCGGTGGCGGCATGACGCTCGGGCCCGGCGTCAAGGATCACATCTTTCCCATTCCCGAGACCTTGCTCGTCGAGGATTGGTGGATCAGTTTCGTGGCCGCCTTTTTCGGGCGCTTCCACTTCGTGGATGAACCACTGGTGCAGTACCGTCAACACGGGGGAAACGACAACGGCGCGATTCACGGGATTCTCGATGACTACCGCACCCGGGTCAGGCTCGCCGCCCGCCACCCGGCGATCTTTGCCGCCTTTCTCGCCTTCCTGGACGGGCAGGGTTCCAGTGAATATGTTCACCTCATCGAGGTGGAGAAGCACATCAACGAGCTCGTCCAGCTCGACCGGGCGACTGAACGCCACGCGCTCACGAGAGCCTTCATGGACAGCCCGCGCACCGAGACCCTAAGCGCAAAGGAACACGCCCGCATCCGGCGCTATACCCGCTTCGGTCGACGGTGGATGTTGCTGAGTGTGACCCGTAAACATCTCAGGCTGTACAGGTCGCCGCGTATGTCAGGTCCATCACGGGATTAGGCCAAATATTCCAAGGCCTGGCCGCCCGGGCAAAGGCCGTGGCACTCGTGTATTTCGCGGACCTACTTCCGCGTCGCCTCCACGCTGATCTCAACCGTCACCTTATCGCCAATCGTGGCGGCTTTCCCGTAGGTCAGGCCGAAGTCCCGGCGGTTCAAGCTCATGGAGGTCTCGAAGCCAATCCGCTTCATGCCAAAGGGATCATTGATCGGCCCATTCACGGTCACCGGAAGCTCAACCGCCTTTACATTGCCCAGGATGCTCAGGTTCCCGGTTAATGCAAAGGTCCCATCCGCCTGCTTCTTCACGCCGGTACTCTCGAAGGTGATGTTCGGGAATTTTTCCACATTGAAAAAATCCTTGTTCTTCAGGTGGGCATCCCGCTTAACGTTGCTGGTGTCCACACTGGCCGCTTCAATCGTGCAATGGGCCGAAACCAGCTCCTTCTTCGCGGAGTCAAAATCGATTTTCCCGGAGAACGTAGTGAACTTGCCCTTGGTCTTGCTGACCAACATATGCTTCACCTTGAAACCAATTTCCGCGTGCGAGGGGTCGATTTCATACTCTTCCGCGTGGCTCAAACCGGTCGAAACCGCAAAAACCAGGCATACTGCATACAGCTTTCTCATTATTCGTTTCCTTTCATGGTATTGAATAGTGTTCGATTTAACCGACTGGGTTGCCGTATCGACCCCCAGGACAGAAAAAGACCGCTCGCAAATTACGAGCGGCCGGTCAAGCTTTTCAGACAGGTACTTGGCTGTTCAGGGGGGCATGATGATATCCCGGACCGCCACCTTCCAACCCCGGCTGTACCGGCGATAGTCACCACGAATAAGCCCGGATAACACGGGCAGGAGGCGAGCGGGCCGAAAGGCCGAGAGGCGGGATCGGCGCTGCAAAAACGCACGCTTGGCTTCCAGCGAACGGAGCCGTTCTTCCGGCACACCCGGCAGGTGCCTGGCCTGTTCGACCAGTTCATGGAAAACCGCCTCTTGCTTTTCATAATAGGCGCGGCGGTCCATGGAACACGTCTCCTCCACATAGGAGCGCGTGCTCGTCGCGGTACCGCCGACCTCGTTGGCGCCATGCTGGCGGTATTGCGCCAGGGATTCCGGGAGAAAGCCCACCGGGTCTACGGTGGAGAGCAGCAGGCTCAACCAGGCATCGTGAATCCAGCCGGTTGAAAAGGGCAGAACGCGGACAAGCCGATCCCGGCGAAGCATGAGGCCGGCACCCGTGACCAGGGGCCGCTGCAATAGCAGGTCAAAAGCGCCGCCCGCCTCCCAGCGATGCTGCTTCTGCGCATCGAAGCCGATGCTCTGCCACATCGTCGACCCCATCGGATTGAGATCGGCATCCACCAGCTCAAGGTCGTGAAAAACAAGGGCCCATTCCGGGTGTTCCGCGAGGGAGGCTTCCAGGCGCGCCAGTTTCTCCGGCAACCATACATCATCCTGGTCGCAGAAGGCGATGTACGTTCCCGAGCAACGCTTCGCGGCCGACTCGAAATTCAGGGCCACCCCTCTCCGGTCCGCGTGTGATTCGACCTGCACGGGGAAAGGCACTGCAGCGGTAAAGTCGTCCAGGATCTCACGCGTGCGGTCGGTAGAGGCATCATCCCCGACAAGCAGCTCGTCCGGCAGGCGTGTCTGCGCAGCGATGCTGTTCAACTGCTCACGCAGGTACGCCTCGCCGTTACAGGTGCACAGCGCGACCGAGATCGTGGATGGCTCAGCTTCAGTCCTGGACATCGAATACTTCCATCCACTGTTTCACCCCAACCATCAGCCAAACGAGGAAGTAATGCCAACGCAGCCTCGGATGCGCGGGGCATTGCAGCAGGGCCTGGATAAATCCGTAATTGAACAATCCGGACGCTTCACACCATTCGCGGCTGAGTTCCTTCTCCACCAGAGGACGCAAGTCCTTCCTCCATTGCTCATAGGGATTGAAGCTGAAGCCCTGCTTGGTCTTGTTCATGATCTCCGGCGGGAGTTGCTCCCCCGCAACCCGTTTCCAGAGCGCCTTGGTCTGTCGACCTTTCATCTTGTCTGCAGCTGGCAGGCGAAAGGCCCATTCAACCAGGGATTTATCCAGGAAGGGCACGCGGCCCTCCAGGCCGTGCGCACTGGTCATCCGGTCCTCACACACCAGCAGGTCATTCACCATTTTTTCCTGAAATTCACAGCGCATGACCTGGTCGAGGTAGTTGCCCTTTCCCGAGAAATACGGCTCGAACCACGCATGGGTGCGCGGCACGGCACGAAAGCGTTCCGGATCGGCATAGATGCGGGCGTACATGCCCGCATCGTAGTCCCAGGTGTTGCGGAGCCGGGTGTAGAATTGGGTGCGATCCCCCAGCGAGAGGGCGATCTGCCCACCGATACGATAGTGATCCCAGCTGCGCATGGGATTTCGCTGCTGCAGGCCCCAGAGCAGCTGCGACAGGGGCCGCAGGAGTCCGCGTTGCACCGGGCCCGGGGTCGCCCCATGCAGGCGACCGAGGGTATTGGCGAAGCGATGGATGTCGTACCCGGCAAACAGTTCGTCCCCCCCCAGCCCACTGAAGAATACCTTGACCTCCTGGCGGGCAAACTGGGCCAGCTTGAAGACCTGCAGGACGTTGAGCTTCGGCTCCTCCGCGTACCAGAGGATTTCCTTCATCTCGTCCAGGGTCCCCAGGGGCAAGCGCAGGTCGTGGTGCTCGGTGTCAAAGCGCCGGGCGACGATCGCGGCGTCATCGTTTTCATCATCCGGCTGGTTGAACCCGAGGGTGAAGGTGCGCACCGCGCGGTCGTTCACGCGCAGGCGGGCGGGATCTTTCATCCGGTTCGCGGCCGCAGCCACGATCATGCCCGAATCGAGTCCGCCGGAGAGCCCGATACCGATTGGCACATCGCTGAGCAACTGGGATTCGACCGCCTGGTAAAATGCCGTATCGGAGCCCCTGATCTGCTCATCCTCAGAAAGCGAATCCGTACCGACCGGCAATTGGTAATACGCCACCGGATCCCGCATGCGGCCCTCCTCGACCCAGGCGAAGTGAGCCGGGGGCAATCGCCAGATATCCTTGAACAGCGTTTGCTGGCCCGGAATAAACCGGACATTCAACAGGGCGTGCAGGGCCGCATCGTTCAAGCGCGGCTTTACCCCGGCGGCGAGCAGGGACTTTATTTCAGAGGCAAAAAACAGGCTGCCATCCGATTGGGCCACGTGCAGCGGCTTCACGCCAAAATGATCCCGGGCGAGTAACAGGCGCCCCCGGCGGTTGTCCCATATCGCGAAGGCAAAAATACCGCGTAACTCTTTCAGCCAGGCTTCAGGATGGTCCGGTTGATCCAGGTAAAGGTGCAGCAGGATTTCCGTGTCGGTATCGGTCTGGAAGGAGATACCCCGCCCGGTGAATCGTTCGCGCAGGGTCTCGAAATTGTAAATCTCGCCATTTAACACCACGGCGACCTGGCGATCCTCGCTGGTAATCGGCTGCGCGCCACCAGCCGGATCCAGCACCGCCAGGCGCCGGTGACCCAGGGCGCAGGTGGCCGGCTGTCCCGGCAGCGCTTCCCCGCTCACGGACAACCACGGCTGCTCGCCCCCGAGATAGATCCCCTCCCCGTCCGGCCCGCGATGCGCCAGTCGATCGTTCATGGCCTGGATCGCGACCAGTGACCGCGGGGAGGATGGCATGATGCCGCAAATGCCGCACATCAGCCCGTCTCCTTGAAGTGACGTGAATGCGGCCGCGTGGTGGCAATGCGACATATCATGTCCGTGACATCGATTTTCTCCTCGAGGATACGCTGCCCGGTCGCTTTCCAGGCCGGGCGGTCAAACTGCGCGAGCAACTCCTCGGCCCTTGCGACAGCGGCCTTGATCTCACCCGGATCGTACACGGAGACGATGCCGTAGTCCGACTCAAGCTCATTGAGGTAGCCCATCTTCAAGGGGTTCACGTACACGCTGGGGACACCGAGCATCGCCGCTTCCGAGGGCATGGTCCCGCTCTCGCCAAAAACCAGGTCGGCCGCTGCCAGCAGGTGATGGATCCGATGGACCGGCACCTGTACCCGCATCGGCTCCAATTCCTCCGGCAACGGGCCCTCCGCGGAAATCACCACCCGGCGATGCCGGGACAGGCGCTCGACCACCATGCGCTTGTCTTCCAGGGACAAGCCCTGCTTTCCAATATCGTGCAGGGCACCCCAGGCAACAAAGCGCACGAGGACAAAAGGGTCGTCCCCCAGGCCGGCTTCCGCGCGTATACCGGGATCGGGTGTGAATACATCCGGGCGCAGGTAGGCCAGCTCGTGATAGCCGTTATATCGTTCGTGCCTCCAGGGGATTTCCTTGTAATAGCACCGGGGCACATACACACAACTAGCAAAGGGATAGGCGAGGAGATTCGACATGGTCGCGTGCTCGGTGTCGTAGAAGACGTAGGTCGGCACGCGTCGTATCCAGCCGAGCGTACCAATAAAGGTTCCGGCAATCGCCATCATGGCGTGCGGCTGAAAACGATTCATGATCCGCCAGAGTTTGCCCTGGCGATACAGCAGCTCCATGCCGAGTGAAACAAGCCCCGGCTTCGCGGTGCCGAAAAAAGTTACCGCTACATCGTACTGCCCGGCGAGTTCCCTGAGAATATCCTTATCCCGTCCGGTGAACAGGACCTGGTGTCCTTCGGCAACGAGTCGAGCGGCGGCGTTTCGAAAGAAGTGCAGGTGCGCCGGGTGTTGCAGGTCAATCAGGATACGCATGCCCTGCTCCGCACCTGTTCATAGGCTGCAATGCAACTCAACCAGCGCGCATCATCGTAGCTCGCTTCCGTTTCATACAGGAAATATTTTGTCTTGCCCATATGCGTCATGAAAGGCGTGCCTTCCCAGGCGTAGAGCTCAAACAGCCGGGCCAGTTCCCGGAGCGCCTGGTGTTCATTGCCCTGCACGGAAGGCTGATTTGCATAAATGTCATCAAGCACCAGGGCCCGCTCGCCCCGGGACCGGGCCGCAGCGGCAATACGATATCCCGTATCAGGCCCCACGACGCCGAGCAGGCCTTCAAGTGCTTGCCCCGTGCGGAGCAGGCCCGGGTGGTCGATGCAGCGTTGACGGGAGTTGATCGCACCCAGTCGCACAACCTGTCGACCGGTCCAGTTATACGCCTTGCGGATGAGGCCCCGGTCAAAGGGCCGCCAGTCGGCCTGCAGGCGACGCAGGCTGTCGGTGTGCAGCAGGGCCAGGACGGGACTGGGAAAGTCATGGTATTTCCCCAGTTTCCACCGGGGATACGGCGCGCCCGCGGCAATGGCGCCGCTTTGCTGGACGGCCTCGACCAAGTGTTGATCCCAGCCCTCGGCAAATACATACACATCCGGGTCGATCGTGAGCAGGTACTCGGTTGATGTTCGTTCCAGCCCTTCGCGCAAGGCGCGTGCATGGCCCCAGGAACCGGTCAGGCCCCGGCTGTCCACCGCGACATAGGTCACCTGTCCCAGGGAGTCACACAAAGCCTGGATGTCCTCATCCAGGCCATGGGTATTATCCAGGAGCAGGAAGCGCAGGCGCGCTGGTTGCGCAGCTTTCGCGCGGAGGTTCGGTACCAGGTGCTTCAGGAAGAAGGTAGAGTACCAGTTGACCAGGAGAACGGTTATGTCTGGTTCGTTCACAAAAGTAGGGGTGGCTATGAGCCGGGAAAGAGGGATCAGGACTCGCGGGAAGCATTGGATTCTTCCAGCTTCTCGAGCTTCCAGGCAAGTTTCTCGCTGAGCTGACGATTCACCGCAATCAGGTCCGCCAGCAGCGCGACAACGAAGGTAATGAAGCCCATGCTCATCAACATGGATGCGAGAATCAGGGACTGGACCATGCCCCCACCCTGCCCGGTCGCGTAGTAGTACATAAAACGCAGGCCCAGGAATGCCCCGGCGAAAAATGGAATACAGGCGAGCAGGCTGAAAAACCGGAAGGGCCGATACACCACGAAGATACGGATGATGACCACGACACTCCGGTAGATGTAACTGGGGATGCTCTGCACCAGGCGCGACGGCCGGAGATCGCTGTTCACCCGGATCGGTACCGAGGTGATCGGGATGCCCTTGTGCCCGGCCTGGATAATGGTTTCCAGGGTATAGGTGTACTTATTGAACACGTTCAACTGCCGGGCGGCATCACGTGTAATCGCACGAAAGCCGCTCGGCGCATCCGGAATATCCGTATTGCTCGCAACCCGCACCATGTAACTACCGAGGCGTTGTAAACACTTCTTAAGCCAGCTGAAATGTGGATGATCCTGGATCGGGCGGGCACCGATCACAATTTCGGCCCGGCCCGCCAGGATGGGGGCGATGAGCTTCTCGATATCGTCCGCACAATATTGATTATCTGCATCGGTGTTGACGATAATATCGGCCCCCTGTTCAATGCAGCCCCCCAGGCCCCGCAGGAAGGCCGCAGCCAGGCCCCGGTTATAATCAAAAGAGACCACGTGGTGCACCCCGTGTGCACGAGCGACCTCGACCGTGCGGTCAGAACTTCCGTCATCGATAACGAGGTATTCCACTTCGTCCACCCCGGGCAGCGAACGCGGCAAGGCGTCGACCGTAATGCCGAGGGTTTCCTCCTCGTTAAAGCACGGAATCTGGATGATGACTTTCATGCGGGAACATCTTTAAGGACATTCAGCCCTTAAACAAGTGTTGATCGTTCAGGCTTGCGGCCGCGGCCGCGGCGACACGGGACCGTAATGACCAGGGCAGCAGCCGAAGCGTGGAACGCAAGAGCGATTTAGGGCCGGGATCCGGCGGGGGATCCGGGAGGGGCCAGCGGGTGGATAAGCCGTCTACCCGGGCCTCCTCCACCAGGCCCTTCGCGGCAAAAAGCTCGGCCAATTCGAGGCCGAAATCGTAGCGGCCTTCGACCTCGCAGATCAGCAGGATCTTCAAGGCTTTTCCCGGGGTGATCGCGGGGAAAAGCCCCTGCTGGTCCATCCAGACATAATCGCGGAGCCAGAGCGACTCCGCCCAGAGGATCTGTGAGGTCCCGGCAACATGGGCCTGCATGGGGTTATTGCGGGGGACGCGGTGACAGTTCAGGTCGAAGAGGCGAAAGCCCTGCTCGCGCATAAAGATGTCGACCTCCGCGTAGGTGTTTTCCTCGAGGTAGGAATCGTTAAAGCCGGGTTCCATCTCGACGTAGAAGGCCCGGTCGAGCAATGCCGTTCCCTGTTCCAGGATATCACGGTCCAGGCCCTGGGAATCGACCTTGAGAATATCCGCATCCACCCCCTGCAACTCGGCGACATCCGAGAGGGCCTGCGTCGGTACGCGGGTCGTGCCATCGACGATGAATTTTTCCCCGAAGGTAAAGCGATCGAGGAACCGGTGATTCGGTTCCAGCAGCGACCAGCACAAGGGATCCCGCGTCTGGTAAAGCGAGGCCTCCCCCTTGGACCCGGCCACGGCGGTCGGGAACCACGCGACCGTGTTAAAAGGACTCTCTTCCTTGCTCAGGCGCTCGCACTCTTCCGCATTGGGCTCGAAGGCGAAGTAATTAATCAAGCGCTTCAACTGGTTCCAGTCGCGTGGGAATCCACCACTGGCCCCGATGTCGATGAAGTTCAAGCCCCCGTCGAGTTGATCGAGTTTCATATCATTCCACATATCAAAAAACCTTGTAGGGTGGTCGGTATTCAAACTGGATGTCGTTGTCACCCGGAGGGATACGCACCGCCATGTACGCCCCGTACGCGCGCACGATCTTCACCGGTTCCCGGTTCAGCGTGCATTCCCACCAGGGATAATACAGGTTCGTGAAGACGAGAACCTTGGCGGACTC
Organism: Verrucomicrobiota bacterium; assembly: GCA_046581765.1. Taxonomy (GTDB): domain Bacteria; phylum Verrucomicrobiota; class Kiritimatiellia; order SS1-B-03-39; family UBA6053; genus JAPYUI01. The sequence continues at coordinate 17,581 of JAYGFS010000338.1, forward strand.
ATTCTGCACGCGGAGCACCGCACGCTCCGGATCGTGCTCCACGAGTTCAAAGGCCTCCGCGGCGATATTGGTCTGTGCCATAACCCAGTCCACCACGTCCTGCTTGAGCACCATGACCTGGTTGGTCAAATCCGAAAGCTCCGCCTGGCCCAGGGCCGTGAACAAGGCTTCCTCCTCCTCGAAAGGACGGATTTCATGCGCGAGGAAGAAGCGATCGACCGCCGCAGGGTTCTCGTAGATATACATCGGCGCCCCGGGATTCTCCCCGCGGATGTAGCCCTTCACTTTCTCCTTCACCGATCTCGTCCACCAGGCTTCACGATCGGCAGCCGTGATCGTCGGCGGCCGGAGCTCCAGTCTCGCATCCTGGATGGGCTTCTGGGAGAGGATGTATTTCACATTCCCCAGGGAGAGGAGATCCAGGTTGTACCAGTCCGCAAAAGGGATGGTCGGGATATTCGCATGCTCCGGCTTGGTCGAATGGAAAAGGTAGACCCGGCTGCCCCAGCGTTGAAAATGCCCGGTCAGGTATTCCGGTTCGGCCTCGACCAGGGGCCGTACCACCTCGTTCCAGTACGCCTGGTACCACTTGGGGTACATGACCACGTAGCCATCGGCGAGCTCGAGCCCGTTCGGCAGGGCGTAAAGCGGATGGTACGCATGATAGGTCCCCGCTGTCGCGCAGCGCACCGGGTGATCATCCAGGCTCTCGGCAAAAGCCTTGATCTCCGGATTGCCGTAGAGCGTCCGCCAGTTCTTTCCCGCCTGGCTCATCCCCGCCCAGTGCGTCTTCTTTTCCGCCAGGGAACGCCCGATACATACGCCACCCAGCAGCAACGAAAGAACCAGGCCCAGCTGGAGGAAGCCTTCCCGCTGCGGTTTATTCAGGCTGCGGACTCCGAGAGCGGCTGCACAGATCAAGGCCAGCGGCATCGTCCGGTCGAAGCGGGTGAAGTTGAATCCCTTGAACGGACCCAGTGCATCCCCCATGCTTTTGATCCCGGCCTCGATCAAGGGGCCGCCCAGCACGCCGATGCAGACAAAGACAAGGACCGCCACGTCAACCCGGTCGCGTTTGCGCCAGTCGAGAATCCAGATGCCGGTCAGCACGAGGGCACCCCACCAGGGCAGCAAGGCTGCAGGCTTCATCAACAGGAGTCGCTTGAAGGTCCAGTCGACGTTCAACCCGGCAAGCCAATCCGCACGATGCGAAAACGGCGCGTTGTGCAGCGTCGCCCAGATCCCGGGGATTCGAAGGAGCAGGCATCCCATACCGAAGACCGCCAGCAGGCCGGCGTAGCCCCAGAATTTTTTTCCCTCCCAGAGATCCTTGCGAAGAATCAGGGCGATCGAAACCGCCGTCGGCACAAAGAAGGGCATGCTTCCCATGGGATCCATGCCCAGGCTGAAGCACAGCCCGAGCCCAAACATCACCGCAATCATGTCCTTCCGCAGCGGGATCACGGTAAACACATAAAGCATCAGCGGAAAGCCCGGCTCGCTCAGGTTGTGCATCAGGCGCATCTCCCCGTACTCAAGCCCGATCAGTGAATACGCCATCCCGGCCACTACGGCGATAAGGCGTGGGACGTTCAGACATTGCTTGAGAAACAGGCAGGCAAAATAGCCCGCGACGAAACGCTGGACGAAGATGAACAGCCCATGTGCCAGCCAGACCGGCAGGGCCAGGCAGAACAAGCGGTGGAGGTTCACCCAGGCGGTGGTGGCAAAGCGATCCACCCCGCTCATCTCCGGCAGGAGCCCTGCCCCGAAGAGCCGACCCGGCGATTCGGTCAGCCAGCTGGAGACCGGGATAATCTGGTCGGCATTATCGTGGATATGCAGATAACTCAGGTCGCCCAGGACCCAGTACTCAACCGAGAGCCAGAGGCTCCAGGCGAGAAAGAAGGCCAGGGGATGCCGGGCGAACCAGTAAACGGTTGTTTGGATACTCTTGCGAATCATGGATCGACGGGTTTAGTATGCGTAATTCCGGGATGTGTAAAGGGGATCGAGAGCCGGGGGCCGGGTTTTGAGGGTGATGATTCGGGTTTCAGGCACGGGAAGCCCGGTATCCACGACAGGCGCTGAAGGTTCGGGATCCTGGACGAAATGACCCACTATGCATCCCCGTCCAGGTCCCGTCCCAGGATCCCCGACACCCGGTCGTTATGCGGCGCATACGTTTCCGCTAAACGCGCACGCGTGTCCACGTTCATCACGGGCTTCGGCTTCTGCTGCTGGTTCCAGACCTGTAGCCAGTTCCCCATCCGCTCTACGCCCAGGACACGCAGGGTCTCCTGCACCGGCTTTAACCCGGGCCGGGTACGAAAATAATCGCGGGTGCCGCCAATGGCATCGCGCATCCAGCGGAATCTCGGTTCGCGACGTTCGTTCACGCGCGCGTACAAACTCGGGGCTTCGAAGTCGGGATCGACGCCGATGTAGGTGAAGGCATCGCGCAAAAACCGGGCCGGGTCGGCGTGTAGATCCTCAAAAAACATGAAATGAATCTGCTGCGGGGGAAACAGGGCCTGGAAACGGGCGATATGCTCATCGTAAAAACCGTAGCTGATGAAGTCGGGATATTCTTTCAACAGGCCCTCGAAGGTATCGGGTACGACGTATTGCTTGGTCAATTCGTAGTAGAACGAAAATAATGCATCGATTGGATTGCGCAGGGCGATGAGGAGCTTGACCCCTGGGTTGTGATCGTAAATCAATTGCGGCGATGCGGGGTCGACCAGGTAGGCCACGCTGTACTCGCCGATCACCTGCCCTTCCTGCGGGGTCTCAAAGTGGGCACGCAACCACTCGGAACCCTGGTCGTAGTGCATCGGGCTCGGCGGCCAGACATGTTTCCGGCCAAAGAAGTTCAACTCCTTCGGCTCTGACATGCACACACCGGGATGCTCTTTCAGGCACTGGCCCAGCCATGTGGTCCCCGCCTTCGCCGCGCCGACGCCGATAAAATCGAGGGTGAAGCTCACGTGGCAGATTCCTCCAGGAGACCGAGCAGTTTCCGGGCGCTTCGCTCCCAGCTGAAATGCTCCAATCGCAGCCGGCCCTTCTCAATGAAGCGTGTTCGCAGGGCTGCGTCCAGGGCCAATTCCAGCATGGCCTCCGCCAGGGCCCCTGTATCCAGCGGATCCACGACCCGGGCGGCGTCGCCAACGACCTCCGGGAGAGACGAAGCGGCTGAGCTGATGACCGGGCAATCACAGGCGAAAGCTTCCAGGGGTGGAATCCCGAAGCCTTCATACAGGGACGGGAACACAAAGACCTCTGCGGCGTTGTACAGCGCGACCAGGTCCTTACCCGGCACCAGGCCGAGCACGCGGAAGCGATCCTGCAACCCGTACTGCTCGATCAGGTCCGCGTGATCCACCATCAGCATATCCCCGCCGCCGGTGACGATTAAATCATGCGGCACCCGGTCCTTGATCCGGCCGAAAGCCTCGAGCATGCGGCGGCTGTTCTTGCGGGGGGAAAGGGTGCCGGCATAAAAGAAGAAGGGCTGCGCAAGCTGGTACTTTTCCCGGACATCGCCCACCGGGCCCTCCGGCAGCACCCGGAACTCAGGCCCCTGCGCGAGGTGTACCGTACTCAGCTTGTCCGGCGAGGTGCCGAGCACCCGGGTCGCATCCCGGGCGGTCCAATCGGATATCACCATGACTTTTTTCGCGCGGCGAACCGAGCGGGGAATGAAGTGCCGCATATACAGGGTGTCCAGGCGTGCATACTCGACCACCGGAAAGGCCGGGTCCCTGAAATACAAAAGATCCAGCACGGTCAGGACCGCCGGACGGCGAACCCCCATGCCCATCACGTTGTGCGGGAACCAGGTGACGTCGGGTCGGTCCTTCTTGATCACCCGGGGCACCGCCAGGTGATCAAAGATAAACTTGTGCGGGGCGGGCAGAAACTTTTCCTCGGCACTCGGATGCATGCCCATCAACGATTCATCCGCGTAGTAGATGGTGAAGCGGTGTGGCGTATCCAGGGCGAGCAGGCTGCGCACCATGGAACGGCTGTACTCGCGGACGCCGCCGACCGGGTGACTCAGCGCGCGGCCGACGATGGCAATCTGTAGGTTTTTGCTGCTCAATGTTCGCTGCTCAGTGGACGGTTGGACCGGGGATGGACAGGGCTGCCGGTTTCCCCGGCTTCACTTGGATTCGATAATTTCCCGACAGAGATCGAGGTAGGTCTGGGAAACGGCTTCCCAGCTGAATTGCTCGGCGATGGTTCGGCTGCGCCGGGCCATCTCGACCCGACCCGCCTCGTCTGCAAGCATGTCCTGCATCGCGACCTGCAAACCGTCGATATCCGCCCATTGAATGATGCTCCCATTGCCTTTGACCAACTCGGCGGTGCCACCCGCATCGGTCACAATCACGGGCAGGCCGGAAGCCATGGCTTCCAGCAGGCCCAGCGACATGCCTTCGCTCATGGACGGCAGGACAAAAATATCCGCCTCGCGATAGGCCGCCGGCATATCCTCCAAGGCAACGGTTCCCCGGAAATCCACGCGGTCGACGACATCAAACCGCCTCGCCAACTCGCGCAAATGCGGTTCTGCATCGCCGGTGCCGACCAGGCTCAGCTTCAACTGTTTCCCCTCCGGTGGCACAAGCCGGGAGAAGGCCTCGATGAGAAAATGTTGCCCCTTGCGCTCGATCAGGCGCCCCACGCAGGTGAAATGAATTTCCCCCGTGTCCCGTGCCTGTTCCGGCGGATGGAAGGCCTTCGCGTCCACCCCGTTATTGATCATCGGGATCTCCATCCCGGGCATGAAGGCATGCGCGAGGGCCAGGTGTTCCTCGCTGATTGCAGTCACCCGTGCGGCGGCGGTCCAGATGCGGCGGAGCAGGGGCTTCAAGAAGGGGTAGATAGTTTTGTACCGCGTTTCAAAGCCGGGAATATCCGCGCCTTCCAGGATCACGATGAAAGGAAACCCGCCTTTCCTGCTCAGGCGCCAGGCAACGGCCCCGGCGGGCACACCGTGAAAACCGATAGCGATATCATAGCGCTCCAGATCGAGTTCTCTTTGTGCATAGGCATAGGCCCTGCGCACATAGCGCAGCAATTCCCCGTTCGTCGCGTGATGGATGTTCCGGTTATCCACCGGGACCTTGTGCAGGGTGATGTTCTCCGAGAAGGATTCCCGCTCATAATCATTCCTGGTCCGCGAGGACGTTACCAGGTCCACCTCCAGGCCAGGGATGGTTTCCCAGACCTTGAAGATGTTGTAGTTCTTGATCGCGGTGCCGCCCCCGAGCGGGGGAAATTCATTGTTGAAAACCAGGATACGCATATTAAAACGCCTCCTCAATCGTGAGCACCTTGCCGCTTGGATCGAGGGCCTGTTCCTCGGCCCCGTACAGGGCACGGCCCGGAAGGCCGGTTTCCATGTAGGCCGCACGCAGGAATACCGCCACCGGAACGATCGCCCAGACCAGGACGCATACCGCGAGCGAGCGCTTGCGGTGCAGGGAAAGGATCCCGGCAAGCGCGATGGGCACGAGCAGGAGACTCAACACCGTGCTCAGCACCAGGATCAGCGGTCGAAAAAGTAACTCGATCTTCGTCTCCCCGGCACCGGCTTCGAGCACGATGAAATGTGAGAAGGCCCCCTTGCCCCTGCGCATCGGCACGTTGGATTTCCACAACGGGAAGAAGGTCCCGAAGTACAGTACCGGTGCCGCCTTTTCCTGGTTCACGGTCAACTGCAATTCGTTTGGGCCGAAACGATCGAGCTTCAACGTGGCTTCTCCATTCGAGGCAAAGCGCGTGGCGGGAAACCGTGCCGTCTTCGGCACGTGCTTCGCGTAGGCTTGATTCGCAGGATGCTCGGCCAGCATTTCCCCCTTCGGATGCAACATGCGCGTCGGGTCACCCTGGAAGGGAGTCATGCGCTCCAGTATCCCGTCCGGAAAAGAATCTGCCGGGCCGCGCATGCCATGCGGGGATGGATCCGGTCTCAACCAGGTGGCATACTGCGCATAGGCCGTGACGAAGATGACGACGAGTACCAGGAGGGACAAAAGCTGTGGGACGAGGCCACGGAAACGCAGGAACAATACCGCCGCAAGCCCCCCTCCCAGGCAGAGCCAGACAAAGGGGCTCAGCGAGGCATCCATGGAAATATTTTCCATCGCGTAAGGCGTATACGAAGAGCCGGTAAAGGGCTCCACCAGGAATCCGCGCACGAGATAGGCGCTCATCAAGGCCACGGGCAGGAGGAACCAGACCGCCCGCCGGCGATCCTGCTGCAACCACTCGACCCCATGGCTCACAAACCACGTTAACCCAACCAATGTCATCCAGTTATGCCTGCCCTGTATGCGGAATCCCGAGAAGCCCGGGAGGTATTCGTAAAGAAACTTGAAGGTATATCCCTGCAGGCCACGGGATATATCCGCCATGAGAATGACCCCGATCAGCAGGGCGAGGCTCAGCCGACGTTGACCGCGCGGGATCAGTACCGCCACGCCCCCGGCACCGGCCAGGAGCAGGAACACCGGTATAAAATAGGCACTCGCCTGCACGTCGATGGAATAGGGCTGGGCAAACATCGTGATGTACGAATAGGCCAGGGGAAACGAAGCCGCCCAGGTGATATCATTCCCCGTGCGTTCAGGTGCATTTGCCAGGTCGGCCAGCAGGCCGATTATCGTCGGGAGGGCGACCAGTGCTGCCAGCAGCCCCGCCCCGGCCAGGTAGCCGAGGCATTTGAAGCTGCGCAAGGTGAACAGCCCGACCACCGCCGTGAAGAGCACCCCGGAATACGGAAGATGCGGATAGCCCGCGCAGAGTGCCATCCCGAGGCTCAGGCCGAGCCCCAGGGTCCAGGCCATGGCCTCCTTCCGGCTTTCCGCGAAGTCATGCTTCGAGCGGGTCGTGAGCATCAGGGTGCAGAGCAGCACCCATGGCATCCAGGAAAAGCTCTCGATCGTATTCGCGTATTGAACCGATTCGTTGAAGCGTTGATTCAATAAGACCAGGGAGGCCCCGAGCACCGCCGCAGGCGGATGCACCCGCCCGAGCCTGCGCAACAACGCGTAGATCCCACCCAGGCCCCAGGACATGTGCAGGGCAATCTGCAGGTACTCCGCGTAATAATTCCATAGGCCACCCTTGAGGAAAGCTGCGTTCAGCCACCAGCCCGGCGGATAGCCCAGGTTCGCGCCGCGATACCCCAGTTGCATCACGCCGAAACGTTCCAGTGGATTCCACAGCGGCAGGATTCCGTGACTGAGATAATACGCATTGAACTGGGTCCACCAGATACGGTTGCCGTAGAAGTCGTTGCCGTAATGCTTGCCGAGCCCGAAAGGCTCGGGAAGTAAAACCACCGCCAGGTAGACGAAGGGCAAGGCAATCAAGGCGGTGATCCATGCGATTTCGCCCCGTCTCGCCTTAGGCGTGGAAACTTCAAAAGGTATTTCAGCTTCGGACATGAATCACGTACCGGAGAACAGCCCGGCCACAGGAACTATTTTAAAGACCCAAGCAGGGGCCTGAGTTGCGCGGCAATCACCTCCGCGGCTTTCGCACAGCCTGCAGGTTTAAAGTGGCAATCGTCATACATCATTTCCAGGGTCTTGGGCACCTCGGCGGCGAGATCGATCACCAACACCCCTTCCGCCTCGGCCGTGTCGACCAGCACCTGGTTAAATCGCCCCATCGCCTGCTCCAGCACCGGCGTGCGGTACGCCTCCGTGCGGGTCTGTACGCAGAGCAACTCCTCCAGCTCGGGCGGCATGGGCGATTGCCAGGTCGTCGGCTGGGTCATCAGCACCGGCACAACGCCTTGCACTTTCGCGGCCGAGATCAAGGTGCGGATATCGGACCGATAACGCGCAAGGGACGAATCGAAATCGTCCGGCAAGGCGTCGAGTCCCCCGGCGGCAAGCTTGCGCTGGCGCGCGGCGCGGATATCGGCAATTTTCTGGTCGTAGTTTTCTACCACGCTGCCCTGGTTGATTTGCTGACGAAGGGACCACCACTCCTTGAACCTGCGCACCATCCACAGGCGGCGATAATACAAGCCGCCAACTTTTTCGTTAAACAAGAGGCTGTCCCCTTCAATCCGGGCCATGCGCTGGTCGTAGTCCTCGCGAAAGGCGCGCCCGAGATCGTTGATCCCAGCCAGGATGAGGACGAACTGGAAGTCCTTGATAAAGGTGTAGTTTTCAACCTGATAGGTATGGTTGGGCATAAAATGCCCGCTGCGACCGGCATTCCCGACGACCACCCCCTGGTCTGCCAATCGTTCATGAAGCTGCCACGGCCAACTTTCCACGTCGGTTACGGCACGACATTCCGTGGTACTTCCGCCGATGCACAAGACGGCCTTTCCCGCGGGAAGCTTAAAGTCAGGGGCCCGAACGCCATAGCGATTGACGGTAAAAACCGCACGAACATCCTCACCCGGGATGGCTTCCTTCAACTCGAGCACGGTCTGCCCTGGATAGTGTGGAAGCCACTGGTCCACCGGGATATGCGGATCGGAGGCCCGGCCGAAAAACTCGACCAGTACCAAGCCGAGAAGGACGGGATACACGACGGAGATCAGTCGAAAAGTCCGCGTACGATTGACGGTGATAAGGAAGCCACCGACCACGTAGGCGAGCAGGAGGACGATGCCGGCAACATCGAGCCGGCCGAGTGCCAGGGGACGCTCGGTGATACACCCGTGAACCAGCAGGACAACATGAATCGCGGCAGGCAGGAGATAAAGCATCCAGCGAGCGCGGCGTTCAATGACAGCATCGGTGGTCACGAATCCTTGCGGTTGATCTCTTCGTTCACGATGTAAAGCGGGCGGCGGCGAACGTCGCTGTAAATCCGGCCGATGTACTCCCCGATAATCCAGAGGAGGATGAATTGCGCTCCGACAAACCCGAACAGGATGACCACCAGCCACTTGTAGAGTTCATATTTGGCCGCGGGGGGACCAAAGACGGTGTCACAAACCATGTAGCCAAGGAAGATCATCGAGATGAGGATGCTGGTGATGCCGACCCACAGGCCGATCTTGAGCGGGGTAAACGAAAAGTTGAGGATGCCATCCATGGCCAGCTTGAACATTTTCCTGAAGGGGTAATGCGTTTCCCCGTGCAGGCGATCCGGACGATCGAAGTTGACGAAATCATGCTTGAACCCCAACCAGGCGACCATGCCGCGCAGGTACCGCGCGTGCTCATCGAGGCGGGTAAGGTTCTCGAGCACGATGCGATCGATGAGCCGGAAGTCGCCTACCTGGCGGGGGATGTCCACGTCCGACATCCCGGAGAGGATCCGATAATAGAGATCGGCGGTCCATTTCTTGAGGGCCTTGTCGCTGCGGGACACCCGGCGGGCATAAACGATTTGATTCCCCTCTTCCCACTTGGCCACCAGCTTGGGAATGACCTCCACCGGGTCTTGAAAATCGGTATCCATGGTGATGACCGCATCGCCAAGGGCGCGTTCCATACCCGCGGTGAGCGCGGCCTGGTGGCCGAAGTTTCGACTGAAGCTAGTGACCCGAACCTTGTCATGCTGAGCGGCGATGGCCTTGACCCGCGCGAGGGTCTGGTCACGGCTGCCGTCATCGACGAAAATAAACTCGACCTCGTAGGCCGAGAGCGATGCCTCCGCCATGGTATGCAAGGCCTCAAAGAAGGGCAGCACGTTGTCTTCCTCGTTAAAGACGGGAAGCACGAGGGATAGGCACTTCCTGCTCATGTGACCCGCCGGGCCGGTTGTCCACGTTTATTCATCCAGATGAAAGGTAACCCGAATCCGGCAATGATCAATCCGATTCCGAACTGGGCAAGCGACAGCGCGGTGGCCGGTTCGGCGGAGATTCCCTGGGTGCCGAGGAGAACCACAAAGGAGAGTTCCCGCACCCCGAGACCCCCGAAACTCAGGGGGACAGCCGTGATCAGCCAACTGATGGCAGTTATCATGGACAAGCTGAGAAACCCGATGGGCAAGTCGAGGTTCCGGGCGATCAAGTAGACGGCGAGGAAGGAGACGAGGTGCATGACGAAACAGAGCAGGATGCCCATCGCAACCCGCCCGCGATTGCTGCGATAGTATTCCGTTGCCCCGGTCCAGGTCTCCAGCAGGCGCACGAGCTGGGCACCCCGTTTTCCGCATCGACCGAGGATTCCCGCCAGGCTCCGGTTAACGGGTCGGTTCAAGCTCAGCCCGGCCCCGAGCAGGGCGAGGGAAAACATGCCGCCCATGCCGAGCACGAAAGGGACCTTCTGCTCGAGGCCCTCGGCAAAAACCCCGCATATCGTCCCCAGCAGGAGAATCGAGAACAGGCCCACCACCCGGTCGACCAACATGCCCACCAGGTTAATCGCCCGATGACTCTCGGCCTCCTTCATGATGTAGACCGAACGAACGAGGTCACCACCGAGGGCGCCGGGCATGACGAGGTTAAAGGTGTTGCCGATCATGGTATAGCGGAAATAATCGAATACGTGCCATTGACCGGTGGGATCCGGATTCAGCCACATCCACCGCATGCTGGACAAGCCATGGCGAAACACGGTGAGCACGATGTAGAGGAGCACACAGGGTACACTCAAGCCCGCGATGTGTGCCGTGGCCGAACGCAGGTCCACGAAGTGGAAAAGCAGGCCCAGGCAGACCGTGAGCACCGCAATGCGAAAGACCAGGTTAACGGTTTTTTTATTCATGGAATGTCGTGGGCTACTGGTTTCCGGATTCGCAGCCGCTCGTCGCAGCATGTGCTGCTTTCGGTTGCCGGGTTTGCCACCTTGCCGGGACCGCCGGAGCTCAGGGATTCTTCTGGATGAAGATATCCCAGCCACCCACCAGGGAATACCGGCGGCCGAGCAATCTCCACGGCAGCTTGATGCAGTGGGCGACCAGGGAGCGGAAAAAATGTTCACTGAAAGCGGTTTCCACGATGGAGGGCTGGGAATGCACGATCCGGTGTGGACCGGATGGGCTGATCGTGGAAAAGTACCCCTCCCAGAAACCCTGGCCCATGTCGTGGATATGCCCGGGAAAAGTGAAGTCAAGCGTGAGCCCGAAGCGTTTCATCAACCTGAGGACCGGGACCACGAAGGGCGTGCGCACGTAGAGGATGCCCCCCGGGCGGAGAAACGCGAGGAGGCGTTCCGTCTCGGTCTTGGCATCCGGTAAATGCTCAATAATCGCACTGGCGATCACGATGTCAAAGGTGCCTGCCGCGGATGCAAGGGCATCCAGGCTGGGTTCGTGCCGCATGGTTATGGCTTCGCGGGTACTCTCCACAACGGCATCGTGGTATTCGACAACGGTGACAACGACTTCCGGATACCCGGCAGCCACCAGCTGTTCCGCCATGCGCAGGACGATGGTTCCGTCGCCCCCGCCAAAGTCGAGGATGTTCAGGGAACTCGGTGACAAGGCCCCCTGTATGACACCGGCCAGGTGGCCCGCGAAACGATTCACGTGCTTAAACGTAACCTGCGAGTCCCCGGGACCATCGTTCCCGGAGCGTTCGTAATATCCGGTATAATACATTTCCAGCGCCGCGACGGTGGGAATACGCGAAGCCGTGCACACGCCACAGGAACGGCACTTCATCAAGTCGACATCCGGGTCCGCCTGCAACCGGGTGACCGCTACCCGGTCATCCACGTCGCAAAACAGGCAGTGGGTCTGCACAGCACCCAGCTCGCTTTCACCCAGGTGCTTGCTCGCATGAAACGTGGTGGCATTCGGCATCAGAAGGTCCTCCCGAAGGTCTTCTCCCACAGGCGCGCGGAACGCGTCCCGGAGGTGAAGGTCTCCAGGGTATGGTCCAGGCCGGGTCGGATTCCCAGGCCTGTTCCGAAAAGATTATTGGCATCGAGCCAGATATTCCCGGCCGCCCGGCGCTGCTCCAGCGCCAGTTCACCAAAATATGGAATGCCGGCCCAGGCCATGGCCGGCCGGTTGACAGCAATGACATCAAGCGGTTCCGCTACATACCCGAAACCCGGATGGGCGAGGATTTGGGCCTGCGGCCAATGCGCCAGCACCGTGCGATCGGGATAGTCCGCAGCCAGGGTGGAGGCGATCTCCCGGTTGAGGTGAAGATCCTCTTCGTATTCCAGGCTGCGCTCAAGGATGTAGCCATTGTTCAGTGCCGGTGAGCGGTAAAAGCGCCCGTGGTGGTTCGCACTGAAGAAAACCACGAGCAGTCCCAGGAAAGGGAGGCTTATTTTCGCGGGCAAGGGCTTGAGTGCCAGGGCGAGCAGGATGAAGATCGCGGGATAAAGGAACAACAGGTAACGCGGCAACCAGGAAACGATCAGGATCGACTCAAGGATCAGGCCGCCGAGTGCGAGGGCCAGTATCAATGGCATCTCATAGGGCAGGAGACAGGCCCGCCAGCTAAGGGGCTTCAGTACATTTTTTCGCACCCGCCAGAGGATAAGCCCCACATGCAAAAGAAGCACCCCGAGCACAAGTGCCATGACATCGGGCACCTGGTTAAACATCATGAGGGTCTGCTCGCGGAGATAGTCCAGGCGGGAGGCCCCGGCGGGAAAGAAGGTGTCGTTCCCGATAGGATTGGTATCCGGCCGAAAGAAAAGCCAGGCCGCGAGACGGGCCCAACCTGAAAAATAGATGACGGGCACCAGGTACCCGGCCAGCAGGAGCAGGTCGCGACGGGTTTTCAGGTGGAAGAGGACAAAGCCGCCGGCCAGGCAAATCGACATCAGGGCCGGCATGGGTTTGACCGTTACCGCCACGATCATCGTGATAATGGCCCAGGCATGTTTACGCTGCACATACAGCCAAAAGCCAAGCAGGCACAGGCCGGCCAACATCAGGTCGCTACCCATCATGGATGCCTGGGCGATAAACATCGGCTGCAGGCACATGGCAAGGCTGGTGCCGATGGCGAGCGCGTATCCAACCCGCTTGTGCAGCAGCCGGACCATCATGCCGGCGAGGGCAGCCGCGAAGAAGAAGTTCAAAACATGCAGGAACACGAAGGTCGACTTCACCGTGGGGAAGACATGCATCAGCACGGCGTAAAACCCGGGCAGCCAGGAGAAAAAGTAGGTGCGAGGACCACCGGCCAGGTAGCCAAGTTCCTCACGGGCCAGTTTCAGGTAATTGAAATCGTTCTCGTACAGCCAGATGCCCTCCTGAAACATCCCGAGGATCGAATCCCAATACGGCGGATTCCCCAGGGCGGACATCCGGTAGAAGAACAGAAAAATCCACATGCCGAAGAACATCATCCATGAAGGTGATCGGAAAAAGTGAGCGTTCACGATGGGCGTGGGAAGAGGAATCAGGTGTCTTCATTCGCATCATCATCCGAATCCACAACGTAGGTCGGACGATCCGTCATGCGGAGGTGTATGCGAGCGAGGTATTCGCCGATGATGCCCAGTGACAGGAGCTGCGCACCGGCGAAAACAGAGATGATAATGGACAGGAAGGCAAAACCCGGGACCGATGTCTCGTAACGGATCTTCAGGTACATGACGTGGGTGAATACGCCGATGCCAAAGAGGATCATGCAGAAACCGATGACATTTGCCAGGCGCAGGGGCAAGGTGCTGAAGCCGGTCATCATGTTCAGGGCGTGGGAAATCAATTTGCGCACGGTGTAGCCGGAAGAACCAAAGGCACGCTCCTCGTGGCGTACCGGTACGGCAGAAAATCTTGTGGTCGACCAGGTCAGCAACACATCGATGGATACATTCGGGCTTTGATAATCCACAAAGGCCCGGCGCAGGCGCGTGCGAAACACCCGGAAGGCCGATGACTGATGGGCCGTCTCCGCCCCCATCACTCCCTGCAGTGCGAGCTTGGTGATCCGGGACGCCAGGTTGCGGAACAGCGAGTGCTGCTCTTTTTCCGGTGGACCGTAAACGACGTCATGCCCTTCCTCCAGTCGTGCGATCAACTTGGCCATCTCTTCCGGCGGATGCTGCAGGTCGTCATCCATGGTAACGAGGATCTCGTAACGGGCCTGCCGGATCCCGCACAGCAGGGCATTGTGCTGGCCGTAATTGCGCAACAGGTTGACGGGCCTGATCCACGTATGCTCCCCGGAGAGCTCATGCATGACCGCCCGACTGTTATCGGGGCTGCCATCGTTGACCAGGATGCATTCATACGAGTCGGCCAGCGTGGGCAGCACCGTGCCCAGGGCCTCGATCAAGGCGGGCAGGCATTCGTCGCTCCGGTAGACCGGAACCACGACCGAGATCCCCGGTTTCAGCTTTGTGTGATTGGAGTCCATAACCAGAAGCCTTCGGGAACGAGATAGCGTACACCCAGTCGAGCGTAGATGCCCATGACCATGGTGTTGGTCGAGCTGTAGCTGGCAGATCCGATGCGGGCGCCCCGTTTTGCGTATTCAACCATGGCCTTGTGATACAGGTGCATCCCGGAAATCGTGGCATCTTTGTGCAACATGGCCAAGGTCAAGTTCAGCGATTTTCCATTCATTTGGGAAACGAACCAGCCCTGGGCGACACCGTCCAAACGAACTTCCATGCACCATTGGGGTTGCTCAGCGATGAGATTGTTGGCCCAGAGCGCGTAGCGGGTATTCACCCGCTCGGGGGTCGCACCGGGCAGAAGCAGGAAGCGTTCGTGCTGAAACAGGGCCATGTGGGCGGGATTCAACTGGAAGGATTTATCCGAAGCGAACACCACGTCGATCGGATCCAGGCTGGGCGACGGGTCAACCTGGTGCAGGCCGATCTTGAAGCGCAACTGGATATCGGCATGGGTAAATCCAGCCGTGCTGAGCGCCCAGGCCGGTACGTCGGTATCATACAATTGGCGGTATTCAACCCAGGCGTACGCGGCGAGTTGGGCCTCCTGGTCTGCCAGGGGCTGGTCAAAGAAAGCCGCATCGCTGACCAGCCCGGCCGGCTTGCCCCACCAGGCCGTGTTAAAAGCGTGTTCGTGAATCATGCCTGTAGCTCCATGCATTCAAACAATTGCAGCAGGTAATCGTACCCGTCCCACACGGGACCAAAATGATGCATGGCCGATAATGGCACGAAGCGCTTGACCCGCGCACGGGCCATCCGGGCGAGAAAATCATCGCTCGCCGGCACGGCGAGGGCGTAACCGATGGTTTGAATATTCCCGGGCAGGCGCGCGAAGGCGCCCTCCGTGGACATCCCGGTGAGCGGAAGAAATAGCGGGGCATCGATGGGGGGGTGATCCCCTACCCCGATGACCGCAGCTCCACGGGGGGCCAAGTCCGCCCGCCAGCCCACGCCCGCCGCCCATTGACGGGCCATGACATTACCCGAAGCGACATGCGGCTCCGGCGACTGCTTGACCACCCGCGGCCAGGCCTCGACCAGGCGCGTGCGAAAAGCCTCGACCGCGGCAGCGTCGGCATCCAAAAGGATCACCCGCGAGGGCGAGGTACATCCGGCCTGGCCGTAGACGAGAAAAACATTGATCAGGGATTCCAGCACCGCGTCATCTGCAGCGGCGGGGTCGATCCAGGCCTCGGAACGCTTGTCGGTAAAGGGCAGCGAGATACTGTGTAGCGGATGCGGCAGGGATTCGACCCCTTCCACGGCTGGTTCTCCACCGAAGACGATGCGCACCTGGGCTTCACCCGCCATCTCGGCATTGCGCGGATCGTGGTGATCGAATACCCCGCGGGTGACGAAGGTATCGAGATAGGTCCGCAATACGGACGCCGGGTCGGCTTCTTCGATAAAATCGAGCAAGGCCGCACAGAGATCTTCGCTACGCGAGCCGCCTTTGAAGCGAAGTTTATTTCCCGTCAGGCTGAGCAGGATCATCACCAGGGGGCCGAGTAAACTGACGTTGTTCGGAAGCCATACCGCAACGCTTCCCCGCGGGTAATACATGCGCGGACCCGCCTCAGCGGGTGCGCAGCGTGATCCGAAAACGGACTCGTACACACCCCAGAGTTGATCCGACGCGAGAAAGGTCATCAGGTAAGCCCATTCATCCCGGTTGAAAGCCTCCGGAACCTGGCGGGCCATCTTCCCGCGCAGGCCATCCCAGGCCGCGATAAGGGCCTCGGGATCATAGGGCAGGCTGACGCGGCCACGGGTAAAAGCGAGCAGGTGATCAGACATTGGCGCAGCCCCGTACTTCGCTTTTAGGTATCCGTCCCATGAGCTCAAAAACCGTGCCGGACCGGCCACACGAGCAAGCACCGGGAACCAGGCGGCCCAGGTCCTCGGTCAGGACATTGTGATACGGTGCACCCCAGGAAATGGTATTCATCAATTGCAGTTGGCCGACATCCTCCTCCAGGCATGCACCCGACACGGGATCACGCACGAGGACATCCGCCCAGGCGGGCGCCGTGCGGTACCCGCAGGGACAGAGGGGAAAGATCATGCCAACCTGTTCAACCAGCCCGTAGAAATCCATGACCTGCGAGGCGGGATCGAGATCCTCTTTCAGTTTGGCATCAAAGGTTGCGGGACTCACTTTTTGCGCCTCAAGCTTTTTCCATCCACCGCTGTGCACGAAGGTAATCCGTTTGCCTGCAAGTGCCTTTACAACGTCGTCCGGGAAGGCCTGCTCGACCCAGGCGAGCCAGAGCATCCAGGTGAATCCATAGACCATGAACGCATCGTGCCCGTCAATCGCCTCGAGCAGCTCCGGCCATTTCAAGCTGGCGGGATCGTTGCTGTCTTCGAGGAGGAAATACAACTGGCTCGCCAGGGGCTTGAGGCTCATGGCCGCCGCGATGCGGGCAGATATCTGGCGGCCACCGCGGAGTGCGCTGGCGCTGTCGAGGATACACAGGGGTTGCTGTTCATCGCCGATAAAATCCTTGAGCACGGCCAGGGAGCTCTGCGACTGGTATTCACTGCTGCGCGTATCGAGGGCGATCCTGCTCGACACACCGCTGGAGGTCGCAGAAGACAACAGCGTCCGCACGTGCTTGCTCCCATCGACGGCCGTGCGCAAATCCAGGTGCTTAAACACCTCGACATGCAACCAGGGCAGATCTTCCAGGCATTCGGCCGTGCCCGTATCCGGCCAGATGCGCTTATACGCTTCGCAACCGTTCAAATGGTGTGCGCTCAAGGCATTCATCTCCGCGAGGAAAGCGGCATCATCGCGCTTCGCGTAGGGGGGCTGTTCCACGAATTGGCTCATGCAAAAGAGGTGTTTAAAAAATAGTCGACATGACCGCGGCGTACCAGCACCCCATTGGTGCGGGTGCAAGGGTCCCTGAGGATGGTCTTCCAGTGCTCGCCGAGGAGACGGCGTACCGGCTCGAAGCGTTCCGGGTCAAACAACGCACGGGCACAGCCCTCAATGGCGGATTCATCCACCTCGAACCGGGATACCAGCTCCGTCCATTTCTCCGCGTGCTCCCGGTTGAAGCGGAGGACCGGCCAGAGCAGGATGGCACAGAGGGCGGCGTGGCCGAATTGTTTCGAATCGTTCAACAGGTGCTCCAGCGAATGGGCGATGCCGTGGATCAAGCCCACGCTGCAGCGCGACTGGGCCGTACAGGCACGGGCGCTGAAACCAAACCAGGCGGAATCGGCCTGCAAGGGCTGGTCCAGCATCTCACTCACCAGGACGGCAATCTCCCCGCGCAGGCCATCCTCCGCCAGCGGGGACATAAAGGCTTCCAGGGCATGGCTCCAGACATCGCCACAGGCATCCCTGGCTTGTGACACGGGAACCGTCGCCAGGAGTTCAGGCCAATAAACCCGGGCATGGGGCATGTAGCGATCATCCATCTCGATTTGTTTGCCCCTTGGCGTATTCAGCACGACAATCGGCGAAACCTCGGCTCCGCTTCCATAGATGGTCGGAACACAAACCAGTTCAAACCCGCCGGGCCCCTGCTTCACCTTCCACTGGTCCATCAAGGCCCCGCCGCCGGCCACAACGAGTGTCTGCCCGGCTGCCGGGAGTCCATCGAGCCCGGGTATATTCAACTCCGCGAGGACCCGGTCCCGGCAGCTCGGGGTCACGCAGAGCCGGGTATCTTCGCGCCGGAGCCGTTTGAGCTGGTCCAGGCTCCAGACCGGAACCTCAGTCGGCAAAGGAGATCCCCTTGTTTTCGAGCAGGTCGATGATGTCCTGGACCCGGGCCACGCCGGTGGCCTCCTCCGGGGTGAAATGATAGCCAAAGGTCTCCTTGACCCCCACGGCCACCGAGACCACGGCGAGGGAGTCCCAGGTTTCCACGTCCTCACGGGTCAGGTCGAAACTGAATTCCTCCGGTTCAAGGAGGAAGATATCCAGCAGTAAATCACTTAGTTTTTCGCGGTTCGTCATAGGGCAGGTACCTTTAGAGTCGTTGACGCCAGTGCTCCTGCTTATCGGCCAGGGTGGGCAAGGCAAGAATATCCGTTTTCCCGTTGGGCAACACGGGCAGTTGTGCCGCGCTCTCAATGCGCAGGGGCCAGTGGGTGCGCGGGAAATCCTTGCGGAAGCGCAGAAGTATTTCCCGCACTTCCTTCTTGTCCGGATGGGGTGCCAGGCTCAACACGTGGGCTTCCTCTCCACCCGGATCATGGGCCTTGTAAAACGCGGCGGCATGTGGCCAGACCTCGCCGACCGACTTCAACAGGCTACTCAGGGAAATTTTTTCCCCGAAGCGCTTAAATACTTCGCCACTTCGGCCAAGAACCCGCCAATGGCCATTCGGGCCTTCTTCCGCCAGGTCGCCGGTGGAAATCCACTGCGTGTCGTGGACCGCGCTAAAGCCCTGCTCATCCATGAAGGCGACGGCTGAAAAGGGGCTCTGGAAAGTCAACTCCCCTGCCCCATCCAGCCGGAGTTCCACCCCATCGAGCGGTCGACCGACATCTGCAGCATCGTCGGCCTCATGGGCTTTCCGCAGGGTCAACCGGGGCATCGCCTCGGCACACCCGTAGTTGTTGTAGATCGTAGCCGAGGGAAATCGCCGGGCGAGATCCGCCAGGTGCTCCTGCGGGAAACGGCCCCCGGCAAAATGCACGCGCTGCACCTGGGGAAAGGTCGCATCGGGAAAATGTTGGTGGAACAGGGGCAACTGGGCTCCGACGAGGCAGATCATGGATGCCGGGGTCGAGGCAAGGGCGGTCTCCAGCTCGACCGGCCGGGAAAATCCGTCCGTCATGACCAGGTCGCGGCCCAGGCTGCGGGCCCAGCGCCACTGGTTGACAAAGGCGTAACAGTAGGTCAGCGGGAGCAGGCAGACGGTGGCCTGCACCGCCTCGCTATCCTGCCGCTCATGGAGGTGCCGGGCCAGGGCCTCCGCGCGATCCCGCAAGCCGATGACCAACTTCGGTTCCCCGGTCGTGCCCGAGGTCAGCAGAATAAAGTGACCTTCCGCGTAGTCCCCGGGAATCCCGGCGAGACGTTCTGCGATCCAGGCCTCACCGGCGGCTGACTTTTCGGGCAGGAAAATAAAGGTTTCCGGCGCGGCCCAGGCACGATCCAGCTCAGCCAGGTCGGTGCGGACCTGTTGCTCGTGTAAGGTTTTCATGATTGCACGCCCCGCGTGCTTGGTTTACCAAGAGGTCCATGAAGATTCCTTTCAACCGCCCCTTCATCGTCGGCCGTGAACTCGAGTACATTCGCGAAGCGGTCGAGGGCGGACAACTGGCGGGGGATGGCCGTTTCACCCAGCGCTGCCAGGCCTGGATGGAAGAGCGTTTTGATATCGACAAGGTACTCCTGACAACGTCCTGCACCATGGCACTTGAGATGTCGGCTATCCTGTGCGACATCCAACCCCGGGACGAGGTCATCCTGCCCTCTTACACCTTTGTCACCACCGCGAATGCTTTTGTGCTGCTGGGTGCGCAACCCGTGTTCGTCGACATCGATCCCACCACGCTGAACATGGACCCCTCGGCCATCGAGGCCCGCATCACGGAGCGCACCAAGGCGATCGTTCCGGTTCATTACGCGGGTGTAGGCTGTGACATGGACGCGATTGGTGCGATTGCCAAAAGGCATAAGCTCCGCGTGGTCGAGGATGCCGCACAGGGGGTGAACGCGCGTTACCGGGACCGCTACCTCGGCAGTATCGGGGATCTGGGTTGTTTCAGCTTTCATGAGACCAAGAATTTCATTGCCGGGGAAGGTGGTGCCATCACCATCAACGACCCGGGCCTGGTCGAACGCGCGGAGATCATCCGCGAAAAAGGCACGGACCGGAGCAAGTTCTTCCGGGGCGAGGTGGATCGGTATACCTGGGTGGATATCGGGTCGTCGTTTTTACCGTCTGAACTGGTGGCCGCCTACCTCTTCGCGCAACTGGAAGAAGCCGATCGCATTACCGAGAAGCGGCTGGCGATCTTCGACCGCTACAGCGCGGGCCTTCAATCGCTGCAGGATGCGGGAACCCTTCGCCTGCCCATCATTCCCGAACACTGCCAGCACAACGGGCATATGTTTTACCTGATCCTGGATTCGCAGGAACAGCGGGCGGACCTGATCGCCCATTTGAAAAGCCGGGACATGCTTGCCGTCTTTCATTATATCCCGCTGCACACCTCGCCCATGGGTCAACGCTTTGGCGGCCGGGCGGGTGATCTGCCGGTGACCGAGGACCTGAGTAAGCGCCTGCTGCGCCTGCCCTGCTACTTTGAACTGAGCCCTTCCGAGCAGGAGTGCGTTATCAAGGCGGTTCATGATTTCTTCCGGTAAAGGCGTATTTCGGGGCCGCTGAACGGGATCTTGATGCGCACTTCCCCCGGCCAGGATTGCACCAGCTCGTAGTTTTCCTGGTCGAAAATCAGGTCCTGGTAAAAGCGAAACTCCTCGGCGGTCGGAATCTGTTTATCCAACCACCACCCGCCGCCAACCCAGTTGAAGTCTTCATCCAGGTGCTTGTGTTTGTCCAACAGGGCCCGCCGCATACGCACGAGGTTTATGTCGTTTGTAACAATGTATTCCGGCTCATCGAGAATGGATACGAGCTGGTACTTCTCCGCGCGAATAACCGGATACCGCCACTCGTGCTCCCGCCAGTCCCGAAAGTCCGGCGCATTGGCCATGGTTAGTCGAGCGCCTTCCGGGAGATACCCCGCCAGGTAGGCTGCAGCGATGGTGCGGGAATCGTGCTTCCTGACCTCAATCGCGATCGCGATGCTGCGGAGATTCCACACCAGGATAAAAACCGCCAGCGAACAGGCCAGCGAACGAGTGAGAAGGGAGCGATGCTGAATCAACCGCGCGAGCATGCGAGCGGAGAACAAGGCCAGGATCGTGGATATAAACAGCAGGTAGCGCGCCGGAATCCACCCGCCCCAGAACAACAGGATGGAGCATACCAGGATGGGCATGCTCAGCCAGCACTTGAAATAGGGATGGTTGCGCCCCGGGTAGGAGAAAAGAAAACCGGCCAGCGGCACCCAGGCCAGGAACGGGGTATACATCTCGTTAAAGGCGAGACCCCACCCGCGACGAATGCGCCAGCCCTGGTGCATTTCCCCGGGGAACCAGAGATCCGGGCGACTGGTCATCCAGGCGACATACTCGGGGAAATGCAGGAAAATATGCGGCGTCGTGATGAAGGTGGTCAGGATGGCAACGCCGGCATAGATCGACATGGGAGCGATCCAGGTCCTCGCTTCCTCCCACCAGCGCGATCGGTCTTTCAGGATCGCTCCACCCAGGTAAACAAGGGGCACGATCCCGATGAAGAAGGCGTAGATCTTCATGCCAATGAGGTACCCGGTCGCCATGCCCAGTAACACGAAGGCCCGCTTGGATTTGCGCTCGAAAGCCCAGGGCACGAGGAGCAGGAGCAGGGTGACAAAGAACGACATCGGCACATCGAGGCTGCAGATCGGCGAGTTAATCACATGATAATAACCAAGGGCCACCAGGGCGGCGGCAAACCAGGCGGTCATCCCATCGTAGAGTTTGCGCCCCAGCTTGAAGACCAGGAACACACATCCCACGCCGAACAGGCTGTTCACGAAACGAAAGGCCAGGACATTGAACTGCAAGCGGTCGATACCGCCAAAGAGTACACCAATCTTATTCCAGCCGATGTTCACCGGGTAACAGCAGATGGCGAGCGTATACTGCAGGGCGGTTCCGTATTCATAGCGATGGTTGTTGAGATAGTTGCCGGGGAAGTTGGTCATCGACCGCCAGGCCTTGTGCTCGTCGGGATGGTAGTAACCCGTGTGTTCATCGATGCCGGTTCCCCAGGTGAGCATGGACAGGCGGAGGACCAGGCTGAGCAGGGCCAGCAGGATCAACCAACGATGCTGCCGAATCAATATGAACCATTTCTTGCGCATTAGAATAAACCGCGAAATATCTGCATGTCCGACCAGTCCCAGAGCCGGGAGGGATCCTCGTTCACACTGGTCGGCGTGCCATTCCAGTCGTGTACCTCGCGGCTGCTCAATCCGCGAAACTGGACAAAAGCGCTGAACAGGCCGGCGCAGGCCAGGCCCAGGAGCGCGGGACGCTTTCCGTCCTCGAGTACCGGCAAGAGGAGCAGCGCCCAGACCGGCGCGATGCCGGCGAAGAGACGCGGGCCGTAGGACCAACCCGCCCACCAGACGGGCCAGAGGGCATTGAAGGCCAGGTGCACGAGCACGATAATCGAAAGATAGCGCAACATCAGCCGGGTCCTTTTTCCCCGCCAGATCATCACGCAGGCAAGCAGGCTGAAGATAAACACCGGCGTGAAAACCAGCAGCCCGCGATTGGGACTGGCCACCAGACCTGCCAGGCCCATGAGCACGGCAGAGAACGACGTGGCGATCTCGTCGACCGGCCCCTGGTAGGGCTGCACCAGGGTGCCGTAGGTCACGAGGCAATGGGCAACGTACAACGCGGCAATCGCCCCACCGCTGAGCACGAAGGGAATGAATTGTTTACGGTGATGAAGGAACAGGTAAACCGTGAACGCCGTGGTGGCGACGATCATATCCGGTCGCAGCACGGTCGAGAAGGCCAGCGGGAAAGCCGCGGTCCAGGCCCAGCGCCCGTTCTCAACCAGCAGCAGGGCCAAGGCGGCGAGCAAAAAGAACGCACCCGGGTTATGTGACCAGTAGCCCCCGACATGGCTCGACACGTGCGGCGTCACCAGGGCAAAAAGCACCGTGAGGACGACAACCTGCCAGGTTTTCCTCGCAAGCTGTCGGGCGACGAGGAAAAAAAGCGCCACGGAGGCCGCCGCGTAAATCTTGGCGAGCAGCGGGGTGATCAACATGGACCGCCAGACCCGATTCGACACGTGGCGGTAACGCCAATTCAGCATCGGCAGGAGCGGTATGGCCGCCACCGCATTCCCGATGGTATAGTGATTCACGAGGCCAACGGATTCCAGCTGGTAGATCCGGTAATCCCTTTCGGGATCGAGGTATTCCTGCAGGAAAGGATTCTCGGGATACAGGGCCTCGAGATCGGGTCGAAATTCACTCAACTCGATATTGCCCTCCGCGAGCAGGCTCATCGCGGTCGGCACGTACCAGAAATTATCGCTCCGGGTCATGATTTCGCCCGGAACGTCCCAGGGCAGGTACAGGACCAGGGCCGAGAGGCCGGCGACGACTGGACCGAGCAGGACCTTAAGCACCGTAGGTCCCTCCCAAGCCGCGGAAGATCTGCATATCCGACCAGTCCCAGAAGCGGTCAATATGATCGTTCACATCATTGGGTTGACCGTTCCAGAGATGGACATCGTGATCGCTCACCCCTCGATATGTAACGAAGGCACTCCAGGCGATGCACAGTGCGGCGAAAACGGCGATCGGCACCTTGCCTTGACGCGGCAGGGATTGCAGCACCCGGAAAAGGGGAATCGTGAGCAACAACCAAACCGGTATGTAGGTACAGAACAGGCGCGGACCGTAGGACCAGCCGCCCCACCACATGGGCCAGAGGGCGAGGAATATCCAGTGACCGATCAAGGCGATAGCGAGAAAGCGGTACAGCACCAGCGCATCGGACCGGTCGCGGAAGATATGGATCATCGACCAGAGACTGAACAGGCAAACCGGCATGTAAACAAACAATCCGCGGCTCGGGCTGACCAGCAGGCCAAGGACCCCGGAATCGAAATCACGCCCGATGACCCCGGTCGGCCCGGGGTACGGCTGCACCCATGCACCGTAGCTCGCCTTGCAGATGACCACGTAGACGAGTGCCACCACGGCACCCGAGATCGCGTACACCATGAAGGCTTTGCGACGATTGCATAACACGTGGAGGGTCAGCAGCCCGATCAGCACGATGACATCCGGCCGCATCGCAGCCGCGATGGCCAGCGGAATACCCGAGAGTCCGGCCCACTTGTCCGGCAAAGCAGTCAGGGCCCCAAGTCCGAGCAACACAAAGAAGGCTCCGGGATTGTGCGACCAGTAGCCCCCCGCATGCTGACACGCGTTCAGGCTGGCAAAGGCCAGGATCAAGGCAAGCATGAGGGCGATGCCGATGGAACCGGACAGGCGATACGCGACAAGGAACAACAAGCCCACCGACGCGGCCGCGTAGATCTTGGCAATCAAGAGTGTCATGTGGATGGAAACCCAGATCGAATTGGGCTGCTTGCGGAACACCGGCTTGAGCGCCGCCACGAAGGGCAGCGCGGCAATGGAGGTAAACACCGGGTAGTTGTTGAGTACACGGCCATCCGCATCACGCGTCACGCGATAGTCTGCTTCCCCGTAATACGTGCGGAGGTAGCTCAGGTCTTCAGCCAACTCGGTGATGGGGGCCTCGAACTCGTTCAAGTCAAAATTGCCTTCATCCAGGAGACTCATCGCGCTGGGCACGTACCAGAAGTTGTCGTTCTGGTTGAGTACCCGGGTGACATGATCCAGCGGCCAGTAGGCCACCAGGACCACCCCGCTCAGCACAAGTGCGATAAACAATGGGTGCTTCATGGATTTCGCCGTCCGTTCACCAGGGCGGGTTGATGCAGGGTCGGTTCAGCCTCAGGACCGGCTTTCGCCCGCAGGCGGTCGACGCATTCGTACCCGAGGGCAAAGGAATGATCCTGGTTGGCTACCTCGTATTTCCAGCTGCCGAAGCGGCCACGGCTGTAGATACCCTGCGCTTCAAAGGCGCGCAGCAGGGGATCCACGATCGCATCCCGACCGAGGAAGGGCGTGGGATAGCCCTGTTCGATCCGCCGGTACTCCCGGGAGAGGATCTTGACCCCGGACGGCAGCAGGCCGTCCTCCTTCAAGGCGCGAACGGTATCCTCCACCAGGGTCTCGTGGTTGACGGGCTTCTTCACGCTCTCCGAGGTCTCGGTCATCAGCGACCACTGCTCGCCGGGCCGGGACACGTTGTTCGGGCTGTAGTTACTGAACACGGTCACCCGATAATAGGGGCTGTTCGATTCCGGGAAATACATCCAGCACTTGGTATCGAGATGTTCGGGTGTTTGCCCTTCCATGCCGATGCCGACGATATGGGTCGAGGAATAGACCAGGTCCCCGGCCGTGCGGGCCTCCACCACCCCCGGGGCCAACTCGATGAGGTGGTTCAGCGGCATGGTCGAGATCAGGTGGGTGTAGCTGTAGTTATTCCCCTGCGCATCGGTGACCGTCTTTTTCACGGGATCGATCGCGGTGACCGCCGTGTTCAGCCGGATCTGTTCACCCGGAAGCATGGCCCCTATTTTCTGCCAAACCGCGCCGGTGCCGCCTTCTCGTGGAAACCGAAATACGGCAGTGGGCCCCCAGGAAACGGCATCTTCACCCTTGCAGATGGACTTTAGAACCCCCTCCAGCGCAGGTACGGAAACGCGTTCGCCGATCCAGGCGAAATCCAGCTCCTCCGGCGGAAAAGCCCAGACCTTGAAATTGTAGGGTTCCATGAACAACTCCGTGATCCCCGCGCCGAAAGTCGCCCGCATCCAATCGCCGAAATGTGCGGGCGATGCAGCCGTGGCCGTGGCGGCTGCCTGCATGAGTCCCTGTACGCCTTTCCAGCGATCCTCCGGGTCGAGTCGATGCAGATTGTTCTGGAAAGGATACGGGATAAATCGGTTGCGCATCCACACCCAGCTTTCACGCTGGTGGGAAATCCAGCCGTCCGGGCCGAGCGCGGCATCCATGTAGCGGTCAAAGGTTTCGTAATGTGAGAACTGGACATGTCCACCGTGATCCCAGAGGAATCCCTGCTCGTCTACCCAGGAGGACGCGAGGCCGCCGAAGTGCCCCGCCGCCTCCAGCAGCAGCCAGTCCTCGCTGTTTTCGTGTAAACGGGTTGCTGCGCCAAGACCTGTTGGCCCGGCACCTATGATGATCGTTTCTCTATGCATAAGGCGATGGGGTGGGAATGAACCGTCAACAACGGCCCGGGTTAAGCGATACAAGGTCCCGCGCTACTCGACAGCGGCAGCGTGAAGGTCAAACCAGTACTGGTACGGATTTTCAGACCGTCGAGCCAGGTGCCGGGTGAAATAGTTGATATTGGCGGAAACGGTTTTCATGGATTGCCACTCACCGTAGGTACCCTCAGCAAAGGGCCCTGAACAGCCTTCATTAAAATACCAGCCATCCTGGCTCCGCAATCGATGTACCCAGGCATCCACGCGTTTGCGCCGGGCCAGCTTGATCAATCCCCGGGAACCCAGTGAAAAATCCTTAAGTCGGCGGTTCAGGAAATGATGCCAGCGATGCCGAAACACCAGGGGGCGGCGCAGGGGACAGAAGGTCTGCTGGTCGATCATCTTGAACTTACGATAGCCCTCTTTGTACAGCTGCCTGATAAAATCCACCCCGCTGCATTCCACGGAAATAAATTCCGGGCGCGGGGCTTTATGCAGCGCATCCAGGCAGAGCTGGTCGTTTCCCTCAATATCGATCTTCATGAAATAGGGCGTCCCCAGCTCGGCCAGGATATCCGCGAAGGGCCGGGTGGGCACCTCGACCCGCGTCAACGCGTGACCCCGGCGACCCGCAGCCTCCTTGTCGAACGAACTCCAGACACTTTTCGCTTCATTCACCCAGAAATCCGCATGCCCAGCCTCAGCGGCCACTCCCAGGTTCAAGATGTTCAGGTCTCCCCGATCGATGGCCTCGCGGAAGCGGTCTTCCGCCCCGGTGCAGAGCACCGGGTCCGCCTCGATAGCCAACACGCGATAACCGCTGTGCAGGTAGTACGCGGTGTCGTCACCGTTATTCATGCCGACATCGTAAATGAGCTTTTTATCCGTCATCGGACTCCTGCCGCCAGAGTTTCGGTAGGGAGGCTTCAAGGGTTTGAAAGGCAAAGCCCGGAAAATGTGAGAGTAACTTCTGTGCGTCCAGCACTGCTGAAGCATTATCGAGATCACGACGCGCGGCTATATTGAAGTCGATGTTCACATCGACAACGGCCTTGAACAGATCGATTAATTGCAGCACGGAAACACCACGTCCGGTGCCGAGATTGTAGGTGTCCGAGTGCCTGAGATCACGCAACGAATGGCTCATCAAGTAGGCAATATCTTCCACGTGTACATAATCACGCAGGGTCTGGTCATCGCCGAATACCTGCAGGGTTTCACCCTTCCGAACTCGATCCATCCACACCGCAATCACCCCTTGCTGTCGATCCGGATCTTGACGCGGGCCATAGGCATTCGCAATCCGGTACACGTCCGTGGCGATCCCGTATCGTTGCTGCACGTAATACAGCAGGTGTTCGGCGGTCAACTTGCCGATCCCGTACGGGTTGAAGGGCCGGGGCACCACGCGTTCATCGATCAGTCCCTCGCGCGTGCCGTAGACCGTACCTCCCGAGGAGGCAAACACGAGCTTGCGTACCCCCGAGGCCGCCGCGCGACGGGAAAGATGGAGGAGAATCGGAAGGTTCGACTGCACCTCGATTTCCGGCTGCTCCCATGCCTTGACCGGATGGGAGTTCCAGGCAAAATGATAGACCACATCAAAACCTTCATCCATGAAGGTCATGGAATCATTATCGTCCAGGATATGGGGGATCAACCGAACGCGGTCTTCGACAGAGCGGAGATGCTTTGAACACCCATCGACAAATTGATCTAGCACGCTCACCTCATGACCGTCGTTGACGGCCCGCTCGACAAAATGCGAACCGACAAATCCATCGCCCCCGGTAACCAATATTCGATGTGCCATCAGGAACTCCCCAGGCGATTCCACAGGTTTCCGGGCAGGTGCCAGGCAAGCCTGGACTTCCAGGTTTTCCCCGGATTACCCGGGAGCTGAAAACCCGACCAATCCACCGGGCCGGGAAACCGGGTAAACAGGTCGTCCAGGATCCGGCGGAACTCCGCGAGCGTGACCTGGATGGAATGTTGTTCGCCCTGGCGACGTGCGGCCGTCTTCAGGCGGGAAAGTCGTGCGGGATCACGGTACAGGTCCAGGACCTCGGCGGCCGCACGGGCAGCATCACCTACCGGGAAAAGCAAGCCGTTCTCGTCATGGGAGATGATTTCCTCCACCCCGCCCGGCACGGATGCGACCACGGGAACGACCCCTTCGGCCAGGGCATGAAAGAGTACAAGCGGCATGCCTTCATACGCGGAAAACAGCACCAAAACATCACTGCCAACGAAATGCTGCATGGCTTCGGAGTACGGCAGCGAACCGGCAAGCGTCACGTGACCCGCCTCAATCGCGTCGACCAGCGATGAGGCAATCTCATCGTAGGCATCGCCGTGGCCCACGATGACCAACTCATATGGAATCCCGGATGTTTCCATGGCCCGGGCAAAGGGAATTAAATCCTGCGCGTTCTTTTGTTCACGGTTCAGGCGCGACATGTACACGATACGGATCCGGCCCTCCCGCATGACCTCCAGCTGCCAGTTCTCCGGAACCTGCACCCCGATAAACAGCTCGCCGACGCGGGTGTGCCATTTTTCATCCAGGTTTTCACGCAAGCGCTGGGTGATGCGGCAACTATTTCCCAGGATCAACTCCAGGCGGGACACCAGGACCTTGGCATAATCGTAGTAGGTCTGGTCCGGGCGGTCCACGAGACAGAAGTTGATCGCCGGAAGGCTCCCCGGCACACAGGCGAGCACGTCCTCGGCATGGCGCCATTCGACAAATACGAGCAGGCCCGGATCAAAGGCGCGTATCGCGCGGGACAAATGACGTTGAAAAGATCGTTCACTGTGCCCCCGCTTTCGATGGAGGGCATGCATCATGGACGCCAGCGGACGGGTCTCCTCATCGATCTCCATCTCCGTGTCAGCCAGGTCGAAGAGGGCCACGTCGTAGCCCTCCTGCGGCAGATAGTTCAGGCAATTCAGGAGAAAGGTGCGCACGCCACCGTACTGGCCAATGTCGTCCCATATAAACAGAATGCGTTGAGGGTGCATGAATCAGCCCAGCAGGGTTTCAAAACGGTCGGCAACCTGGTGCCATTGAAATCGTTCACGCCAGGCCACATGCCCCCTCGCCCCGATCCGGGCGGCGGCCTCGGGGTCGGCCAGCAGGGCGACCATTTCCCGTCCGAGTGCGTCCACCGAATCAAACGCGACCAGGAGGCCGGTCTCCCCATGATCGATAAAGGTTTCGCAACAGGATTCGCTACAGGCGATCACCGGTTTGTGATGGCGCCATGCATCAAGGTAAACCATGCCGAAAGAATCACTGATCGAAGGCACGGCCAACAAACTACACGCGGCCAGGGCTTCCTCGCGTTCCAGGGTATCCACGTCGTCTGCCTGGATAACCAGGCGCTCCACGTCAAATTGAGAACGGTCGAGGTATTCCTGGATCCACTCCGGACGATTGTGCGAAAAACCCAGCAGGGCCAGCCGGGCTTCCGGCTCTTCCGCCCAGACCTGCTCCATCGCCTCCACCACGTGGGTAACACCCTTGTTATAAATCTTCCGACCGAGAAAAAGTACCAGTGGCGCATCCGGGGGAATGTGATGCCTTTGTCGAAAGGCCAATGGATCCACTTCACCTGGGTAGGGATAAGATCCAGCCAGCATCGTGTGCATATCCCCTTGGGCCCACCCGCGGCCGGCAAAAAAGGTCTGTTCAAAATCGGTGAGGGTACAGATCGCGTGGTAGCCTTCATGCAGGCGCTTCAACACGGGATAACGCGATACCTCTTCATGGGGATGAGCAAAAGGAAAGGCGGCCGTCCAGGTGCCGGGCGAAAGGCGCGGCAGCAGCTCGGCCATGTGAAGCGTCCATGCGCTTGATCCTGAATTCATTAATATCACTGCATCAAATTCCCTGAAGTTGTCCGGGTTCTCCAGTTCCGGGCAGCAGGGACCCCGGGCCATAAGTCGGGTTCTCCCCGAGCGAAACAACCACCGGCCGAGGCGATATCCCCCGCGTTTTTCCTCGATGGAAATGGCCCGTTTCGCCCGTGCTTCCGGACGGGGGTCGCGCGGGAAGGTCAGGACGGGACAGGCGGCCTCTCCCAGGGCCCCGGGATCACTTCGCGTATCGGTTTCATCCGCAATAATCGTCACCTCATGCCCTTTCCCGGCCAACTCATCCGCGAGGCAGCGGGTGTATAGCACCGAACCTCCACCCGCCCACAGGTACCGCGGGCAAAGAAAAGCAAGACGTTTCATTCAGCTCGATCCAACCGCACAGATTTCCTGGTACGCATGTTCGTAGCGCTCAGCCATGGTGTTCAGGTCGAAACGCGCGCGCGCATCCTCGGCTGCAAATCCACGCATCTCCCGCAGGCGCTCAGGCTGGCTTAGCAATTGGTCCGCCACCGCAGCCATCGCCGCTGCATCGCCCGGCGGGACAAGTACGCCATTCTTACCATCGATGATCTGCTCGGGGATCCCGCCCACCTTCGTGCTGATCGCAGGCGTCCCACAGGCCAGGGTTTCCAGGATCACCAGGGGATAATTATCCGCCCGGGTCGCGAAGAGGAACAGGTCCGCCGCCTGGTAATACCGCGCCAGGGTTTCGGGGTCCTCGATAAAGGGAACGTAACGGAACACATGTAGACCGCGTTGCACGTCACGCGCCTCCTGCCCGCCTACCACGAGGCAGGTCACCGGCGTCTGCATCCGTTCCACCGCTTTTTCAATCGTGGTAAAATCCTTGAACGGATTATTCGCATTGGCCGAGAACATAAGTACGGGACGACCCGGCTCCAGGCCCAGTGAAGCGCGGATCTCCTCGCGATCTCCGGGCGTGAAAATGTCCAGCCGAATACCATTGGGCACCACGCGTACGGGCCGGTCTTTAAACATCGACTGCCCTACCCGCTGCTTCAACCATTCACTCGGCGTAACCAGGTGCAGGTGGCTCTCCGCGTAAATAGACGCCTTGCGCTGCCAGTTAAACGCGGTGCCGTCGGCCTCGATGGCCGGCGGCGTATCCAGGTGAGGGCATTCACCACAGGCGCTTTGCCAGCGATCACAGCCCAGGGTATACGAACAATGGCCGGTGAAGCTCCACTCGTCATGCAGGGTCATCATGAAGGGCGTGTCCTGGCTGAGCCTGGGCAATTGACGTAAGTCAAAATAGAATCCGTGCAGGTTATGCGCGTGAATCAGGTCCGGCTTAATCGGCGGCAGGAAGGGAATCCGGGAGGTCCCCACGTAATCGAAAAGCTCCTCGCCCCGTTCACGTGCGAGCTGGGTTTTCCGGCCAGCGAGCAACTGTAAGCCCCGGGCAAGTTGCCAGGAACCGCGCCACGTATGGGTTAACAGGTGGTCGGCCGTGTGCAGGGCACCAAAACGCCAGGATGCGGGAGGGGGATTCGGCACCACGAAAACGCCCGGGTCACGTGATTTCTTGATCCCCACCGACATCCAGGAGCCATGCCCTCTCGCTCGCATCGCCTCGAACAAGTCCCAGGCGACGCGCTCGGCACCCCCACCCGCATCGGAGGAATTCAGCTGAAGAATATTCATCCCGCTCGTTTCAGGAAACGTCCCGGGGCCAACAGGAAGAGCATGCAATTTAAACCGCCGCGCATAATCGCGCCCGCCGAGGCGGCCCGTTGCGTAAAGGCCAGGACCAGGCACGACCGATACACATCCCAACCCGGGCGAATGGCCGCAGGCAACTTAAAATACAGGGCACCGGCCGCCTTGACCGGGGAGATCGTTCCCACCGGCCAAACGACAGGATGGTGCATGTACAGGTGCAGCAGGAAGGACCCCAGCAAGGGCAGATCCACAAAATCCAGTTCGTCAAAATCCAGCTTAGCCCCCCGCTCCGCCAGGCGGTCGAGCTCGTGCAACCAGGCATCCCAGGACAAGCGGCCATATCGCAATCCCAGGAGCAGCAGGTTGAGATCCATGACCCAGCGGGCGGACGCACATGCCGGCCGCGCAGGGGCTTGCGCCACGTCATCCACGAAATCCACCAGGTTGGCCAAGGCCTCGGCCCCGGTTGCCACCACCACCTTGGACAGAAAAGCCCGGGCCTTCTCCAGTGTTTCCTCCCGAAAAACCTCGTCTTCCATCAGGCGCTCAATCGTGGGTACCAGGTCTTCGATCCGGTCCAGGACCACCGCTCCGCCGTCTTCCATTTGTTCACAGGGCGGATACGCCACGGCATCCTTCAGGTAGATCACCGGCACCCGTTTCACCAGGATCTCGGGTAGTACCGAGGTGTGGATATTAATAATCATGGCCAGGTCGGCTTCTTCCAGGGCATCCTGGGTGGAAAGGTCGCGCCGCATGCACACGTTCGGCACCTCCTGAAAGGCCGGGCTCTGGTAAAAGCCAAAATGATCTGAATACGGATGCGGCTTGATAATCACATCCCAGTCCGGGTGCTGGCGGAACAGGTCCAGCAGCTGCATCCAGCTCTGCTTGAGGGCCCGGGGATGAACCCAGGTCATCATGTGTCCATGCATCACCGGCTGTGAGGTGAACAGCACGATACGTTTCCGACCCGGGGAAACATCGCGGGGTTCGCCCCACTCGAGCTGCATGCCCTGGCGGAGGGTACCGAGGGCCCGGACCTGGACCTCGCTTGGCCGCCAGGCACTGTGCCCCGCCAATTCATATTGCCCGCACACCATCGCGTGATTGAGAGCCCCCTGGTGCCGCAGGTGGGTTTCATCCGTTTTGATTCCCCAGTGATCGATCGAAATCACCGGCACCCCTTCCGCGCGGAGTGCCCGGGTAAATGCCCGGACCGAACCCGCGACGTCGCTGCCCGTGACGACGGCATGGGGGCGATAAGCCCAGGCCGCGAGTTTGCCGAGGTGGTAGGTATGCACGCCGGCTTTCAACCAGCGACCAAACGAATCCCATAGGAACTCCATGTGCGGATTTTCAAAGATGCAGGCCGGCCCATCCTCCCATTCGCCCCGGGCTTCCGCCACGACTGCATCGATCGCCGCCAGGGCCGCACGCGTATCAAAGGGAAAAGATTGCAACTCGGCCAGGGACTGGGCGGGCATTCCGCCACGTGAAAACCGTTCACCCATTACCAACCAGGCCTTTTCCGGATCATCGTAGCTATCCAGTAAGAGGCCCTGCTCCACCCAGGCGCCGCCCTCCGCGTAGGAAAGATAACGAATCGTTCGATGCAGCCATTCCGGGTCGAAATCGGGACAACGGTCCTCCACCTCGAGCGGCTTTTCCCGGGTGGGCCTGCCCGGTCCGATCGCCCTCCCCCGGTCGCCCGCCACCCATGCTGCTATCGCGTTAAACGAGTCTGTCGGGGGCTCCGGGGAATCCCAATACATGGCTTCATATAATTGATTCTCGTAGACCCAGTCGTGGTCGGGATACCGGTCGCGCACGCGCTCCAGGACCTTGGCTGCATTCATCGATGCGCGAAAACCCCAGAGTAAATCGTTGCACATGCCACGCACCAGGTCCCATTCATCCAGGAGGACCCGCCCGGCAAGGCGCCGGCCCACCATGTCGCAGAGTTCCCAGGCCTTCCCGATATGCGCATCGTCTTCCTCTACGCGGAAGAAATCCCAGAAATCAATGTACCGGCGGCCCTGGGTTTCGAGTTTCACCTGGAGCTGGAGGTCCCCGGTCAGCACAAGCCAATCCGGATGGATGTCCAGCCGTTCAAACTGCTCGGCATAGACCAGGAACGCGATGGTGGGATGTTGGGGCGCACTCATACCGTGTACCGGTCAGGCCGATACCCTTCCTGGTGCTTGCGCAGCCATTCAACCGTTTGCAGCAGGCCGCTTTCCAGGTCGACCTCGGCCTCCCAGCCAAAGGCTTCGCGCGCCAGGGATGCATCGGCCACGAGGCGCTCGACTTCGCTCCCGGCCGGGCGAATACGCTGTTCGTCGCTTAGCACCTCAGCCTGTGCACCGGTGACCTCGATAATCGTTCGCGCCAGGTCGCCGATACTGGTTTCGCGTCCGGAACCCAGGTTGAAGGTCCCGCCGTGCACCTTGTCGGCATCGGCGTCGGCAGCCTTGATAAATCCATCAACCGTACTGGCCACGTAGTTCAAATCACGCGTCGGGCTCAGGTTGCCCAGCTTGATCTCGGTGAAGCCGGCGAGGCACTGGCTGGCAATGGTCGGGATTACCGCCCGGGCCGACTGGCGCGGACCAAAGGTGTTAAAGGGCCGAATCGTCACCACCGGCGTCTCAAACGAGCAGAAATACGACTCCGCAATCTTGTCTGCCCCGATCTTGCTCGCGCTGTAGGGCGACTGGCCATGGAGAGGATGGGTTTCCTTGATCGGCACCTCAATCGCGGTACCGTATACCTCGCTGGTGGAGGTGTGCAGGATCCGGCGGACCCCGCAATCGCGAGCAGCGTTCAGCACGTTCATGGTGCCCTCGATGTTCGTCCGCACATAGGATGCCGGTGCGACATAGGAATACGGAATGGCAATCAAGGCCGCGAGATGGAAAACCGTATCGCAGCCCTCCACGGCCTGTCGTACGCTCATGGCATCCGTCACGTCGCCGGCCACGATCTCCATGGCCCCGCGGTGGGGTGATTCCTCCAGCCAACCCCAGTTCCCGATGGCATTGTAGTGTACCATCGCCCGTACCTGGGCCCCCTCCTCAACCAGGCCTTCGGCCAGGTGACTTCCAATGAAGCCACCCGCACCCGTCACCAGCACCTTCTTCCCGCTTAAACTCATAGTCGTTTCTCCAGTCCATTGATGTCGTTTTGCGCCTGCTCGTATTCCTCACGGCGGCCGATATCCAGCCAGTACTCGATGATGGGAAAACAGATCACCTTCTTCCCTTCGGCGATCAGGATATCGACGAGATCAGTCATGTTGCATTTGTCCGCGGGCACGTATTCGAAAACCGTTGGCTCCAGCAGGTAGATGCCGGCATTCACGAAGAAATCGTAGACCGGCTTTTCCTGCAGGCGGGTCACCTGTGCGCCCTTGCACTCCACCACGCCAAAGGGCACCTCGACATCGTACTTGCTGACCGCAACCGTGAGGTCCGCCTCATGCTCCCGGTGGAAATCGAAAAGGGATCTAAAATCCAACTGGGTCAAGATATCGCCGTTCAGCACCAGCATCGGATGCTCGGGTTTTTTTGCCAGGAGATTCAATCCACCGGCGGTACCCAGCGGGGACTCCTCCTCCACGTAGCTGATATTGATGCCGAACTTTTCACCATCACCAAAATGATCCTTGATCTGCTCTGACTTGTAGCACGTGGTGATGCTTAGATGCTCGATCTGTGCCGCCTTGAGCTGGTCGACGATCAACTCGAGCAGCGGACGGTCGCCCACGGGCAACATGGGCTTGGGTATTTTCTCGGTCAGGGGCATGAGGCGCGTACCCGCCCCCCCCGCCATCACCACCGCACCCATGGTGGCCATCGCTTTAGGCAGGAATTCATCGATCACGACCAGGTCGACCACCACGTTCCGTTCATCCACGAGGGGAATCTGGCGAACCCCCTTCTCCGCCATCAGGTGGAGCACATCGGAGGAACTGGCGTCCTGCGAAGCCGTAATCGGCACTTGTCCATCGGGATAGGTCTGCGAGAGAAAGGCCCCCGCGGTAATAGACAAGGATACCCCGGAAAGGATACCCCGACGCAGGTCGCCATCGGAAATGGTCCCGACCAGGCAGCGGGCTTCATCCACCACCAGCACAATGCCCCGCCCGGTTCGGTCGATGGATTCAAAACACGCACCCAAGGTGACCGCGGACGAAACGAAGGAGGATTCAATCGGTATTTTCATGACAGGTAGCGGTAACAAAGGATACGATGGCCGTAGCGTTCAGCCATGCGGGGATTCGCCGCGCGCCAGGCGTCACAAACCGCGGCATAGCGTTCCGGATGCACAACGCGTTTACTGATGTGAAAGAGATGTTCGTCGGTGCACAGCGACTTCTTGAACAGCAGGAGCGAATCATCTTCCGCCGCCGTCCGCCCGCCGCCGAGGTGAAAGCGCTCACATCCCATGGATTGCCCGAGGGATGCGGCTTCTTGCAAGAGCAGGTTTACCGTACCCGGAACGCGCGCTTCGTAGTCCGAGGCGGAGAGAAAATAGTGCAGGTAGGGCGAGGCATGGAGTAGGATCGCGGCGGCCACCCATCGCCCGTCACGGATGCAGGCGAGCAGCATTCCATGCTGGTCGACGAACGGTGCCAGGGCGTGGAAAAACGCCCGGTCAAAGCGATAAAAGGAATCGGCGTCAAGGGTTTTCATGTTGGCGTCATACAAGGCGTGAAAGGTATCGACATGTTCCACCGCGCTGACCTGCTCAACGAGCACGCCCTCCTCGGTTGCGCGTTTCAACATGTTTCGCACCTTGGCACCAAAGCGCAGTTCCTGCGTCAGGTCGATGGAACAGGTGGTCCGGTCCCGCTCGACCTCGGCATTGATATACGACTCGTTCCGGATCAGGGGGTGCAGGCGAAGGAACTCGGCGATAACGCCCTGGGATTCCAGCCAATCCGTATACGCGGCATATGCCCGGGCAATGAAGGCCGGGTCATCCGAGTTCGACCAGGGGCCGCCGTACCCATGAGCGGTCTCAATATCGTACAGCTCGTCTCCATAGGGTTGCAGGAGAAAGGCGTGCAGCCATAGCTGCTCACCCTGCTCAAAAACCGCGCAGGTTCCTCGCGTTCCCGGCTCGAAAGCGAACAGGGAT
>JAYGFS010000341.1:0-3652 GCA_046581765.1 Verrucomicrobiota bacterium
TGATCCACCTTGCTTGAGCGCAAACAGCACGAGATTGCCCCGGACCTTCCCGCGTCCTTCACCTGGGATGCGGAATCCCTGTGGGAAAGGACCGCCTGGCGCATCCAGGTGCCGGACCCGGTACTGCACGCGTTCCGCCAGGCGGTGGAAGGCCTCGTGCTGGATGACGGGTTTATCGAGAACTACGCCCATGGGGAGCTTAGCATTCCCGGTCTCCAGGAGCTGGCCGCCCAGGTGCGCGAAGAACTCCAGCAGGGTTCGGGAGTCGCCTGGGTCAAGGGCCCACCGGCCGCGGACTTCACCGAGGCGGAGATGAAATTATTTTACCTGGCCGTCGGTGAAGCCATGGGCGACACCATGGGAAACTACGGGCGCCTGTACGACGTGAAGGACTCTGGCGGCTCCTACAAGAAGGAACGCATCCCGGTCTCCCAGACCCGTGCCACCACCGGGTTCCATACCGACAGCAGTGCACGCAACACCATGCCGGACATCGTGGCCCTGCTCTGTGTCCAGCCGGCCCGGGACGGGGGGGAATCCCTCGTGGTCAGCGCGGCCACGGTCCACGAGGAACTCCGCAAAACGAACCTGGAGGCCTTGACCCTTTTATACCGCGAGTTCATCCGCGACGTGGTCACCCCCGGGGCGGGCAAGACGCACGAGGCCCTGCTCAACAATCGGTTCCCGGTGTTTTCACAGGGCCTGTATGGGCCCGGGCTCTCCTTCCGCTACATGCGATACTGGATCGAGAAGGGACACCAGGAAGCGGACATGGCACTCGCGGAGGAAGAGTTCGCCGCCCTGGACACCCTGGACGCGCTCCTGGCCCTGCCGAAATTCGCGGTTGAATTCAGGCTCGAGGCGGGGGACCAGGTCTGGGTGAACAACCACATGGTGGCTCATAATCGCACCGGGTACGAGGAGGACCCCCAGGAGCCGCGCCACCTGGTGCGGATGTGGATCTCGACCTAGGCTACCCCGCCACCGGTGTTCGTTTCAGGAGTTTTCCCTTTCAAGGTTGCCGGTCTACATGAGGCTTTACCGCCCGGTAGGCCGCCTTGATATCCTTCGGTAGCTGCCGGGCAAATCTTCATATGGTTCTGCGTATGCGCATACGTCCAGCGCCTTCGAGCGGGGCAGGCGAAACAAGGGGCACGTGCTACGTCGGAAACATGTGCAGGTGTTCCAGAAAATTTTCGACTCGCCCATTCTTAACCTGCACCCCCTCCTTTTGCAACAGCTCGGCTTTCCTTTCCGGGCCGTGCACGTATTGACCGATCGAGCCATCACTGCGCACAACCCGATGACAGGGGATCACGACAAGCTGTTCATTCCTTGCCATGGCCCTGCCCACGGCGCGATAAGCCCGGCCATTCAACGCGGCTGCGATTGCACCGTAGGTTGTTACCTTGCCCTCCGGGACGCCGGCCAGGACCCGGTAGCATTGCTCGTCGAAGCTCTCATGATTCTCACGCATAATGGTTTTGCCTTTTCTCTTGTGTCCCGCTCGAGACCCCGTTTCCGCGCATAGCCCTCAGGACCTTGTGCAAACGACTCGGTCTAGGGGATCTCCTCCCGACCGGGCATCACGTGGCACCGGAACAGCCGGTGGACGCATCCCAACAGGATGCTCACCGAGATCATTTCACCCAGGTCCTCGACCAGGGGCGGAGCCAGCAAGTCGAGCAGCAGGCTGCACAATATCAACGGGCACAGGGCAAGGAACAGGCAGATGGAGACCTTGCGCAGGTCCCGCGGGGCCTGGATGAAGCGCCAGAATACGTAGAGCAGGGTCAGGCCCTCGAAGGCGATGATGGACACCACCTCGGCCAGGTCCTTCGTCCGTATGCCCTCCACCGCGGGAAAGGGCCAGACCTGTTCAATCCATTTCCCAACCTCCTCGTGAATTCCCACGGAATCGTCAACGACGATAAGGATAAACAGCGCGATCCAGCCGGACAGGACACGGGCCGGCCGCACCTTGTACCACTTGAACAGCATGGTGATCACGAAGAGCTGTTTCACATACTGGATGGTTTCGCCCAGTCCGCGTTCCCGGGCCAGCCGGAAGAAGCTGCTCTCGAGTATCCCGCGGGTGTAGAGCCCGTAGAGGAAGACGGCCAGCAGGTCGAGCAGGGAAAACAGCAGCAAGAGCTGCCAGGTGGGCAACGCGAGCAGTCGACGCATGCTGATGACGTTCATGAGGTCCCCTTCACGATCCGCTCCTTCTGCCCGGGGCGAGCCTGCCCATCAAGGATAATCCAGGCGGAGGACGGGATCATTTCCCTCCACTTCGAGGACCGAGCCATTCCCGAAATGCTCGTTCTCCTTGTCCATTTCCCCATCGCGATCGAGATCAATCCAGATGCCGCTGTCCTGGTAAAGG
This sequence comes from Verrucomicrobiota bacterium, assembly GCA_046581765.1. Classification (GTDB taxonomy): domain Bacteria; phylum Verrucomicrobiota; class Kiritimatiellia; order SS1-B-03-39; family UBA6053; genus JAPYUI01. The sequence continues at coordinate 2,387 of JAYGFS010000341.1, forward strand.
ATGTCATGCTCCATCTTCTCGTACACGATGGCGGGGTATCTTTTTCCCCTTATCCGTATATCGCCCCCGTAGTGGCACCGGGAATAGAAGCGGGGGCCCCCTTCGTTGATGAAAAACCAAAGGTTGCACGGCCGGGAGAACGCGTCTCCGGAAGGGAGGACAATCGAAACCTCGAGCTCCAGCAGGGTCGCAAATCTCCCCGAGCCCTGGTTCTTCAAGGGGGCTCCATCATCGGTTAAGTCGTTATTGTTGTTCCGGTCGAAATGGACAATCCACGTGTCGCTTTCCAGGTCGTCCACCACGTAGCTGAACCGGTTGTCCTCCGCGTTGCCCAGCTTCAAGAAGCCATACTGGACTTTCCTGGACTTGTAAGCGGGTTCTTTCGTGAGGCGTTCGTAGGGTTTCTCTTTCAATGCGGGTGCGACGGTCTGCCCGGTGTGAAGCCCGAACAGCGGCCCATTGGGCACATAGTCGAAATCCCTGTCCAGGTTAATGAGGAGGACCCCGTCAGGTGCGTGCCCCTGCCGGGCCACGCTTTGCGGAGGCCTTGCCGCGGGCCGTGGGAACCTTCCCGTACCCGGTGCAGGCACCGGTTCCGACCTTGCTTCCGTTGCCGCCTGTATCGCCGCGAGGACATCGGGTCGCTGTTTAAAGGCATCGCGGGCCTGCTTGATCTTTACCGCGTCCTCGATGCGGTTCTCCTTCGTGTACGATGCCTGGAGATTGGCCAGGCTCTTGTCGAGTTTTCTGGACAGGCTGTACCGGCGCTTGTCGGTCGCGAGGCCGATGTCGTCGAGGAGTTTGGCGTAGGTGGCCACCAGGCGCTGGAGCTCGGTCGAGCCCCCGGCATCCGCGCCCTGGAGGGACCCGTCCTGCTTGAGGCGGGCGATTTCCCTGCGCACCGCCAGCAGGGGTTCCAGCTTGCCCGCATCCTTCAACTTTCGCTCCAGGTCGAGCAGGTTGTGCGCATATTTCTTCAGCTGGATCTTCCGTGCAGATTGATCAGCCTCCTTGATTTTCACCCAGCTGTTCTCGTAGGCGACGTTCAGCTTGGCCAGGTAGGCATCGGGCTCGGGCAGGGCCTGGCCCTGCGCGAGGGTCGCGGTGAGGACCAGGGCGAGCAGGCAGGGTGCCGGGGGGGCATTCTGAATCAGCATGCCTGAAGGGTATGTCATTCTTTTCGCTTGGGCAACGAGAATTGTTCCGGCCTGCCGCAGGCCGGGCCAAACCGGTCTAGGTATCCCCCTTCGAGGAGCGGGCGGCCAG
>JAYGFS010000387.1:0-4465 GCA_046581765.1 Verrucomicrobiota bacterium
GCGCGTACAGGACCGGCAGGTTGTCCGCCTCTTTCCAGGCCGGGGTAATGATGGATATCAGTTTTGGAGTCATTTCACTCACGATGGGTGCGTCATACTAGCCGAATTGCGGGGCCGGTCGAACGGAAAAAACGGGGAAAAGGGTCCGTCTGCCCATACCTCCCGTGACGTTTAGCGACAAACCAGGCCTTCGTTCCCCAAATTTGCACCGAAACAGACCCTCTACCGGCACTGGCGGGGGGTCGATCTCCCTGGCAAGGCCCTGCCCGGTTCACGGTCATCCCGGCAAGCCCATCGAGCCGGCTATTTCAGTGATTCAGCGGAATCTTCCCGGCCCACTTCTTGATATACGCGAACCGGTCCGCGACGGATTGCGCAGCGAGATCGTCGAGCACCCGGAAATCCCGGTTGCGGTTGTCATCCACGCCCTTTTTCTGCCGGAAGGATTCCGCGACAAAAACCCGGCCCTTTCCATCGACCTCGATGGCCACCGGGTGGGCGACCATATCTTCGCCCGCCCATTCCTTGAGGACGAAGCCCTCGGGGAGTTTTTGTGCCCTCGCCCAGGGAACGAGACCTGTTACCGCAAACAGGAGAGAGCTTCTTTATCATAATCCAACCTTCTGATTGCTTCGTTTGAAGCTTAACCCCTATACAGGCAGGGGTGGCCCACAAAACAAATTTTCAAAAATGCGCCGCCCGGCGCGAGACGCGTTCCCGGTGCGCCGGACTGTTCCCCATCGTACATATGCTGGGTATCGGACTTGCCGGCATGGTGCTGTGTGCCTGCAGCCGGAATGATACGCCCCCACCCAGGGCCCAGGCGGTGATGCAAGAGGCCCGCTTTACCGGGTCGGCAAGCTGCCTGGCCTGTCACCAGCAGGAGCATGCAGACTGGATGGGCTCGCACCACCAGCTGGCCATGCAGGAGGCGACCCCGGAAACCGTGCTGGGTGATTTCAACGATGCCAGGTTCAATCACCATGGCATCCCGTCGCGTTTCTTCGAGAAAGACGGGAATTTCTACGTCAACACGGAGGGCCCGGACGGAACCAGCAAAGACTACCGGGTCGCCTATTGCTTCGGGGTATATCCCCTTCAGCAATACCTGGTCAAATTCCCGAACGGAGGCATGCAGGTCCTGCATCTCTGCTGGGATTCGCGGAGCGAGGAAGACGGTGGCCAACGCTGGTATCACCTTTACCCGGACGAGAAGATCGACCACACGGACATTCTCCACTGGACAAAGTCGCACTTCAACTGGAACTACATGTGCGCGGATTGCCACACAAGCGGCCTGCGCAAGAACTTTGACCCGGGGACACGGACCTACCAGACCAGCTGGGAGGAGATCAACGTGAGCTGCGAGGCCTGCCACGGGCCGGGCTCCGCCCACATCGACTGGGTGGGCAGGAGGAAGGAAGGCCGGGCCTACACGGAAAAGGAGATGGGACTGGCAGTGCAGTTCAAGGAGTCGAAACCCGTGACCTGGATGATGAACCCCACGACCCTGCAGCCGGAACGTTCGCACCCGAAGGAGCACGATCGACTCATCGAGGCTTGCGCGCGTTGTCATTCACACCGGCGCCTGGTCACGGGTGACTTCCTGCACGGCCAGGCCTTCCTGGATACGCATAAACCCGCCGTGCTCGAGGAGCGGCTGTACCACCATGACGGCCAGATCAAGGAGGAAGTCTACGTCTACGGATCCTTTGTCCAGAGCAAGATGTACCAGCAGGGCGTGACCTGCAAGGACTGTCACGATATGCACACGGCGAGGTTGCATGCACCGGGCAACGCGCTCTGCCTGCGCTGCCACAACGGCGGTGTCTACAACAACCCCGCGCACCATCACCACCAGCCGGAATCCCCGGGGGCCCAGTGCGTCGAGTGCCACATGCCGGTGAAGACCTACATGGGCGTGGATGCCCGCCGGGATCACAGCATTCGTGTCCCGCGACCGGATCTTTCGCTTAGGCTCGGCACGCCGAACGCATGCAACATATGCCACGAGGACCTCACGCGGGAACAGACCGCGGAGGCCTTTGCCGAATGGTACCCGGAACGGGTGAAAACCCCGCACTACGGAGAAATCCTGTACCGGGGCAACCGCGGGCTGCCGGGATACCTGCCCGGGATCATCAAGCTCGGACGCAACCTGGATCAACCCGCGATCGTCCGGGCAACCGCGATGTGGATGCTGCAGTCGGAGTCTTCGCAGGAAGCCATGCTGGGCCTGCTCAGCGGACTGGAGGACCCCAGCGCCCTGGTCCGGGAGGCCAGCCTGGCGGGATTCAGCCGGGTACAGGCGGCCCAACGCCTGCAGGTGACCGGCAAGATGCTCCGTGATCCGGCGCGCGCGGTACGAACCGAGGCGTTGCGGGTCCTGGCCAACATTCCTGCAGGGCAATTCAGCCCGGAACAACGGGCGGCCTTCGACCAGGCGCAGGAGGAGTTCGTCCAGCAGCAGGGAGCGGTCAACGACCGGGCGGGCGGACACATGGGCCTGGGCATTCTCTACACCGACCGGGAGGATTTCACGGCGGCGGAGGCCGCGTACCGGAAGGCCTTCGCGGTCGAGCCGGATCACATCGAGTCGCGCTTGAACCTGGCGGAGATGCTGTACCAACAAAACCGGCACACGGAGAGTTTACAGCTGATCAGCCAGGCCGTGCAGCGACAACCGAACAACGGGCTCACGCACGAGGCCCTGGGGCGCTACTGGGTCCGGCAACAAGCGTACAAACGTGGATTGCAGTCGATCGCGACCGCGCTTCGCCTCATGCCGCAACGCGCCGACTTGCACTATTTTTACGGGGTGGGCCTGAACCAGGTCGGGGATTTTGCGAAAGCCCTCCCGGAGCTGGAGCAGGCCCATGCCCTCGACCCTCGAAATCCGGATTACCTGGTGGGCTTGGCGACGATATGCCGGGATAACCGGCGGCTGGTCGAGGCGCGGAGCTGGGCACAGAAGCTGGTGGAACTGAACCCGGGGAATCCCAGCTACCAGAACCTGCTCAATGAACTTCGCTAACGCGAAGCTCCATGCAGCCGCAGAGGTGGCGCAGTCCGGGCTTGTGAAAACATGTATTCCATGCAAATGACGTGCATGAAAATATGCCTATACCTCCTCCTCAATTGCCTCCTTCCCCTCTGCGCCTGCGCCCGGCCCAACGTCGTGTTCTTCCTCGTCGACGACCTCGGCTACATGGACGTGAGCCCAAACAATCCCGCCACCTTCTACGAGACGCCCCATGTACAAAGGCTGGCGGACTCGGGCATGCGCTTCAGCAACGGCTATGCGGCCAACCCGGTGTGCAGCCCGACCCGCTACAGTATCATGACCGGGCGGCACCCTTCCCGGCCGGATGCGACCAACTTTTTTTCCGGCAAACGCGGCGGACGATTCAAGCCGGCACGCCTGCACGACCGGATGGACCTGGATGAAGTCACGCTCGCGGAGGCCCTGAAGGAGGCCGGCTACACCACCTGCTTCAGCGGCAAATGGCACCTCGGCCCGAACGAAGCATTCTGGCCGAAGCACCAGGGCTTTGACGTGAACAACGGCGGGCACGTGCGCGGCATGCCGCCCAGTTATTTTTCCCCCTACCGGAACCCCCGGCTGGCGGATGGACCGAAAGGCGAATTCCTGACCGCGAGGCTCATCGACGAGTCCCTGGCCTTCATCGAGGCCAACAAGGACCAACCCTTCCTGCTCTATCACGCGTTTTATACCGTGCACACCCCGCTGCAGGCCCCCGCGGAGTTGAAAAAGAAATACCAGGCCAAGGCGAGGAACCTGGCACCTGCCCCGGAATTCGGGGAGGAGGAGCAGGCCCTGCCTTCCCGGGCTGTCCGCAAGGTGCGCATTCGACAAAATCACGCGACCTATGCGGCCATGGTTGAGAGCATGGACCACAGCGTGGGGCGTATCCTGGACCGGCTGCAGGCGCTTGGCCTCGATGACAATACCGTGGTCTGTTTCACCTCGGACAATGGCGGCCTGTCGACCTCGGAGGGTTCACCCACCTCCAATTTCCCCCTGCGGGGCGGCAAAGGCTGGACCTACGAGGGCGGCATCCGCGTGCCCTACCTCATCCGCTGGCCCGGGGTAACGAAACCCGCAAGCGTTTGCGCGGCCCCGGTGGTGAGCATGGACTTCTATCCGACCCTGCTTGAGATTTGCGGATTGGAGGCCCGGCCGGCACAGCACCAGGACGGGCGGAGCCTGGTCTCCCTGCTCAAGGGTGGGAAGCACCTCGACCGCGACGCGCTCTACTGGCATTACCCGCATTACAGCAACCAGGGGGGCATTCCCAGCGGGGCGATCCGCAGCGGGGACTGGAAACTCATCGAGCGCTTTGAAGACGGGCGCATACACCTGTACAACCTCGCCTCGGATTTGAGCGAACAGAAGGACCTGGCCGGTGAACAACCGGAACGCGCCGATGCGATGCGGAAAAAA
>JAYGFS010000411.1:0-18267 GCA_046581765.1 Verrucomicrobiota bacterium
CCCTCGTCACCCTTCGGGGCGGTCCTGACCGACACGCGCATCACGGACCTGGGAGGTGGCTTCAGGTTTATCGCGGCGGTGATCCCTGCAAACCCCGAGACCGGCCAACCGGCGCGCGTGATCATGACATCGGTGACGCCCGTGGTGGCAACATACGATTCATCGGCCATCGCCCTTGATTTTTTTGGCCCAGCCCCCGGCGAGGTTGTGCCTGTCGGCACGTCCACGCTCGGGACATTACTTGGTGAGGCCCCCGAGCTTAGTGTCCGGTTATCCCGCCTTGGGATGGACAACGTGAATACGTTCCTGTTGTTCTGGGATCCTGTACTTCCTGCAACGCTGGAGTCGATATCGAACCTGGTCACGGAAAATTGGTCACCCGTTGAAGTTGGCACGGATGGAGAGTATGTGGTTGATATGCAACTCGCCGAGAAGAGGTTCTATCGATTTATTGTGCCGGACTAGACGATACAGTGCCGGGAAAATCGCTAAACAAACTGTTTTTATGAGTTGCGAAGCCTTCTGACATACGCCTTATTCGGAAGGGTTGGAGGCATCCCATGAAGGACATAGATCTAGCTAGATATCCCGTTCATAGGGAGCGGATCCCGGAGGGGACCCAGCGTGCGGGCAAGTACGAGATTCGCTTTGCCCGCACGAGGGAAGAACTGGACCGGATACTTCAACTTCGCTTCCATATCTTTAATCTTGAGTTGGGTGAAGGACTGGAAGAATCCGTTGAAACCCAGCGGGACGAAGATGAATTCGATGTGGCTTGCCATCACCTGATGGTGATCCGCCAGGACAGCCAGGAAATCGTGGGTACCTACCGGATGCAGACGCGGGAGATGGCGCGCTCGCAGAATGGTTTCTATTCCTCCAGTGAATTCGACCTTTCCGCTTTCGGTGATGAAGTCCTGGACCATGCGATTGAAATCGGGCGCGCATGTATCGCGAAGAATCACCGGAATGGAAGGGTCTTGTTTCTGCTGTTCAAAGGACTGGCCTGGTATGTCCAGCACAACAACAAGAAACATTTTTTCGGCTGCTGCTCGCTCACCAGTCAGGATCCGGAAGAAGGCCTGGTCATGGAGAAGCATCTGAAAGAGGTCGGTTACATGCATCCGGACATCCTGATTCCCCTGCAGGCGGGGTACGAGTGCGGGTTGCCCGAAATGACCTTGCGAACCTTCCCCGAGGTGAAGATTCCACGTTTGATGAAAATTTATCTCAACTACGGCGCCAAGATTTGCAGTCCACCCGCGATGGATCGCCTGTTCAAGACCATCGACTTCATGACCTTGATCAGCCTCGCCGATATCGACGAGAAAACCCTTAATATGTTTATCGACTGACCGTTAACCCCTTCGATTCAGCCATGGCAGCCCTCCGATTGTGCCTGCGCTTGCCGCTGGTGATTTTCTGTTTGGCGATGATTCCCATCACCATTCATCCCGTTTGCTTTTTCGTGCGCGATGCCGATCGGCAGTACGCCTGGAAGTGCGCAATGCTGCAGCGATGGACCAGGGCCACGCTCAGGGTGATCGGTGTCCGGGTGGAGGTGAAAGGGGAACGGCCCCCAGACCCCTTCATCCTGGTTTCCAATCACCTCGGGTACATGGATATTATCTGCTACGCAGCAACCGTGCCTTCGTACTTTATTTCCAAGAAAGAAGTGGGGGAATGGGCCTTCGTGGGCTGGGTGGTGCGTTCCACCACGACCCTGTTTGTCGACCGGAAGAACCATAGGGATCTGGTGAAGCTGGAGGACATCATCTCAGGGCTCATCCAGGACAAGCGGAGTCTGATCTTCTTCCCCGAGGGCACGAGCACCAGGGGGTCGGAGGTGCTCCCTTTCATGTCCTCCCTGCTGGAGGCCCCGGCAAGGGAAGCTTTCCCCGTGTCCAGTGGGAGTATCACCTATCGTACAGAACCGGGTGCACCCCCCGCACATGAAGCGGTGTGCTGGTGGGGGGATATGGAATTAATCGGCCACTTGTTGAATTTGATGAAACTTAAGACTTTTTATGTGACGATTACATTTGGTAGTGAGAGGCATTCACATTCGGATCGAAAAGAGCTGGCCATAGCCCTCAGAAATGCTGTCTTATCCCATTTTGTGCCCGTTCCTTCGGAGGAAGTATGCAACATCCCGTCCTGATCATTGACGATAACATTCGGTTCCTGGAGCAGGGCCTCCAGTTGCTCAAGGGCATCGCGGACGAGCATTACACCCATGTCGAACCCCCGCTGTATAGAAACGGGGTAGGTGCCCATATCCGCCATTGCCTTGATCACTATGTAGGGCTGCTCGACGGGATCGCATGTGCTGTTGTCGATTACGATGCCCGCGCCCGCGAGGTGGAAATCGAAACCGATCGAAGCTACGCAATCTCCTGCATTGAAGCCCTGGTCGAACGGCTGAAATCCCTCCCGGAGAACGATTCGGAGCGGGCGATAGCCTGTAAAATGGATTGTGGCAGCGAAGATATCCAGCGCATGAGCAGCAGCTCCGTAAGGCGCGAACTCCAATTCCTGATCAGCCACACCGTGCACCATTACGCCTTAATCGGCATGATGCTGAAGCACCAGGGCATCGAGCCCCACCCGGATTTCGGGGTAGCGCCTTCCACGCTTCGTTATCGCCAATCCCAGCTTACATGTGCACAATAACGTGGGTTGAGTCCCCGGAGGGACTCGAGATATTCTTCAACCGGGATGAACAGCGCACCCGCTTATCCGCCGAAGCCCCCCGGGTACACCTTCAGCACGGGGTGAAATACCTGGCCGCGATCGACGGCCCTGGAGGGGGGACCTGGCTGGCGGCCAATGAGTACGGCCTCGCGGTGGCAATCCTGAATTACTATGCCGCCCAGGTGACCGCTCCCGCTCCCGACCCCGCGAGCCGAGGCCGTCTGGTCACCCGGTTCATGGCGTGTCAAAGGCCGGACGAGGTCGAGCAGGAGATGACGCTTGAAAATGCGGCGAATTATCGCGGATTCATTCTATTGGCCTTTCAGCGCAGGCAGGAGGTGCTTCAATTTACCTGGGACGGCCGCAGCCTGGAGAAGGAGACCCGCCCCTTCAGCTTGCAAGTGCTCTCCACTTCATCCGTGAAGACCGAGGAGGTCCTGGCCTATCGCTACCAGGCCTATCAGCGCCAGGTGCTGGATCAGGGACTCCCCGGCCGGGAGGCGCACGCGGCGTATCACCATAGCCAGCACCCGGAAGATACGGCCTACTCGGTTTGCATGGCGCGTGAAGATGCCCGCACGGTCAGCTTCAGCCACCTCGTCCTCGGCGAGGATATCCAACTCTCCTACGAGGCTGATGCCCAGGGCGTCCAGGTACATCTCGACACGATTGATGCGGTACGGCGGTGAGTTCACGCGCTTACCGTCGACGGTCCAGGTGGTGGATCCCGGTGTACCTCTTGCTCCTGGGGACTTCCTCCCTGGTCAGCCATCGATACACGCGGCATAGCCACCCGGCCGACGACCAGCAAACGGTCCAGGTGAGGGAAGTCTTTCGCGCCCAGCGAAGCGGCAAGCACGTCGCCCTGGCCTATCGAGAGTATGTTCCGGAGCACGTGGCTTCGCCTACGCCGGTCATCCTGCTGCATGGCACGCCGATGGCGGGCCAGACCTTCAAGCATTTCCCGGGACACTTTCTCCATCATCGGCTGATCATTCCCGACCTGCCCGGGTTCGGCGGATCGGATCGCAAGATTGCCGACTATTCGATCGATGCACATGCGGACTACCTGCTCCAGCTGATGGACAAGCTGCAGATTGAACGGGCCCACCTGGTGGGGTATAGCCAGTCGGGCGGGGTGGCGATTCATGTCGCGGACCGGGCGCCCGATCGCACGGCATCCCTGGTTCTGTTTGCGGGTATCGGAGCCCAGGAGGTCGAGCTCCTCGGCGATTACGCACTCAACCACGCCCTGTATGCTGTCCAGTACGTGGTCCTGGGCGGACTGCAGCACCTCTTTCCACACATGTCCCTCCTGGATCGCTCTTTGTTGAACGTGTATTACGCCCGCAACTTCAAGGACAGTGACCAGCGGCCCTTGCGTGGATACATGGAAGCCTACGAGGGACCGGTTCTGATCGTCAACGGTCGGGGGGATACCCAGGTTCCGCTCGCCGCTGCCCGGGAACACGCGCGTATCATGCCACAGGCGGAAACCGTCCACTTTGATGGGGGTCACATTAAGGCGCTGCTCGATCCGCAGATCGTGATCGAACCCATGGTTCGATTTTTTGCGCAGGTGGATGCGGGTACGGCGCGGACCCGTTCATCCGCCGATCCTGCACGCGTTCGTGCGGCTGCCGAACCCTACACCCGTGAGAAGATTTCCGGGCCCGGATTGATCGTGATCATGATCCTGCTCGTACTGGCCGTACAGGCGGGGGAGGATCTCACCCTCATCGGTGCCGGCATCCTGGTCTTCAAGGGTATCGTGGGCTTCTGGCCCGCGGTGCTTGCCTGTTACATCGGCCTGGTCGCCGGCGACTGCGGCATTTACCTGATGGGGCGCTTTCTTGGTCGCCCGGCCTTGCGCAAGCGCCCTTTGCGCTGGTTCATCTCCCAGAAGAAGGTCGACCTCCAGGCCCATCGTTTCAGCCGGAACATGTTTCTCCTGGTCTTTGGCTCCCGCTTCCTGCCCGGTGCCCGCGTTCCCTTCTATTTTTCTGCGGGGATGCTGCGGGTGGGCTTCTTCCGCTTCACCGCCTACCAGGGCTTTGCCGCGTTATTCTGGACACCCTTACTGGTGGGGATATCGGTGATCTTCGGGGATACCTTTATCCATTGGTTTTCCAGCAACAAGCACCTGGCACTCTGGAGCCTGCTTGGCCTGATCCTGCTGCTCTGGTTCCTGTTCCATAAAATCCTGCCCCTGGTGACCTGGCGAGGACGGCGGTTGTGGATTGGCAGCTGGCGCCGGCGCACGCGCTGGGAATTTTGGCCGCGTTGGCTGTTCTATCCACCCATCGTGCTCTATGTCCTCGGCCTGGTCCTGCGATATCGCAGTTTGCGGCTCTGCCTTGTCGTCAATCCGGGCATGCCGTACAGCGGTTTCCTGCGCGAGAGCAAACACGAGATATTTACCGGTCTTCAAGGTGCAGGCGAGGTGATTCCGCCGTGGATACGTATTCCAGCGGAGCTATCGATCCATGGTCAAATGCAGCACCTGGATGCTTACCGGGAAAAACAGACCCTGGATTATCCCCTCGTGATCAAGCCGGATATCGGGTATCGCGGCCAAGGTGTCGGTGTCGTGGCCAACGAGGAGGAGGCGCGCGAGTTTCTCGACACCTGTCCGGTTGATGTTGTCGTTCAGCCCTGCATCGCGGGCTTGGAATTCGGGGTGTTTTATATGCATACGGCCGATGAATCAAGCGGTCGGGTCACTTCCATTACCGCGAAGGAAATTCCCTCGGTCATCGGTGACGGCACCGCCACCCTCGAAGAATTGATCCTCCGCGATGAACGTGCGGTCTGTATGGCCCCGTTCTTTATCGAAAAGTTTCGCGACCACATCTATGAGGTCCCTGACCGGGACGAGCGTATCATGCTTAGCCAGTTAGGAACCCACGCCCGGGGCGCGGTGTTTCTTGATGGCTGCGACTTGATCACCCCTGCGCTGGAAAACGAGTTCGAACGAATCAGTCAATGCTACGCGGGGTTTCACTTCGGGCGCTATGACGTCCGGGTACCTTCTGTCGAGGACTTGAAAGCCGGTCGGAACCTGAGCATCCTTGAACTGAATGGGCTCACCTCGGAGTCCACGCACATATACGACCCGCGACACAGCGTGTTCTACGGATGGAGAACGATTATGCAGCAATGGAAGTCTGCGTTTGAGATTTCCGCGGTCAACCGGGCTGCAGGGCACCGGCCTGAAAGTTATCGCGTCCTCCTGGGTGTGATGTACGAATGGATCCGCGACACGACCGATTACGAAGCCCCGCTTTCGGTCGCCACCGTATTCAAGGACCCCCCTCTGCTTGAACGCCGAGGCCAGAACTCGGCACAAGTGGCTCGCTAATCGTGATCCGTATATCAAGGTTGCAGATACAAATTGGTTGAAGATCCTGGGTAAACCCTGATGCTAAAGATAACCATGGACGAAACACCCGACCCACTCAAAACCTCTGCACTCGCGACGGCGAGCATCACCCTGGGTTGCATAGGCCTCGTTTGCGCCATGTTCCTGCCCTTTGTGCTGGTCGTCCCCGCGGTGATCTGCGGACACCTGGCCCAGAAAAGGATCCGGGCCTCGAATGGTCGACTCGGCGGACAGGGTCGCGCGGCAACCGGCCTGGTCACGGGTTACATCGGCGTGGTCGCCAGCGTGATCGGTTTCATCATTCTTTCCGTCGCCATACCGGGATTCCGTAAGGCCAAGGCGGAAATTTCGGATGAAGCCGCCCGGGAAAATGCGCATATCCTCGCCGCAGCCTCCCTGAACTACGCGAAGGCGAACGGGAACCGCCTCCCCCTCCACTTCTCCGATATCCGCCCCTACGTGATGAGTCCAAATGTGTTCGACAGCCCGCTGGAACGGGAGGAGGATAACCAGCCGGACTACCTATTCCTGATGGCGGGGAAGTCCCTGGTGGGGATCGGAAATCCCGGACAGGTAATGATCCTGAAAGACCTGCACCCGGTTTCATGGGGAGGGGAGGTCGTCGCCTACGCCGACGGCCACGCTGCCATTGTTCACAAAAGCGAGTAGGCCGGTGCCCGCCCAATCCGGGTGGTGGCGGCTTTCCTATTGGCCCGACTCAATGATGGCCCGGTAGTAGATCCGGGGGGCATTGAGGTGTGCCGGGTTCGGATTGACCACCGTCATCAAAACGTCGTTCGCCTGCTGCAGGGCCGCCACCAGTTGCCAGGTGTCCAGGTCAAAGGAGTATTGAAGGCCGGAAGGACTGTTAATACGGGTGCCGAAGGTGATTTCATGTTGACCACTCCCGTTGATTGTCCAGTCCGTAATGTTCCTGAAGTCTTCGCTCTGGCTGTCCATGATCTTGTATAGCTTGCCGAGGTTGGTCACGAAATAGACCGTGCCGTCCTCCCCCGCCACGAACTTGGTGACCTGGGATGCACCCGCAGCCGGGTAATCGTTCCGCATGTAATCGCCATTGCTGTCCTCGCCGATGACGCTGATCCCGTGGCAGTAATCGGCGAAAATGTAAAACCCCTGTAGCAGGGGGAACTCCTCGCCGCGGTACACCAGGCCGCCGATGACCGAGCAGTCGAGGGAGGTCCGTGTATATTCATTTATCGGGGTGACCCGGGGTGTTCCAACGACGGGCGCCCCCAGTCCCGAGACGGATGCACCATCGTAATAGCGCCAGCCAAAATTATTCCCCCGGGCACTGGCGAAAGAGACGTGGTTGATTTCATTCTGGCCGGATTCCGTGTCCTCCGTGGCGTCGGCCAGCCAGAGATCGTCGGTCTCGCTGTCAAAGGACCAGCTCCGTGGATTGCGTAGTCCCAAGGCCCAGATTTCGTTGGCCGTGCTCACGTTACTCACGAAAGGATTGTCAGGCGGAATCCGGTAAGCGAGGCCGGGGGAGGGCGTGCCTTCCACGTCAATGCGGAGCATCTTGCCGAGCAGGGAGAGGCGGTTCTGCGCATTTCCATCCGGGTCCCCGCTGTCCCCGCCATCACCGGTGGCCATATACAGCATGCCATCCGGCCCGAATCGGATCTGGGCGGAGTTGTGTTCCGCCTCGGGATAGGTGATACGGAGTAATTCCTCCTCGGAATTGGGATCCGCGATATTGGGGTCACCGGGATCTACATGAAAACGGGAAAGAACCAGGTCGGTTTCAACGTTATGCGTGACCTCGTCGGAGGTGTAGGTCACGTAAAAGACCCCGCTGTTGGAGTAGGCCGGGGGGAAGGCCAGCCCGAGCAGGCCCTGGCCACTGCTGAAGGCGAGGAGCCGCCCGTCATCGATGTCCATGAATGGCGTGTTCAGCACGTCGTCGTTTGCATAGATCTGGATCGTGCCGAGAAGATTGGCGATAAACAGCCGCCCGCTTCCATCATTCGGCCAGGCGATGTCGTTGGCATCCTCCAGTTCGTCTGAGAGTTCCTCCCAGATCAGCTCCGGCCAGGCCGGGGGATCCGGGGGTGGCGAACTGTCCCCGATCAGTTCCGTTACCCAGACGGCATCCGAACTGGTCAAGCCGCGGTTCAGTCCGTGGATCGCGAGGATGTTCGGCCCGACGACCAGTGCGCTGGCAAACCCGCTCACATCCACATTTTCATAAACCAGGGCTTGCGAGTCGTCGTGTATTCTAGGGGCGGATGAATTCCAGGTCGGGGTTCCGGTGGGCGGATTGCGCTCGGCAATCTTTGTTCCGTTCAAGTAGGCGATATACCCGTCGTCGTATTTTACCTTCAGCTGCAAGCGTGGATTTCCCGCATTTGGAGCACTCTGGTAGACATCCAGCACAGCCTGGTTCGGGATGTTGAAGGGGATGCGGATGTAGCAGGTCTGGTTGATGGCGTACATCTGGAATTCAACATTTATGTTGAACAGGTCGTCGTAGGTGTTGTCACTGCTTCGTTCATATCCCACCCCCATCAAGCCATTGAACCAATTGTTGATGTTCGCCGGATTGGGGAGCAGGGTCCAGCTCAGGCCCAGGCTGCTCCCCCCATTGCCCGTGGAGGGGACCAGGGCCCGGCAACTCGCGGTGGGTCCAACCAGCGTGACCAGCTGCGCCTGCGATTTCAGGCCGGTCATGCCGAGAGCAACGATGCAGAAAAACCCGGGTAGAATGGTCGCGTTCATAGGCTAAATCATACCCGAGAATGAATGGATTAACAATTTAATGATGGCGATACCAAAGCTTAAAAAAGCCGATTCCAAGGGAATCCGGGTCAAATAGGCCCTGTCCCGGACACGGGGGTGCCCCATGATCGAGCAAAAATGAACCCGCTTGGCCTTTGCCTGACAGGCGTCAGGGGTTACTTTGTATGTAACCGATTTCATGCGCATTCCGCTATACACCTTGCTTTTTTGCTGGCCCTTCGCGCTCTGGGCATCCTCCTACCTGGAGGCGATTAAACCTGTCCTCGCGGAGCGCTGCTACGCTTGTCATGGGGCCCTGAAGCAGAAGGCGGGCCTGCGCCTGGACACCGCGGCGAACCTGCTGGCCGGCTCGAAAGACCAGGTGGTAGTCAGGCCCGGCCAGGTCGAAGGCAGCGCCTTGCTTGCGCGCGTCACCAGTGAAGACCCGGATGAGCGCATGCCGCCGGAGGGGAAAGCCCTTGAACCGGGCACCATCGAGGCTCTCCGCGCGTGGATTGCTGCGGGCGCGCCCGCACCGGAGAAGGAGCGGGCGGAAGACGATCCAGCCGCGCATTGGGCCTTCCAGCCGATTGAGTCGCCACCCGTTCCGGGTCCGGGTCATCCACTGGATGCTTTCCTGGATGCGCGACGGAAGGTGGCGGGCACGACCGTGCAAGCTGCGGCTCCGCGGTCCATTCAGCTCAGGCGCGTGTACCTCGATCTTATCGGTCTGCCGCCCACGCGGGACCAGTTGCACGATGATCGTCCCTGGGAGCAGATCGTGGATGAACTGCTCACGAGGCCGGAGTACGGCGAGCGATGGGCGCGGCACTGGATGGATGTCTGGCGCTACAGCGACTGGTATGGACTGAACAAGCAATTGCGGTACAGCCAGAAGCATCTCTGGCACTGGCGGGATTGGATCGTGGAATCCCTGAACGAGGACAAGGGCTACGACCGGATGATTTTCGAGATGCTTGCGGGTGACGAGCTGGCCCCCGCCGATCCGGATGTTGTCCGGGCCACCGGCTTCCTCGCACGCAACTATTACCTCTTTAACCGCACGACCTGGCTCGACAATACCATCGAGCATACGGGGAAGGCCTTTGTCGGCCTCACCTTCAATTGCGCCAAGTGTCACGACCACAAGTACGATGCAATTTCGCAGCAGGAATATTACCAGTTGCGGGCCATCTTCGAGCCCCACCAGGTCCGGCTCGACCCGGTGCCGGGTGAAACCGACCTTGAGAAGGCCGGCCTGCCGCGCGTGTTCGACGACCACCTGGACGCGGTAACCCGCCTGCATATCCGGGGGGATGAAAAGAATCCGGATACCGACCTGGTCATCGAGCCCGGCGTGCCGGCGATCCTGGCCCATTTCGCCCCGCCGATAAAGGCGATTGATCTGCCGTACCAGGCCTATGCGCCGGGTGCCCGGGTTGAGGTCCAGGAGGCCTATGTCCGCCTGGCGGAAAAGAAGCTTGAAGCCAGGGCGAAGGCCTTGGCCGAGGCGGAAAAGAAGCATGCGAAAGCCTTGGGGAAGATCGACGAAGCCGGGAAGCCTTCGCCTGAAATGTTCCTGCTCGAAGAGGCTTTCGATCAACTCAATACGAATCGCTGGGAAATGACGGGTGAGGGCTGGGTTTTCGAGGGCGGCGCCTTGCACCAGCAGGTCGTTGCTCGAGACCGGGCGAAGTTGCGCAGCCGGGAGCAACATCCGCGCGATTTTGATCTGACGTGCCGGTATACCCATACCGGCGGTGCCACCTACAAGTCGATTTCCTTCCGATTTGATGCCTCGGAAGACGGCCAGCGGGCCCATACCGTGTATACCAGTGCCCATGCGCCCGGTCCCAAGTTGCAGGTCGCGCACGTGACCCGGGGAAAATCTGCGTATCCTGCACCGGGACGGGTGAAGCATCCCATTCGAGTGGGCGAAACCTATACCCTTCGTTTTGCCGTGCGCGATCGTCTGCTGAATGCCTGGCTGAACGATGTATTCCTGTTGGCTTACCGCCTGCCGGAACGCATGCCGGGTTGCATTGAACTTTCCGCCTTCGATGCGACGGCGGCCTTCGATCACCTGGAAATCCGTTCGCTGCCTGAAGCGGTGGAACTCACCGAGCCGAAGGGCGGGGATGCCCCGCCGGGGGATACGGAAAAAGGGACCGCGGTGGCGCAGGCGGAATGCGCGGAAGCGCAGGCCGAATTGGATTCAGTGCGGGCGGTGATCGCGGCGGATCGCGCCAGGTACGGAGGAGGGGGGCAGGCGGACAAGCTGGCCCACGCGGCGTCCCGGGCCCAGGCGGAATGGGTCGTCGCAAAGGCGGAAACCGCGTTCGTCCGGGCACATCCGGACAAGCGGCAGGCCGCGGAGAAGGTCCTGGCCAAGGCGAAAGCCAAACGCGATCAACCGGGTGCGGATGCACGGAACTATACCAGCCTTCGCGCGAGCGTGAAGGCTCTCGAGACGCCTGCAGATAAGCCGTCGGATTATCCGCCGGTATACCCGGTAACGAGTACGGGCCGTCGTTCCGCATTTGCGGGCTGGATCACCTCCCGCGAGAATCCCCTCACCGCCCGGGTGGCGGTAAACCATGTCTGGATGCGGCACTTCGGCGAGCCGCTGGTCGACAGCGTGTTCGATTTCGGCCGCCGGGCAAAGAAGCCGCTGCAGGCGGAGCTGCTCGATTTCCTGGCGGCGTCTTTCATGGCCTCGGACTGGCATTTCAAGGACCTTCACCGCTTGATCCTGACCTCGGAGGCCTATCGCCTGAGTTCATCGAATCGGGACGCGGATGCGGCAACGCTTTCGCTCGACCGGGAGAACCGGACCTACTGGCGGATGAATTCGCGGCGCATGGAATCCCAGGTCATCCGCGATAGTCTTTTACACCTGGCGGGCACACTTGACCTGCAGCGGGGAGGCCCGCCGCTGGATCCCAAGCAGGGGGGGTCCCGGCGAAGCTTGTATTTCCGCCAGTCCCGGGACACCAAGAGCGCTTTTCTCGAGACCTTCGACAACGCGAATATTCTGCAGTGCTACCGGCGGAGTGAGAGTATCGTTCCGCAGCAGGCCCTGGCGATGGCGAATAGCAAAATAGCCCTCGACCAGGCGGCGGTGATTGCGGCACGGTTAAGCGGACCCGACTTGATCGGCGAGGCCTTTGAAATCCTGCTTGCCCGCCCGCCCAGTGCGGACGAGCGCGAGGCCTGTTCCGACTACCTGGCCGAGCTGGAGGAAATCCAGGGCGATGCAGCACGTGTCCGCGCACGGCTGGTTCACGTACTCATCAACCATAACGATTTTGTTACCATCCGATGAGCATGGACCCACAGCTTCACTACGCGATTCAACGCCGCCGGTTCCTGCAGCAGACGGGACTCGGTTTTGGGGGTCTCGCCCTGCAGGGTATGCTGGCACGTGAAAGTCAGGGGTCTGAAGCTTGGGCTCCCCCATCCGGCTTTCCGGAAAAGGCCCCCAGGGCCAAGAGCGTGATCTGGTTGTTCATGCGGGGTGGGGTGAGCCACATGGAAAGCTTCGACGTGAAGCCGGCGTTAAACCACTACGCGGGCAAAACGATTTCCGAGACGCCGTACGCGTATGTCCAGGAGTCGGAACGCCTGAAGCGGGTGCGGGTGGTGGTGGTCAACGACGCCAACGGGCAACAGCGAAACACCATCTACCCACTCCAGGTCGGCTCCAGGCCCTACGGGGAGAGCGGTATCGAGGTCAGCGACTGGTTTCCCCACACCGGCTCCTGTATCGATGACATCGCGGTGATCCGCTCGATGTGGACGACGGACGACAATCACGGGGCCCAGGTGCAGTTTCATTCAGGGCGGCATATGCTGGATCCGCGCACGCCGACCATTGGGGCCTGGGTGGATTACGGCCTCGGTTCCCTCAACGAGAACCTGCCCCAGTTCATCAGCATGGGCCCGCGTTTTTTTGATCGCAGTGACGGACATTATCTGGGTCCGGCCCACGACGCCGTGCAGCTGAAAATCGACCCGAAAAACCCGCTGGATTTTGCCCGCCCGCAGGGGGATATGTCGGCGGCGGAGCAGCGCCTGGGTTTTGGCCTGGTCCGGCGCCTGAATCACCTGGCGGCCGAGCAGTACCCGGATGACCCGGCCCTCGAGGCCCGCATCAAGTCCTATGAACTCGGTTTTCGCATGCAGACCTCGGTTCCGGATATTGTTGATTTCGACCGGGAGAACGAGGCCACGCGTACCCTGTACGGTTTTGACCGGAAAGAGACCCGGCCCTTCGGCCAGCAGCTCCTCGCTGCCCGGCGCTTTGTCGAGAAGGGCGTTCGCTTCATCCAGATCATGCACGGGGGTGGGGCTGCCGGTGCCTGGGACCAGCATTCCAAGCTCAAGGAAAAGCATAGCGAACTTTCCCTGCAGGTCGATCGCCCGATCGCGGGCTTGGTCAAGGATCTCAAGCAGCGGGGCCTGCTGGACCAAACGCTCGTGGTTTTCGCGACCGAGTTCGGCCGGACCCCGGGGTCTCAAGGTGCCGACGGACGGGATCACCATCCGTATGGCTTCAGCGTCTGGATGGCCGGTGGCGGCATCAAGGGCGGGGTGGTGGAGGGCGCAACCGATGAGCTGGGATTTCATGCGGTCGAGAATCCACATTATGTCACTGACATCCATGCCACGATTCTGCACCAGCTCGGCCTTCGGCCGGATCGTATGTTTATTCCCGGGTACAAGCGTCTCGAGATGGATTTCGGAACGGTGATCGATGGAATTCTCTAGCGGTTCCCGGCTACGCGATGAGCGGATAAACGTTTATCCCGATGGGGCATCGCTCCCTCGGATTCATTACGAATACCCGTACAATCGACTGGCATGTGCTTTCGTTATTTAGCAGGGTTGTGGATATGAAAAAGAGCTTCGTGGTTCCTTTTATTCTTCTCCTGCTTGCCCCGGTCCTGCCGGGCTTTGGCGGGCTGCCCAACCTGGTCTTTATCCTCTCGGACGATCTCGGCTATGGGGACCTCGGGTGCTTTGGGTCGAAGCATATACAAACGCCCCATATCGATCGCATGGCGAAGGAGGGGATGCTCCTCAGTGATTTCTACGCGGGGTCAACCGTCTGTGCCCCCTCGCGCTGTGTCTTGATGACGGGCCTGCACACGGGGCACTGCTGGACGCGCGGCAATGCGAATAACGCGCCGAAGCAGACCTTGCAAGCGGGGGAGATAACCGTGGCTTCCGAGTTGAAGAAAGCCGGCTACACCTGCGGATTGTTCGGTAAGTGGGGCCTGGGCGAGCTCGACTCTCCCGGGCACCCGATGAAGCATGGCTTTGATGCCTTTTACGGTTATTTGAACCAACGGCACGCGCACAACTTTTACCCGGAATTTATCATCGAAGGCTACGGGAAGGTGAAGTTGCGGAACGTGGATGACCCGAAGTGGGTGGCACTGAAGCGGGAAAAGGGCTACCCGGAGGACGGAGCCGGCTGGGCACGGGCGGACAAGAAGCTCGATTACGTCCCGGACCTGGTGGCGGAAAAGGCCTTCGGCTGGCTGGATGCGAACAAGGACCGGCCCTTTTTCCTGTATTGGTCGATCAATATTCCGCACGCGAACAACGAGGCAGCCCGCTGGACCGGCAACGGCCAGGAGGTACCCGACTACGGGATTTACGCGGACAAGGATTGGCCGGACCCGGATAAGGGCCAGGCGGCGATGGTCACGCGGATGGACCGCGATATCGGCCGCCTGTTTGAAAAGCTTAAACAGCACGGTATTGACGAGAACACCCTGGTGATTTTTTCCAGCGATAACGGGCCGCATCGTGAAGGCGGGAACAACCCGGAATTCTTCGACGCGAACGGCCCCTTGCGCGGCATGAAGCGCGACATGACCGATGGCGGGATCCGGGTGCCCACGATCGCCCGCTGGCCGGGTCGAATCGCGGCCGGCTCCCGCTCCGATCACCCCGCGTATTTCGGCGACCTCCTGGCCACGGCCTGTGAGCTGGCCGGGTCCCCTTGCCCCCGGGTCGCGACTCGATTTCATTTTTGCCGGTGTTGACGGGTAAAAAGCAGGACACGCACAAGGCCCTGTACTGGGAGTTCTACGAGGGATCGAGTAAGCAGGCGCTTCGCTTCGGGAAGTGGAAAGCCATTCGCAGGCCGATGTTTACGGGCGAGGTGGAGTTGTATGAGTTGAGCACCGATATCGGCGAGAAACGCAATGTCGCATCATCCCATCCCGAGAAGGTGGCGACCGCGATCAAGTTGATGGCCGCCGAGCACGTGGACGACCCGAATTGGCAGGTGCGGCCTCCGCGGAAAAGGAAGTGATCCGAATCCCGGCCCTTGCGGGGCTCAGGGAGGAAGGCCTGGCTGCGTTGCTTCCCAGCTTGAACGGGACCTGAAGCTCCTCAGGATATCGTTCAATAACCCGTGCATGTCATCCTTCAGGGTCTCCGGGCCGGCGATGTTCAGTTGTACGGCTTCCGTGGCGAGGGGAAGCTGCACCTCAAGGACACGCTGCTCCCCCTGGAGGAGGACCTTGACGCCGGGGATTTCGTAGGCACCCCAGCTGGCGGAAAAGGCCTCCACCCGGCTGCCCGGGGGCAGTTGCTCCTCCTGTTTTTCCACCAGGACGCCGGGGGATGTCCCGGGCTCAAGCAGGCTGCCCAGCCGGTTGATCACGACGACCCGGTTGCCGTTCGTCGACCGGAGAATGAATGCATGAATCACGTTGGGCATGGCCTTGCCCTGGGGATTTTCCACAAAACCGGCGGGTAATTCGAAGCGGAACCCGAAGTCTTCGTCGACGATGGCCAGGCTGTTCTCAAGCACGGGCAACATGTTGTTCATCTGGGCAAGGGTATAGGGGGGGACCCGGGGCCGCGTACGGTTTACCTGGGCCCGTCGTGCCGTGGCCGCGATGAGCAGGCCGTTGATCAAGAGCCCGGATACGGCGAAGACCAGGATGCCCTGGCGACCACATGTTTTCATCGCCTGCAGTGCGTAAGCGGCACTGACCACGGCGATGCTGATCAGGAGGCTGCCCGCGATGGCACAGGTCAACCGGGCCGCAACGGACGTGCTGGTAAGCGGGGATAAGACCAGCCAGAGTACCGCGATCGCGAGTGGAGCGAAAAAGGAGAAGTGTGCGGCTTTGCGTGCGAGGCTGTGCTTGCCCTTCATTCAAGGGGCTTAGCACGGAAAAAGTGGCGATAACAAGCGTGCGCGCGCTATTTAACCCCGCATTCAGGCTGTTCGTAAGGGGCTGAGATGCTACCTTAGCCGGGTATGAAGTACCCTTGTCTGCTACTTGTTTGCCTGCTCGTGGACTTGGCGACCAGCCGGGCCGGGGTGGATTTCAACCGGCAGATTCGACCGATTCTTTCGGAAAACTGCTTCCAATGCCATGGTCCTGATGCCAAGGCCCGCAAAGCGAAACTGAGGCTGGACGACCAGGCATCCGCCACCGTGGACCGGGACGGAATGCGCGTGGTGGTGCCCGGTGATCCCAAGGCCAGTGAACTGATTGCCCGGATTTCGTTGGATGATCCGGACGAGGTGATGCCTCCACCGAGAACCAAGCGTTTCCTGAATGAACAACAAAAGGACCTCCTGCATCAATGGATATCCGAAGGAGCCGAGTTCGAATCCCATTGGGCCTTCGACAAACCCCTTCGACCGGCATTGCCCGAGGTGAAGGACAAAAAATGGCCTAGAAACGAAATCGACCATTTCATCCTGGCGAAGCTGGATACCGCAGGTCTTCGCCCGACGGAGGAAGCCGACCGCCTCGCCCTGATTCGCCGGCTTTCCCTCGACCTGACCGGTCTTCCCCCTACGCCCGATGATGCGGACGCCTTCGCCCAGGATTCGTCGCCGAGAGCCTACGAGGCGTTAATTGACCGCCTGTTGGACGAAACGGCTTACGGGGAGCACTGGGCACGGCAATGGTTGGATCTCGCGCGCTATGCTGACAGTGCAGGGTATGCCGACGACCAACCCCGCACCATATGGGGCTACCGCGACTGGGTAATCCGGGCCTTCAACCGCAACCTGCCCTTCGATCAATTCACGGTGGAACAACTGGCGGGAGACATGCTTAGCGATCCCACGGACGACCAGTTCATCGCCACCGCCTTTAACCGCAACACCCAGACCAACAACGAAGGCGGCACCAACGATGAGGAGTACCGCAACGTCGCCATCGTCGACCGGGTGAACACCACCCTGGCGGTTTGGATGGGCGTTACCATGGCCTGTGCCCAGTGCCACGATCACAAGTACGACCCCATTTCACAGGAAGAATATTTTCGGTTCTTCGCCATCCTCAACAACACGGAAGACTCCGACCGTCGTGACGAAGGCCCCACGCATCAGGTTTACTCCGGCGAACAGGTAAAAAAGAGGGAGGCGATGAAGGCCCGGGTCGTCGAGCTGGAGAAAAAGGTGGCCGAGCTAAAGGCACGCACCCCCGATGACCTCGATGCCTGGCAGAAAAGTTTCGCGGGTGCCTTGCAGAAGACCCGGTTGACCTTCGAAAACCAGGGCAAGGACGGGATCGCAATCGCCGTGCCAGAAGAATCCTTTGCGGGCATTCAAATACCCGGGCTCGCCAAGGCGGATTTCCGACTCTACCCGAAAGCGGGGGACCTGGGCAAAAAAGGCCGTTTCCTGCGCGTCACCCACCTTATTAAGGGAGGGTACCTTCATTTGGCCGAGGTGCAGGTCTTCGCAGGCAAGGAGAACCTCGCCCTCAAGGGAAAAGCCACCCAGATCAGCACGGGATTCGCCGGCCCTGCCAAATACGGAAACGATGGCAACGTCGACGGAAATTACCAAAAGAAAAGCGTCTTTCACACGGCGATGGCAAACAACCCATGGTGGGAGGTGGACCTGGGGAAGGAACATCAGGTGGACAAGGTGCTTATCTGGAACCGAATGGATGGCAGCACTGCGGACCGGCTCAAGAAATTCCGGGTCGAGCTGCTGGACGCCAAACGGCACCCCATCTGGAGCCAGGAAGATGCGAAGACACCGAAACCGTCGCATGCCGTGGCCCTCGACGGGGCGGAAACCCTGACCGTCGTATCCCTGCCTCATCCCAGTGAAAAAGGCATCTTCAGGCTCGTCAATGACCTCAAGAAAAAAGCTGGCATGACCCTCCGTGTGACAAGCCCTTCCCTTGCCCAGAAGGCACCCAGGGAAATTTTCTGGCTGAAGGAACCCCTGCCAACATTGGAGGCACCCTTGCCAAGGGATGTTTTCGCCGTCCTTTCACTTCCGGAGAAGGATCGTTCGCCTGCTCATCGCGAAACGCTCCGCTCCTTTTACTCAAGCGCGTCTCCCGAGGTGAGAAAGGCGGAAAAGGAGTTAGCGGATTTTTCCGCAAGCGCTCGCCAGATGAAGCCGCAGACCACCGTGCCGATCATGCGTGAAATGGCCAAGC
>JAYGFS010000433.1:0-3325 GCA_046581765.1 Verrucomicrobiota bacterium
TGACGGATCCGGCAAAGCCGCCGGGATCCAGGTATACATCAACGGCCAGCCGGTTGAGCACGCGGTCGAGGCGGACAACCTGACGGCCACCATCAAGAACGATGCCCCCTTCCGGGTCGGTGCGCGTTCCAACGGATCGAATTGGCGAGGCGAGGTCGACGATATCCGCGTGTACAAGCGGGCACTTTCGCAGGTTGAGGTCGCTCGGCTTCAGGATGCCGGCGATGCCCTGAAAGAACTGCTGGCCACCCCGGACGACCAGCGAACGGATGAGCAGCAGGCGGCCCTCGCCGGCCTATACCTGAACCAGCACGACGTCGAGTACAGGAAGCTCCTCCAGCAGCAGGCGGATATTGGCAAGCGTCGAGCGGCGGTGGAGAAGAAGCACCCGAAGGCCAATTCAATGATCATGGCGGACAACGACAAACCCCGGATGACCTACGTGCTTACGCGGGGGGCCTATGACCAGCCCAACAAGGAAGAGGCGATCAAGCCCGGGACCCCGGCTTTCCTGCCTCCCCTTCCCACCGATGCCCCGGCCAACCGGCTCGGTCTTGCCCGGTGGCTGGTACAGAAGGATCATCCGCTTACCGCGCGCGTCACCGTGAATCGTTACTGGGCCATGCTCTTTGGACAGGGCCTGGTATCGTCCGTGATGGATTTTGGCAACCAGGGGTCTCCGCCGAGTCACCCCGAGCTGCTGGACTGGCTGGCCAGCGATTTTCTCGAGCACGGCTGGAATATCAAGCGGACGATCAAACAGATCCTGATGTCGGCCACCTACCGCCAGTCCTCGCGGATTTCGGCCGGGCTCCGGGACTCGGACCCGCAGAACCGTTTGCTGGCCCATGGCCCGCGCTTCCGGCTCCAGGGCGAGTTCATTCGCGACCACGCCCTGTCGGTCAGCGGGCTGCTGGTGAAGGAGATCGGCGGGGCCAGCGTGAAACCCTATCAGCCGCCGGGCCTGTGGAACGAGGTGTCCATCAACGCCGGGCTGAAGTTCAAGCGCGACTCGGGCGAGGCCCTCTATCGCCGGAGCATGTACACCTACTGGAAGCGCTCGGCCCCGCCGCCGAGCATGACGATCTTCGATGCGCCATCGCGGGAGAAGTGCGTGGTGCAGCGTGCGCGGACGATCACCCCGCTCCAGGCCCTGGTCACCCTGAACGATGAGCAGTTTGTCGAGGCCGCCCGGCACCTGGCCGAGCGAATGTTCAAAGAGGGCGGTGCGAAATTCGAGGATCGTATCCATACCGCCTTCCGTTTAAACCTCGCGCGCGCGGCGACCCCGCAGGAGCTTGCGATCTGCCGGGAGGTCTACGAGGCGCAGCTGGCCTCTTTCCAGGCTGATACCGAATCGGCGAAAAAGTACCTGGCGATTGGTGAATCCGTTCGCGATGAAGGCATGGAAATCGCCGAGCACGCGGCGTGGACGGTGATTGCCAACATGATTTTGAACCTGGACGAAGTGTTAACCCGCGGATAAGGGAGTACCTTATGGACCCGATTCTTGAACAACTCCAGATACACAGCCGGCGGAAGTTTTTGCTGGGCGCCGGCGGGGGTGTAGGCGCGGCCGCCTTGAGTACCCTGGTAAATCCGGGGCTGATCGGGACCGCGAACGCCGCGGTCGATCCCCTGCACATCGCGCAGAAAATAGCGCCGAAGGCAAAGCGCATCATCTATCTCTTCATGGCAGGCGGACCCTCGCACATTGACCTGTTCGATTATAAACCCGCCATGCCGGACCTGCATGGAACCGAGCTGCCGGACTCGATCCGGCAGGGCCAGCGGCTCACCGGGATGTCCAGCGGGCAGAAAACCTTCCCCTGCGTATCCCCGATGTTTGACTTCAAGCGTCATGGGGAGCGGGGTACCTTGATCAGTGAGTTGCTTCCGCATACCGCCTCGATTGCCGATGAGCTGACCATCGTTCGCTCCATGCACACGGAGGCCGTGAACCACGACCCGGCGATTACCTTTATCAACACCGGGTCCCAGCAGCCCGGCAAACCGAGCCTCGGCGCCTGGTTGAGCTATGGCCTGGGCAGTGACAACAAGGACATGCCGTCCTACGTGGTCATGATATCCCGCGACGGCGGTCAGCTGCAGGCCCTGTACGAGCGGCTCTGGGGCAGTGGATTTCTTCCCGCCGAGCACCAGGGCGTAAAACTTCGTCCCTCGGGCGACCCGGTCTTGTACCTGTCCAATCCGGACGGGATCAGCCGCAAGGATCGCCGGGTCATGCTCGACGGCCTGGCGCGGTTGAACAACCAGCATTACGACCGGTTTGGCGATCCGGATACCCAGGCACGGATTTCCCAGTATGAAATGGCCTTTCGGATGCAGATGTCGGCCCCGGAGATCCTGGATACCTCCAAGGAACCGGACGAGGTCTACGCCCTCTACGGTGAAGATGCGCGTAAACCGGGCACCTTTGCCGCGAACTGCCTACGGGCCCGCCGCATGGCGGAAAAAGGCGTGCGTTTCGTGCAGCTGTTCCACCGCGGTTGGGATCAACATAAGAACCTGCCGAAGGCAATCCGGAACCAGTGCAAGAAAGTCGACCAGGGCTCCGCAGGCCTGGTAAAAGATCTCAAGCGACGGGGCATGCTCGACGAGACCCTCGTGGTCTGGGGCGGGGAGTTCGGCCGGACGATCTATTCGCAGGGCAAGCTGACCAAGGACAACCACGGGCGGGATCATCATGGGCGGTGTTTCAGCATGTGGATGGCCGGCGGCGGGATCAAGCCCGGCTTCGATTATGGCCGGACGGATGACTACGCGTACAACATTATCGAGAACCCGATGCACATCCGGGACCTGAACGCGACCCTGCTGCACAGCATCGGGGTGAATCACAACCTGCTGACCTTCAAGTACCAGGGCCTGGAACAGAAGCTGACCGGGGTCGAGGGTGCCCGGGTCATGCACGACCTGCTGGCCTGATCCGGGCGTGGCGGCCTGGCCCGGGCCCCGGAACAAGCGCGCCATGGAATCCTCGCGCGTGTGCTAGATCTCCGGTGCGGGGGGCACCGGCAAGCCCGGCGGCTCGGACGGAAAGACCTTCGTGTAGGCCACCGCCATCGCGGCGCACCTCACCGGCAGGAAGAAAATTCCCCCGATTAAACAGGTGAGGATGGAGACAACAAAATTAATGAGTACAAGTAGCAGGGACAAACCCAGGACCCCCCAGAAATTTTTACCTACCGCCTTGAATGACAACTCCATCGCGGCCAGGCCGTCGGCACGACGGTCGGCGATCAACTGGAAACAGAAGAAAAGAAAGAAATAAAAGAGGTTCATGAGCAGAACCCCGGCCATC
>JAYGFS010000508.1:0-1794 GCA_046581765.1 Verrucomicrobiota bacterium
GGAGACAGGATAGAAAGGATTGCATCAGCAGCTACTCCGGGGATGGGGGTTGACTTCAACGAATCACAGGACAGGGAGCCGGTCAACCCTTGTTCAGGCCCCAACAGGCGCGTGCGGCAAGGGCACGCGCAGTCATGCGAGCGCCCGCACGGGAGGCGGTGGCCCGGGGCGCCCTGCATCCCGTGCAAGGCCAACGGGCAAAATGCTTGCCCCACCCCTGCAATGGACTCATGATCATGGGATGTGGAGCTTTCGCCGAGCCTCTTGCGCGATCCGGCACGCCTGTTTTACCTGTGTGGGCTTTGTCTGCCTGCTCCTCGCCTCGCAGGCCCGGTCCGCCCTCATACGGCATTACCCCTTTGACTCAGGGTTTACGGACCTTGTGGGGGGCCAGCATGGGAGCCTGGTGGCCGGGGGGACCCTGGGCCTCTCCGGCATTACGACCAATGCCGGGGACCGCGTCGTGGGCCCTGGCGCGCTGGATCTCAGCGTGGAGCGGGACTACATTGCTATTCCCCCGCAGACCTTCAGCTCGGGCAGCCCCTACAGCATCGCCTTCTGGGCCAGGAAGAACGGGCTTGGCTGGAACATGGTCATCGGGCAGCGACTGGACAACCACTTCTTTATCGCCCTGCACAACACCATTGGGCTGCGCAGGAGAAGCAGCAGCAACAGCGCGGAACGCCAGTCGGATTTTGCCACCCCGCACGATGGACAGTGGCACCACTACGCGATTACCGCCACCGCGGCGGGAAGCTTGAGCTGTTACCTCGACGGTGAATTTTTCGGCGCCGAGGCCAACGAGCTTACCGGATTCATATACGACACCATCGGGGAAGCCTTCCCGGACAGCAGTAATTTCGATTTTCACGGCCAAATTGATGACGTGCGCATCTACGATGATGCACTGCCCGGGACGGAGGTCCGGGAGCTGTACCTGATGGGAAGCCCCCTGTTCCATTACCCTTTCGATGTGGATTTCTCGGACCATGCATCCACCAACCACGGCGTGCTGGTGGATGCCGACCTCCAGGGGAACTCCGGCATCACCACCAACAGCGCGGTGGGGGCCGGCGCGCTCGCGCTCAGCGCGGACCGGGACTACATCGCGATTCCATCCCACACTTTTTCATCGGGCACCCCTTACAGCCTCGCCTTCTGGGCGAAGAAAGCCCCCGGGGACACCTCCGACGCCGCGCTATGGGACATGGTGCTCGGACAACGTGACAGCACGACATTTTTCGTCGGGTTGAATGCCACCCCGGGTATCCGCTGGCGCAGCGCCTCCAGCAGTGCCGATCGACAGGCGGACTTCACCGCGACCGATGACACCGACTGGCATCACTATGCACTCGTCGCCGGGGCGGATGGCACCCTCCAGTATTACCTGGATGGCCTATGGGCCGGCTCGGCAAACAACAAGCTCACCGGCTTCATTGTCGACACCATCGGGGAGGCCTACAGCAGTACACGGGATTTCGATTTCCATGGCCAGATCGACGACGTTTACGTATATGACCGCTCGGTGACCGCCAGCCTGGTGCGGGAACTGTTCGAACGAAGGGATGTCATGCCGGCGGAGTACGATGTCTACCTTATAGCGGGACAATCCAACGCGGATGGACGGGGCCTGACCAGCGAGTTGACCGGCAGCCTGGCGACCTGGAAGGCCCCGCAACCCGACGTGCGAATATATTATGTAGGTCCCTACAACAACAACCCGGTGAACCCCACCTACCACACCGGGTGGACGGTACTGCAGCCCGGCCTGGCGGCGGCCCCCGGCTTCTCCGG
>JAYGFS010000553.1:0-1934 GCA_046581765.1 Verrucomicrobiota bacterium
TCCTGGGCCGCTACCTTCACGTCCTTCGCCTTCTGGTACGACCAGGCAAGTGCGAGCCCGATGATCAGCAGGCTGCCCAGGCAAATACCCAGGGTTACCGCCAGGCGGTTGCGGTCGGACTTCTGATAGCGCCCCGCAGAAGACGAGCGAAAGGAGATCCCGTCCCCCATCGTCCCCGCGTTGACCACGAGCTTCCGGCGCGACTGAAGGCCCGATGAATCAATGCGCTGGAGGCCCACCGCATCTTCAGCCGCGGTCGCGCGCGCGACCGCGTCCTCGTCCACGTGGAACTCGCGTACCTGGGTCACGCTCTCAACCGGGGTGAGCGCATCGGCATAATCGAAGAGGATCGGCTTGGTGGGAATGCCTGCGTACTCGATGTCGAGACGGTAGGCCTCGATATCGAAAGGTACGTTGCGGAAGGCCACCGACTCCTGGTCCAGGTCGTAGATGACATACGATGCGCGGGTGTCCCCGTTGCGGGGGTCCCCCACCGAACCCACGTTCACGAGGTAGCGAAATCCCTCCTCCATCTTGAAGTCCGCGGGCTTGCGGTAATCGGGACCCCCATCCGGCAAGAGGCGGATGGTCCCCGGGAAATGGGTGTGGCCGCAGAAAAGAAACTGCTGCTCCACCGCCCGGAAGGACTCCATCGCCTCCGCCGGGTCGTAGATGTAATCAAAGCGCTCGGGCACCGCGAATTCAGCATGGGAAAGCGCGAAGGTATCGCCGAGGATCATCATCGGTACCTGGTTGAAAAAATCGATGGCGCTTTCGTTCAACTGGCGGCCGGTCCACTCGATGATCTCCCGCGCCTCGTCATTAAAACAATCGGAGTCGAAACGCCCGCAGGTCACCGCGTCGTGATTGCCCAGCAGGAACATGTCCGTATGCTCGTATACGCTTTCCAGCACCCGCGCGGGGCGGGGGCCATATCCCACGATATCTCCGAGACAGATGATCCCGTCGACACCGGCCTTTACCGTATCCGCCAGCACCGCTTCCCAAGCCTGCTCATTTGCATGGATGTCAGATACAAGTGCGTAACGCATGATTCAAAAGAGTAACGCACCGGGAAAATGAATGCAACCTTCTACAGGGAAAGTGGCCCTAAGGCCCCGGGTGAAGTGAAAATCGAGGAGAGGCGCTTATGACAAGGAGAACTTCCTGTTCTTCTCCTCGGCAGGATACGATCGATAAACTCCCAATCCCGGACAAAAACCTCTTGCCAAACGGGGTATGGAAGGTCATTACAACCGCGCTTCACCCGGTGCACCCGTAGCTCAACTGGATAGAGCACCTGACTACGAATCAGGAGGTTCGGGGTTCGAATCCCTGTGGGTGTGCCATTTTTATGCCCAGGATTATGCAGGTAAAAATGCTCAAAGCCAAGATCCACTTGGCGACCATTACGGAAGCCGATGTGCGTTACATCGGCTCCATCACGATCGACCGGGAACTCCTCCAGGCGGCGGGGATCCATCCGAACGAAGTGGTCCTGGTGGCGGATCTCCAGAATGGCCAACGATTCGAAACCTACGTGATCGCGGGCGAGGCCGGATCGGGGATCATCTGTGTGAACGGGGCCGCGGCACACCTGGTGAAAGTCGGGGACCAGGCGATTATCTTCGCGCACTCCTTTCTCGAGCCCGAGGAGGTCGATGAGCACATCGCGACGGTCATCGTTTGCGACGAGGCGAACGGAATCAAGGATACCCTCAGCTACCCCTCCACGCTCTAGGTGCTCCTCATCCGGTGGCATTCCGCCCCACACCCCTCGGTCGTGGCATGCAGATCCACCGCGGGAGAAAACGATATTATAGGGAACCTGCGGGCACAGGAAATCGTCTAAAATCGCGGTCCATGCTGGCCGGAAGGTGGCGTATCTGCTAAGTTCTTCGGCCTGAAACACTGAATTGCCCATGAAATTGATA
>JAYGFS010000558.1:0-6545 GCA_046581765.1 Verrucomicrobiota bacterium
TGCTTACCGGGCTGGTCGTGCTGCTGGGGGGTACCTACTGGATCATTGACAACAAGATGCCGGAGATCCGGGAAATACGCCAAAACAAGGAAAACCTGGCCCGCTTGATCGCCAAGAACGAGCACATCCTCCGCAAGCGCGTCCCGCTCGAACGCGAGATGCAAGGCCTCATCGCCAACCTGCCGCAACACCCGATGAACAAGGATGTCAAGTACGAGCTCTACAACGAAATCACCCAGATCGCGGAGGACAGTTCTTTCACCATCAATCGCAAGGAGGCCGAGGAGGAACGCCAGATCGGTAATTTTGACCTCTACGAGTTGTCAATCGATTGCGATTACAGCACCACCATCGGGCCGCTGACCTATTTTCTGTACAACCTGCAGGCGCGCGGCATCGTGATGAACGTCACCGAGCTGTCCATTAAACCCCGGTCGACCCGGGCGAGCGAGCGCGGCAAGATAAAGGGAAAATTTACCGTCGACTTTGCCTTCACCCGGAGCGACCAAGCCCCGACTCCCGCTCCCGAGCCTGCCCCGGCCCCACCGGCCGGAGGCCTCGAGGTTACGCCTGTTGAATGATTTCCTGAGAAAGAGCCCCCCCATGAAAAACAACTATATCCTCCTCGCCGGGCTGCTCGCTGGCTGCCTGAGCCTGCCCGCGCAGGTCGTGAAACCCAAGTCGGTGCTGGACGGCCAGCCGGAACCCCTGTGGGACCTGACCTACCGCGGGACACCTTTACAGAACGCGCTCGACATGTACGGTCAAATAACCGGGCGCATCATGATCAAGGCTCCCAACGTCTCGGCGATCACCCTGGACCTGATCAGTGAAGAGAAGTTGCCGGAAACCGAGGTGTTGAAGGCCATCGAGACCGCCCTCGAGCTGAACAATATCAGTCTCGTGCCCCAGGGAGCGAACTTCATCATCGTGAAAACAGCAGACACGATGCTCCAGGGCCCCGGCGTCATTGTGACACAAACACCTGAGGAACCCTTTCCTGAAGATTCGACCATCATCCAGCAGGTGATCGCATTAAAACATATCACGCCGGCCGAGTTGCAACCGGTGATTCAACCGATGCTCCATTCCTACGGCAAGGTCCAGGGCCTGGAGCGGACGAACTCCCTCCTGATTATGGATACCATGTACAATATCCAGCGGGTAATAGAGATCCTGAAACTGCTCGACAAGCCCTCCCTCCATACCGAGGAGCAACGGGTCATTCAAATCGAATTTGCCCAGGCCACGGAAGTCGCGGCCAAGCTCCTGGAAATCATTGCGGAGAGCGTGGCCGAAAATGAACGCAACCAGGCAGCCGCCCAGCGCACGAGTAGCGCCACGCGCACGAGCACAACCCCGAGCCGGACCACCCCGCCCGGTATAATCCGTGCCAGGACCGGCACCTCCGCGGCGGCGGCGCGGACCAGCGCCTCCTTTGGCCTGTCAGGCGACGCTTCCTCGCGCGGATTGATCACCGGCAAGCCACAGATCATCGCGGATGAGCGGACCAACATCCTGATCATCATTTCCCGGCCGGAAAACTTTCCGTTTTTCGAGGACATGATCAAGGTACTCGACACGAAAGTGGACCCGGAGATCACCTTCAAGAATATCCGGCTCGAGTTTGCTGATGCCGAGGAGCTTGCGGCGATCATCAACGAGCTGATCGGGGCGGCGGTCCAGGATAGCCGTAGTTCCCAAAGCAACCCGGGGGCCACCCGGACCCCGGGCGGGGCCGCTCAAAACGCCAGCCGGGGTGCCAACACGATCAGCGATTTCATCAACAACCAAAACCGGGCCCGCACAACCCCGCAAGCTGCAAAGACCGCAACGCAGGCCGCGGCCGCGGGGGGTGGCAACCTGGGTGAGATTTCCGAGAATACCCAGATCATCGCGGACCCGCGGACCAATTCCATCCTCATCATGGGCCGCACCGAGGACATCAAAGTCCTCGAAAAAGTCGTTTCCGAGCTCGATATCATGCTCGACCAGGTGCTCATTGAGGCCGTGATCCTGGAAGTCAGCCTGAACGATAATATCGCCTACGGTCTCGACTGGCTGCAACGTTCACTGACCGTGGCCAACACAC
The DNA here is from genome assembly GCA_046581765.1 of Verrucomicrobiota bacterium. Lineage (GTDB taxonomy): Bacteria > Verrucomicrobiota > Kiritimatiellia > SS1-B-03-39 > UBA6053 > JAPYUI01. The sequence goes on from JAYGFS010000558.1 coordinate 2,093, forward strand.
AGGTCCTCGGCCCGCGCGGCGGCATTAATTCCTCCACCCCCATCGCCGCTTTCGGCGGCGGATCGCGACAGGGGGGATCCACTTTCCTCGACGGCGCAGACATCACCCGGGATACTGAACTCGCCGATGGTGCCCTGAGCTACTTCGCCAGCTTCTACGACCTAAACCTCGACCTCGTTGTTTCACTGGCCTCGGGCTCGTCCGACGCCCGCGTGCTCTCGACCCCGGTCGTACTGACCACCGACAACACCGAGGCGAGCATCATCGTGGGCGAAAGGCGACCGATCCCGACCTCGACCCAACAGGGGCTCGGCACCGGCGTTTCACGGACCACGGTGGATTACGAAAATATCGGGATCGAGATCAAGGTGACCCCGCGTATCAATCCACAGGGCTTTGTCGTGATGGAAATCGAGCAAAGCGCGGACAACGTGGGGGGCAACGTGGTCATCGGTGGCGATGAATTCCCCATCATTACCACGCGCCAAATCAAGGCCAACATTGCGGTGCAGAATGGCCAGACCATCGTGCTTGGGGGCCTGGTGTCGGAAGATCAGCGCGACATAAACACCAAGGTCCCCTTCCTCGGCGACTTCCCGATCCTGGGCAACTTCTTCAAGAGCGAGCGGGCCGAGAAGAACCGCACCGAACTCCTCGTCCTGATCACCCCCTACGTCCTGAGTTCCATCGAGGCGGCCTCCGCGGAAACCGAGCGGCTGTTCAACGCGACCAAGGGTGCGGACCATACCTGGCATCGCCGCTGGTCGGACAGTAACCTCAATCCAGATAAGGCTGCGGATACCCCCATGAGCCGCTTTCGTTTTGGCGGCAGGAAAGCCGCCTCCGGAGATGCCGCGGCCAACCCGGTAACCCGTCGGCCGACCTCGCTGAAAGAAGCCTCCCCAGATCCGGTTGAAGCCACCCCCGAACCGGCATCCGCGAATCCCACGGACCAGATAATGCCCAAGTCCTCGCGCATCGAGCAGTTTAAAGAAGCCTTGCGCGTGGCGAATGCCCAACAGCAGGCCGACCTTGAGTGGGCCGTGGCAAATGCCGCACGCGCGGCACGAATCGAGGCAGAACTCACCCCTCCAGCGAAAACGGTTTTACCGGAGCCCACGATACCGGCACCGGTCTTTCCCTCGCCCTCGCCCATCCCGACGGAGGCATCCACCTTGCCGGAGATCCCGGCAGCTGCGCTTCCGGCACCAAAAATAACCCTCATCCCGGTCCCCGCCATTCCCGTACCGGTGATCCCCACAGCCCAACCGCAGGCACCGATTGTCCCGAAGACCCCGCCTCCGGCAACAGCCCTTCCGGTTCCCACCGCGGCCTCCATCGGACAGGCCAAACGCGTGCCATCCCCTCCCGGGTCGGTACCGCCCGTGCCCCGGCCGGATCTGTCTGCTCGCTTGACATTACCCGCGATCGGCCCTCCAGGGGCCTTCCCGAGGGTCCCGAAAATCGCGCCCGCACCCCCCCCGATTGACAACCGCATCGAGCAACACCTGAACACCAACGCGCCCCCGCCTAAGGCCCTGAACCAGATCCCGGCGAAAAAGTTGATCCTGGATAATCGCGCGGACAAGTAAGGGGCATCGCGACAGGCCCCTGGTCGAAGGGGTATGCCGAAGCCGGCTCAGAGGTAGACACGATCCCGCGGGATCCAGCTTCGCGCGGCCTGGATATCTTCAGGGCTCATCCGGGAACAGGCTTTTATCTCGAAGGCGGCGGCACCATGCTTTTTCATCCTCGTGGCCGCCTCGTGTATGCGGCGGGTCACGCGGGCTTCACCGGGGTGCCAGTCGTAACGGGTCTGCACCTCGACCTTGACTTCATTTCCCATTCGCATCCAACAAAGCCTCACGCTACCCAGCGCATATCGCCAATCTCGACACGCAAACTGCCATTGGGGAATGGTGATGCGACCGCGGTCTGCATGTTCCACCGCTTCTGCCAGCACGGTTCGTATCCCCGCATCCGCCCGGATGAACCCGGCAACATCGATGGCCAGCGGCATACCCGACCCGTCCAGGTAATGGCGAAGCATACGCCGCGCCTGGGGCCAGCCGGTGAAGTACACCCGGTCGATGAACCAGAGGATCAATCCATCGTTGCGAAGACTACGGGCGATGACATTGCACCCCGAATAAAAAAGCTTGCAACTCGATTCCCGTACTATGCGGATCATCCGGAATCTAGGCTACGGGTGTCCCATCGGGGCGCGTGAGGTTAACCGGGCCCTCAGCGGTGATGTGAATATTGTCTTCAAAGCGCGCACCGCCGAGCGGCAGCAACTGGTCGATAAGCTCCCAGTTCAGGAATGAGCCTTTTTCCGTTTCCCGCTCGGGATTCAGGAGCCCCGGCATAAAGTAGATCCCGGGTTCGATGGTGTAGACCATGCCCGGCTCAAGGATCCGCGTCATGCGCAGGTGTTTAAACGCTTCCTTCGGGGGCACGAGGACGCCGGTCTCGTCCTTGAACAGGCCGGCAACATCGTGTACCTGGATGCCGAGCATGTGACCGATCCCATGGGGCAGAAACAGGCGTTCGACCTTGGCTTCTTCCAGGGCTTCCCGATCGCCCTGGATGATTTCGAGCTCGAGCAGGTGGTCCATGGTCCGGCTGAGTGCGGCCCGGTGAATATCCTCGTACGGCGTGCCCACCGTGAACTGGCCTGCGAGTTCCAGCTGCAGGGCATCGACCCGTTTCATGACCTCGCGGAAGACCGGATGGGCCTTCGGCCTGGCATAGGTGCGGGTAATATCCGAGGCGTAACCGTTTTGCCGGTAGCCGGCATCGACCAGCAGCACCGTGCTGTCCTTCCCCGATGCTGCCCGGCGATTCTGGTAATGCAGGATCGCGGATTTTTCGTCCAGGCCGATAATGCTGTGATAGGGCAACTCGTGTTCGACCACATCGTTGGCGGCCATGAAGGCGCGGTGAATATCGCGTTCACTTCCGTCCGCGAGAAAGGCCTGTTCGGCGGCCGCGTGGGCAACCAGGCCACGGACATTGGCTTCGCGGATGCACTCGACCTCGTAAGGCGTCTTGATCGAGCGGTGAAAATCGAGACGATTGACCAGGTTCTTTTCGTTCTGGAGATCACTGGGAAAACCCATGCGCCCGGCAAAATCCGTGTTTTCGCCAATGAACGCGATGCGACGTGCCGCGGGTAAATGATCCATGACCTCATCGGCTTTTTTCAGCGGAATGATCTGCAAGGCTGCCGCCCACCAGTCGGCCGTGTCAATCGCCCGGTCGTACCAGAAATCATCCGCGACCACCTGGAAGTAGATCGGTTGCTCGCCCGGTTGAACCAGGACCATCTGTTCCGGACGATTAACCGGCACCCAGTGGTTGAAATGGGCGTGTGCGATGAAGGGTACGCCGGCATCGTCCGACCAGAAAAGGTGTTCGCTCCCGCTGTGGAGCAGGACCGCCTCCACGTGAATTTTTTCTTCATCCAGCAGGCCCAGGGTCTCCTCGTAACGGGACTGAAGCGTCCGGGTATGTTGGCTGAACAGATCCTTCATGGGGAGAGAAATAGACCCCCGGCAGGATTATGCAAGAAAAGCTTTAAGGAGCAGCACAAGCGGCTTATCATGGCCCGGTGAATCGTAGCCCGGTTGAAATCTCGAAGACCCCGATCCAACCCATGGACTGCATCAGCTCCGGGTGGTTGCTGATCAAGGACCGGTACTGGCTCTTTCTGGGCATCACCTTTGTCGGCATGATGATCGGCAGTGCGTCCATGTACATCTGCCTCGGGGCGATGATGTGTGGCATCTTCACCGCCCTGTTAGCCAAGATGCGCGGCGAAGCGGTGGAGTTCGGCACCTTGTTCAAGGGTTTCGATGTCTTTGTCCCCTCGTTGATTCCACTGATTTTCATGATGGTCATCGGGGCGGTACTGGTCGCCCCCTTTTACATCAAGATGATTTTCGACATGATGATGATGGCCGAAACACCGGAGGCATTCCCAAAAGCCGTGATTATCGACCTGGTGATGATGATGGCCGGGGTTCTGCTCATGAACCTCTTTTATTTCTTTCTTTTCTTCTGTTTCCAGTTGATCGCCGATCGTCGTGCCGACGGCCTGGCCGCGATGGGTTTGTCATTCAAGGCGGTAGTTAAAAATTTCTGGGGGGTCCTGGGTTTGTCCCTGCTGCTTACACTCATTGGTTTTTTTGCCACCATCCTCACCTGTTATATCGGGGGGATTTTCTTCCTGCCGGTGATGTTCGCTGCTATGGCGGTGGCCTACACGAAGGTCTTTCCGGCCGAGCCGCCGGGCTTGCCGGAGACGGTTCCCCCCGCACCGGAAATCTAGCACGCGCGCGAGGATTCCATGGCGCGCTTGTTCCGGGGCCCGGGCCAGGCCGCCACGCCCGGATCAGGCCAGCAGGTCGTGCATGACCCGGGCGCCCTCGACCCCGGTCAGCTTCTGTTC
>JAYGFS010000074.1:0-3341 GCA_046581765.1 Verrucomicrobiota bacterium
CGCCGGCATCCAGACCTGGAATTTAAATGGAAAATTGAACGTCGAGGAATTCGGAAACAGAGTCATGGGCACCGACCAGGACGGGTCGGCCACGCTGTTTCCTGTCGGGGTCTCCATGATCTGGCGCAACCCCAAGGAGGGTTCCGAACGCCTGGACCTCGGGTTTCAGCTCGGCGTCCAGTACGTATTTGCCACATCCGATGCGGATCAATGGACCTTGGATCAGAGCCTCCGTGGCGCACCGAGCAGGGGCAAGAACGGGATCCACATCGGGTCAAACATTATCGGGAAGATCGCCATCGAGGTGGATTACCTCCTCAACGAGCAAACCGACCTCATCTTCGATTGCGGATACCAGATGGACTTCCTCAAGGGCGACGCCAAGGCGGCCGGCAGCAAGATTGACGCGGTTGAACTGCGGGGATTTTTCCTCCGGACCGGGCTGGGTTACCGCTTCTAGCCATTCCCCGGTTATTTTTCAGCCTGCCGGCGCAGTTGCGCCTTGCGCTGGGCTTCGATTAACTCGTCCACGCTCATTTCATCGGCCAACTGGTTCAGCATGCGAGCGGCTTTCCCGTAGCCGTTCAGGTTGGCCTGGTAAATCCAGTAGTACGCTTCCACCTTGTCCTGTTGCGCCACCTTGCCCGCGAGATAGATCTTGCCGATGTTGTACTGCGCGCGGGGATGCCCTTTCTTGGCCGCGCGGCCCAGCCAGGTCAATCCCTCAAGCTGCATCGCATCGTTATCCGCGCTCTCCGTGAGGATGACCCCGAGGTTATTCATTGCGGCCAGGTGCCCCTGCTCGGCCGCAACGCGAAAATGCTTCAAGGCATCTGCCGAATCTTTCAATTCGGGATGACCGGGAAGGTTCATCGTTCGCAGCACCCCGACCTTGTAGGCAGCATTGACATGGTCCTGCGCGGCAGCCTTGCTGTACCATGCCAAGGCCGTCTCGTAGTTCCGCACCACACCCACCCCCTGCTCGACCATCACGGCCAGATCGTGCTGGGCGTTCACATCGCCCTGGCGGGCCGCCTTGGTGAACCAGTCGGCGGCTACCGGGAGGTCCTTTTGGGTCCCCTTGCCCCGGTAATACAGGGAACCCAGTTTATATTGGGAAAGGGCATTGCCCTGTTTTGCCGCGAGGGTGAAATAGTGAACGGCCCGGCTGGCACTCCGCGGGGTGCCGAGTCCCTCGACATACAGGATCCCCGTCTTTAACTGCGCCTGCAAAACACCCGAATCGGCGGCCTTCTTCAGCCACCTGAAGGCTCTCGGATAACTCTGCTCGACGCCGCGACCCTCGTCGTAGGCCAGGCCAATCGCGTACTGGGCAGGGGCCAGATCCTGCCGGGCGGCCTTCTCCATCCACACCATGGAAACCGCCAGGTCGACGGGCACTCCGCTCCCCTTCATGTAAGCCACCGCCATCTGGTATTGAGCGTGCAGGTCCCCGCCCTCGGCCGCTTTCCTTTCTTCTGCCAAGGCATCGCCAGCGGCCACGCCCACCAGCAGCCAGGCGAGCGTGCTCACCCCGCCAACGCCAAGCTTGCCTATCACCGGGGCGACCCGCTGCATTCCGAGTGGTCGATCAAGATTGCGCGGGCAGGCCTGCGACCGGAGGCCGGGACTGAAAGAACATCCATCATGCAAAAAACCCTATGGTGATTAGGTCGGCGAAAACCGGGTCGCCGGCACTCCTGCTTAGCGAGGCTTGCGACTGCGAATACGCTGAATCGCCTGCTCACGGAAGACCTGGCCGTTTTTCAACCAGATATCCGCCACGCGAAGCTGTACATCCCATTCGTGCTGATGAACAAAGCGATCAAGCTGCTCGCCGAGAAACCAGGCCTCCTCCCGGGTAACCCGTTCCAGCTCCATTCTTTGCTCGCGAATAATTTCGCCTGGATCTATCGGTTCTTCGTCCACCATCGTTCCTGCACGCTAGGTAAAGTCGTCTACTATCCGCACTCGGGCAGGCCTTTGCAAGCCACCGGGCGAAAATATATCCCCATCTTCCGGGAGCTTCCCGGGAATAGCATCGGATTTTGCCCCATTTACCCCTATAATCAGTCGCTGCAGGAGGAATCAGCTATCAACCAGGACGAGGAACCCAGTGATCAGGAGCTTATGCAAGGTGTCGCCCGGGATGACCGGGAGGCGTTCCGGATCCTGGTCGAGCGACACCAGCAAAAAATGCTGAACTTTTTCGTCCGGATGGGCGTTTATACCGATCAGGAAGACTTGGTGCAGGAAACCTTTATCCGCTTATACCGGAACCGGGCGGGGTACCGCCCGCGGGCAAAATTCACCACCTACCTGTACACGATCGCCCGATCCGTGCGGATTGACCGGATTCGCAAGGAACAGCGACGGGGTCGGATGCAGGCGGCCTATGCCGAGGCGCAGACCCTTGCGGCACAGGGCGGCTACGCATCCGGCCGGAAGGGGGCCGTGCGTGAAGCGGTACAGGCCCTGCCGGAGCGGTTGCGAATCTGCCTGGTGCTGAGTGTGTACCAGGGCTTGAAATATGTTGAAATCGCCGAGGTGCTGGAGATCCCGGAAGGGACGGTGAAATCACGCATGCACCAGGCGATGAAACACCTGAAGAAAGGCTTAAGCGAAACGAATGAATGACGAGCAGGAAAACCTGGACTGGACCGAGGATGAGCTCGCCGCCGCCCTCGATCACGGCCAGGTCGGACACACCGATCTCCGGCGACTCATCGATCAACTGCACAGCGATCCCGACGAGGTCCATTCCGCCCAGCTGACCCAACGCATCCTCGACACCCGCGATCGCCGGGTCCCCAGGCCCAGCCCGCTGCTTGCCCTGGCGGCCATGCTCCTGCTCCTGCTCTGCAGCGTCCTCGTGCTCGAGCGCGGCCCCAAGGAACATCAACTCGCGATCGACGAGGGCCTGGAATGGCTGGTCGCTCAACAGGAAGCCGAGGGGCATTGGGATCCATCCAGGACGGGTGGACACCGGGCCTACTCGCGCGGCGTCACTGCGATCGCCCTCATGGCCCTGCTGGACTCCGGGAGAACAAACCGTTTCGCAGCCGCCATAGAGGCGGCACGGGACTACCTTGTCCAGGCACCATCGGCTTCATACGGCCAGGCCTTTTCCTACAACGAGTGCCTGGGGACCCTCGCCCTGCTCGAGCTGTACAAGTGGCAACCCGGTGAGGCGCTGGAAACCCATATCGATGAAGCCCTGGCGCAGCTGGTCGAGCGGCAGAATGCCAACGGAGGCTGGGGTTACGAAGCCGTCGACGGCTTCGCCTACCAGGGTGCCGCCCCCGCGAACAGCAGCATCACCGTCTGGCCGCTTTTAACCC
>JAYGFS010000560.1:0-9379 GCA_046581765.1 Verrucomicrobiota bacterium
CCCGCCCGGTCGGGGTCGCGCTCAGCTTTGCCCTCGTGCTGCTGCTGGCCCAGGCACGCGGGGCGGGCAACGCCACGCGCCTGCTCCTCCTCAGTGCCGGCATTGGCGGGACCCTCTGGGCCTTCCAGGTGGAGACACGCCGCAAGCCGCCCATACCTCCTGCAGCCCAGGCGGTTGAAACCTTCAACGAGCTTCAGCGCAACATCTACCGGGCCTTCGACTACGCAAAGGAAGAGGATGTCTACGACGCCCTCGCCCAATCTGTCAGCGGTCCACTACTCGACCGCATCTACAACGATGTGTACGACAGCCTGATCCTGCGTGAGGAAGGGGGTGCGGTCTGTCGCGTCGAGCAGGTTGATATCCTGCAGGGCGACTTTCTCGGAGCCGATGAATCCCTGGGCCACCCCAACTACCGGGTGCGATCTACCTGGGAAGTCCACGGGAGGGTACGGCACTGGGGACACACCCATGGAAGGACCAACCGCTACACGGCAGAATACCAGGTACAGGCCGAAGATGCACGCTGGTTCATATCCGCCATTCGTGTACTCAAACAGGAACGCCTGGTGGAGGAATCACTCAACCGGGCCGGGGACGGGACGACATGGGATCGGCCATAAGTATCCGCCAACTGGCTTTCAGCTACCCGGGTGATCCCTTCCAGCTTCGGATTGACACCCTGGATATCGAGGCGGGCGAGCAACTCGCACTCACGGGAGCCAGTGGCTGCGGTAAGACCACGCTGGCAAACCTGATCAGCGGCATCGTACACCCGGACAGCGGAACCATTGAGGTGCTGGGCCAGGCGATTCACCGCATGGGTGATGCGGATCGCCGTGCGTTTCGCATCACCTCCGTGGGTTTTGTTTTCCAGCAGTTTGAGCTTCTCGACTACCTGAAAGGACGAAATAACCTGCTCCTTCCCTACGCCATTCACCCCGCCTTGAAACTGGATGCGGGCATCCGCTCACGGGCGGAGGAACTGGCGGAGGCACTCGGCATCGAGCACCTCATGGACAAGCACCCACGGACGATGTCCCAGGGCGAACAGCAACGCCTCGCGATCGCCCGCGCGCTCCTTCCCCAACCCCGCCTCCTGATCGCGGATGAACCCACCGGCAACCTGGACCCCGACAACGCCCATCGTATCATGGCACTGTTGCACGAGCAGGCCCGGGCATGCGGCGCGACCCTGCTCACGATCAGCCACGACCCCGGCATCCTGCAAGGCTTCGACCGCAGCCTGTCCCTGCCGGACCTGAGCGGAGAGTCGACATGAACGGCCTGCTGCGCTTGACCTGGAGTTACCTCCTATTCAATCGATGGAAATCGCTGATCCTGGTGTTTTGCCTGGCGATCACGATCTTCCTGCCCTTAGTCCTGAACAGCCTTATCCGCGTGTACGAGACGCGTTTAACCGCCCGGGCCGCTTCGACGCCCATGATCGTCGGGGCACGGGGTGACCGCTACGACCTGGTCGTGAACAGCCTGTATTTCACCACCGAGTCGCCGGAAATGATCACGCTGGAACAGGAAGTCCTCATCGACGAAACCGGCCGGGCCATCACGATCCCGCTCCACGTACGGTATACCGCAAGGAAGCACCCCATCGTGGGGAGCACCCTGGAATACTTCACCTTCCGAAACCTGACCATGGCCCGTGGCACGCTTCCTCTCCGCCTGGGCGACTGTGTACTCGGTGCGGAAACAGCGCGGGTACTCGACCTCCAGCCCGGGGATCGCCTGCTGACCGACCAAATCAGCTTGTATAACATTGCCTCCGCGTATCCGTTGAATATGCGGGTAAGCGGTGTCTTGAGCGCCAGCGGGTCGCCGGATGACCGGGCAATCTTCACTGACCTGAAAACAACCTGGCTTATCCAGGGCATGTACCATGGCCATGAAGATGTCAGCGATAACGAGCAGTTGATACTCGCCCAGGAAGGCAACACCGTCCACGCAAATGCCGCCGTGGTCGAGTACACCGAGGTGACCGAGGAAAATATAGGCCGCTTTCATGTGCACGGTGCCGCGACCAATATGCCGATCACCGCAATCCTCGTGCAGGCGCACAGCCGCAAAGACGCAACCCTGTTGAAGAGCGCCTACAACCGGTCCGACCGGTACCAGATGCTGGTCAGTCGTGAGGTCGTGGACGAACTCCTGCACATCGTGTTCCAGGTGAAACGCTTTTTCGACACGAGTTTTGGCCTGATGATGCTGGTCTGCCTCCTGTTTGTCTCGATTATCGTCCTGCTCTCCCTGAAGATTCGACGCCGGGAAATGGAAACCATGTATCGCATGGGCTGCAGTCGCGGAACCATGATCTGCCTGCAGGGCCTGGAATGGATATTCCTCGCGAGCGGGGGATTGTTCCTTGCAAGCCTGGCCGTTGGGCTTATCCTGTTCCGGTTCCCCTTATGGAAATGGTTATGAGGATTCACCAAACCTTGTTGATGTTGACAACGATCCTGCTCGTCGGATGCGGCCGGGAGCTCCCGGTCAAACCCGACCCCCTCATTCCGCTTGGCTCCACACCATCTAAACCGGTCATCATCGCTACATTTTATCCACTGGTCTACCTGGCCGGGCGCATAGCGGGTGACCTGGCGGAGGTGCACTGTCCCCTCCCGGCCGACGCTGATGCCGCGACCTGGATGCCGGGGGATCAAGCGATCGCGGCCATGCAGGCTGCTGACCTGGTCCTGATCAACGGGGCCTCTTTCGAATCCTGGACCGCACAGCTGAACCTGCCACCAACGCGGACCGTTGACACGACGGCGATTCTCAAGCCGACCTTGCTCACCTACGACCATGCCCTTGAACACAGCCACGGGCCTGCCGGGGAACACGCCCACGAGGGTATCGATGGGCACACCTGGCTCGATCCGATCAATCTCAAGATGCAGGCCTCAGCGATCCACCAAGCCGTCTTGAAGAGATTCCCGGGGCAACGCGAGGCCATCGACGACCGTTTCAAGGAGCTCATGGATGACCTGGACGCCCTGCACCGCAGTCTCCTGTCCGTGTCTGGCGACTTACCCATCATCGCCGCACATCCGGCGTACAACTACCTGGCCAAGCGCTACAATTGGAATTTGCGGAACCTGGACCTGGATCCGCAAGCCGCTCCGGACCAAATCACCCTGCAGGACCTCAAGCGCATGCTCAGCAATCATCCCTCGATCGGGATTCTATGGGAATCGGAACCGCTACCTGAAATCCAGGCCCTCCTGAAACGACAATTCGGGCTGGGGTGCTATGTATTTTCGCCCTGTGAACACGCCCCGGAAAGCGACTACCTTGCCGTCATGCAAGCGAATGTCGAAGGGATTCGCAACCTGCTGAAATAAGCACCCCCAGCGACCGAAAACCGTCGATCGAAGCCCCTGCGGGGTAGCGCAGTCCCGCTCAATCACCCTTCTCTATCGCGCCGGGAAGCCGCCACCGGAAGAGAACAGCTACACCGGGATAAAAATACCTTGTATTCGTTGCGTATTTCGGCTTTTTTGCCCGATCTGGAGTCATCGAAGACGCTATGGCAAGCATGGATATTAACGATATTTTTGAGGTTTTACCTCACAGGTACCCAATGTTGTTGGTCGATCGTATTACCGACAGCGATTTCCAGACCTATATCATCGGGGAAAAGAACGTGACGTTCAACGAGCCCTTCTTTGCCGGTCACTTCCCGGGCAACCCCGTGATGCCGGGCGTCCTGCAGTTGGAGTCCATGGCCCAGGTTGCGGGCATCCTGCTGAACAAGTCTTCAGGCCGTGAAGGTAAGATCGCCTATTTCACCAGCATCGATAAGGCGAAATTCCGCCGCATGGTGAGACCGGGTGATACGCTTCGCCTGGAAGTACATTTTATCCGGGCCCGGCTCCAGATGGCCAAAGTCATCGGCAAAGCTTTTGTCGAAGATGAAATGGTATGCGAAGCCGAGATGTCCTTTACTTTCAGTAACGACTGATGGCCGAGATTCATTCCACCGCCATAATCGACTCCGACGCGGAGCTGGCAGAGGGTGTATCGGTCGGCCCTTATTGCGTCATCGGCAAACAGGTTAGCATCGGGAAAGGCACCCGCCTGATCTCCCACGTCTGCATCGAAGGCCCCACCACCATCGGCTCTTGCTGCACGATCCACCCTTTTGCCAGTATCGGCTTCATCAGCCAGGACTTGAAGTATAAAGGAGGCGCACCCGGCGTCATCATCGGCGACAACAACACCATACGCGAGTACGTCACGATCAACACGGCCACCTTTGATGGAGACAACACCCTTCTCGGGAATCGTTGCCACATCATGGCGTACTGCCATGTTGCCCACGACTGCACGGTGGGCGACGAGGTCATCATGGCCAACGCCGCTACGCTCGCCGGCCATGTAACCGTGGAACACCAAGCCATCATCGGCGGGCTCTGCGGGATCCATCAATTTGTCCATGTCGGGCGTCAGTCCATCATGGGCGGTTGCTCCAAGGCGGTGAAGGATGTGCCGCCCTTCATGACCGCCGATGGCAACCCGCTCGAGATACGCGGCATCAACTCAATCGGGCTCAAGCGACACGGTATTGACCGTGAAAACATCACGACATTGAAAAATGCCTTTAAAATGCTCTATCACCAGGACTTTTCGGTCAGCCAAGCCGTAGAAAAAATGAAAGCGGAACTGGAAAATACGCCTGAGTTGACGCATCTTTACGCATTCATCGAGCGATCCGAACGCGGCTTAACCTGATGCATTTCCCCACGATTTATACCCTCGCCGATAAATGGCAGAAGACCCTGTTGATCCTTGCGGGCCTCTGCCTGGTATGCAACCCCGCCCTGGCCCAGCAGGACAACCCGGCAAAAGCCGGACCCACCATGGTGGAGGATTTCAACATTCCTAATGCCGATATTCGCAGCGTGGTGATTGGCGTCCAGAAGGTGACTGGAAAGCGCTTCGTGGTCGGTACATCCGTCACGGGAAAGATCTCCGTAGTGATTTCAGATAAAGTCTCGGCCGAAGACTTGTTCCACCTCTTCCTCTCGGCCCTGGAATCCAGCGGCCACACGGTGGTAGAAAAAAGTGGCGCGTATCATATCATCCGACTCCCCCCCAGCCAGGTCGAACCCGCGCCCATCGTGGGAGCGGGCGAAACACCTGCTGTCCGGGGCCTGATCACGAGGGTGTTCAAATTGACCAATGCCAACGCGGCGGATGTGAAGAAAATACTCGAACCGCTCGTCCATGGCGGCAAGGAAGGGGCCATCTCCGCCTTCCCTCCAACCAACCACCTGATTATCACCGATACCGCCGAACACATTGCCCGGCTGGAGAAGCTGATCAATGAATTGGACAAGGAAGGTGCCTCGGGCGTCATGGAAGTCATTCAACTTGAGCACGCCTCGGCTACCGATGTCGCAGCCCAGGTCACGGCCGCCATTCGCGGTGGGGAAACTGCAAATGCCAAGGTTGTCGCACATATTCAACGCGTTGCAGGATCCGCGGGCACGCTCCCCTCGGGCCTGACCATTGTGCCCTCGCAAGTAGCCAACAGCCTGGTCATCGTCGGGCCCCCGATCCGGGTGGAAGAGGCCAAGAAGCTGATCGTCCAGCTCGATGTGGAAAGTGCCGCCGGCCGCGGTCACCTGAATGCGATCATGCTTAAGTACCTCGATGCAACGGATATCGCCAAGAGCCTGAATAACCTGATGGCCAAAACAGCCACCCCGGATAAAATCCAGCGAATCGTCGTCGTACCCGACCTGCACAACAATGCCCTGCTGGTCAATGCAGACCCGATCGACTTCAAGTATGTACTCGCCCTGGTCAGGGAACTGGATATCCAGCCCGGCCAGGTGCTGGTGGAAGTCCTGATCGCCGAAGTCGCCACCGAAGATGGCCTCGACCTCGGGGTGGAGTGGGCGACCATCGAAGCGCCCCAAAACGGATCGACCACGGCCATCGGGCGCAGGCGAACGGCACCGGACGCGATTCTCGATCTCGCGACCCAGGCCTTGTTCGGACAGGGCCTTTCGCTCGGCATCACGCGGGCCACGATTACCACGGAGGATGGAAGAATCTTTCCCCGTATTCCCTTTCTCATGCGCGCCCTGGCGGAGGAGCACGATGTGCGGATCATCTCCAAGCCCGCCCTGCTCGCTCGAAACAACACGGAGGCAACCGTGAGCGTGGTCGACAACATCCCGATCACGGAATCCACCATCCAGGGAGCGGGTGCTGCCAACCGGGACATCGTCCAGAACATCAAGCGCATAGATGTCGGCCTGACCCTCTCCATCACCCCGCAGGTGAACCCAAACAACGAAGTCACGTTGAAGATCGCCCCCACCATCGAGGCGATTATCGACCCGGGACCGGAGGGCACCTTTGCCCCGACCATCACCAAGCGTTCATTCAGTACCACGGTTACCGTCCCGGACAAGTCCACCGTCATCATCAGCGGACTCATTCGCGAAGACATGGTCAAGCAGGAGGCCCGGATCCCGGTGCTCGGCAGCATCCCGGTGCTCGGCGCACTCTTCCGGACGACGACCATGCGGAAGCAACGAACCAACTTGCTCGTATTCGTCACCCCGCACGTGGTGACGGACATGGCCCGGGCGGAGGAACGCAAGCGTGTATGGGAGGAGAATACGGACCTGTCCCTACCGGTGATCGATCCTCGCGCACCCACCGTAAAAAAGAAAAAGGGAGACTGACCCATGCTCATCGGCGAGCTGCTCAAGAAAAACGGCTTGATCAACGAGGAGCAATGGACGGCTGCGCTCGCGGAACTGCGGACCGATGGCTCTGCCTTCATGACGGAAATCCTGGTGGACGGATACGGGGTGAACGAACTGCAGATCCTGCACGTCCTCGCCGATCATTTTGCCTGCGACGTCCTGGAAACGGTCGACGCCGAGCTCCTGGATGCCACACTCGTCGCCGACCTGCCGGTAGAGTTTGCGCGTACCCACATGCTCCTGCCAGTGCGGTACCGGGGCGAGGTTCACATCCTGACCAACGACCCCGTGGCGGTGATTGAGCAGAACGATTTATCCGTGCTCCTGCAGGCCGAGCCCATCCCCCTTCTCGCGCCGAAAAAAGCGATCCTGGAAGCCATCGAGACCTGCTATTTCAGCAGGCAACAAGACTCGCAGGTGCTTATCGCCAACCTGGAAACAAGCAGCCCGTACCGTGCAAGCCCCGATGGCCCGTCCGACCTGCTGCGCAGCAGCGATCAGACACCCGTCACCCAACTCGTCAACCAGA
The DNA here is from genome assembly GCA_046581765.1 of Verrucomicrobiota bacterium. Lineage (GTDB taxonomy): Bacteria > Verrucomicrobiota > Kiritimatiellia > SS1-B-03-39 > UBA6053 > JAPYUI01. The sequence continues at coordinate 7,270 of JAYGFS010000560.1, forward strand.
TCCTCCTCGACGCCCTGAAGGAGGGTGCCTCGGACATTCACATCGAACCCTTCGACAAGTCCATGCGGGTGCGCTTTCGCCTCGACGGCGTGATGTATGACCGGCCCGCACCTCCCAAGTCCATGGAAGCCGCCCTCTCCTCCCGCTTGAAAATCATGGCTCGTCTAGACATCGCAGAGAAGCGCCTGCCCCAGGACGGCATGGCGCGGGTCCATGTCGGTGAACGCGAGATTGACGTTCGCATGTCGACCGTGCCCGTCGCCGAAGGAGAACGCATCGTACTCCGCCTGCTCCGCCACGACACCACCCGTCTTTCCATGAGTGAGCTCGGCATGCCGAAAGACCTGCTGCAATCCTTCCGCACCCTCCTCCGTGAACCGCATGGGGTCATATGGGTAACCGGCCCAACCGGCAGCGGAAAGACCACCAGCTTGTATGCCGCCCTGCAGGAACTGGATACCAGCCGACGCAACGTGATGACCATCGAAGACCCGGTGGAGTACCAGCTGCCCGAGATCGGCCAGATCGGAGTTAAGCCGAACATCGGACTGACCTTCTCCCGCGGGCTCCGGCACATTCTCCGCCAGGATCCGGATATCATCCTCGTGGGGGAAACCCGCGATCTCGAAACAGCCGAGATCGTGATCCAGGCTTCCCTCACCGGGCACCTGGTATTCAGCACCCTGCACACGAATGATGCCCTGAGTGCCGTCGTTCGTCTCGCCGACATGGGGATCGAACCCTTTCTCCTGGCTGAATCCACCCGCGCAACCATGGCGCAACGGCTCGTTCGCCGACTGTGTCCGCATTGCAAGGTCGAGGACCCGGAGCGGGCCTCGGGCGAGGCCCTTGGCGAGCTCACCCAAGTGCTCGAAGGCCAGACGCTCTATCGTGCCGCAGGCTGCGAGCGATGCCGTGAAGGGTACAGCGGTCGAATCGGCATCTACGAACTTCACGTGGTCACGGATGCCATGCAGGAGACGATCCGCCACAACCAGGGACTGGAGAACCTGAGGCAACTCAGCGCCGAGCAGGGAACGAAAAATCTCTGGCATGATGCCCTGCACAAGGTCGCCCTCGGCCTGACCAGCCTGGACGAGGTCCGCGGCGCGCTCGGATCTCCCTCCGCGAGATGAAAACCTTTGAATACCGCGGCTACACCCAGGCCGGGCACGCAGCCAGGGGAATGGTCCAGGCCTTCGACCTGAAAGACGCCCGCGACAAGTTGGCCAAGCAGGGCGTACTGACCCGAAACATTCAACCCGCGGGCGCCAAACGGGGACTTCATTCCCGGAAGCGCCTGTTCGACACCTCAACCCGCAGCCTGATCTATCGAGAGATGGCCGCCCTGATCAAGGCCGGTCTCCCGCTGGACCAGACTTTCGACGTACTCATCGATACCCCCGAGCTGGGCAAAAACACGGGCATTCTCGCGGGAGTCCGCGATGCCGTGCGCGAAGGCTCATCGCTCGCCAAGGCGCTCGGTGACGCGCATCCACAGGTCACCGAATTCGAGCAGGCAATGATTGAGGTCGGCGAGACCACGGGTCGCCTGCACGCATCCATCGACCATCTGGCCGTCTTCCTTGAGGAGGATCAGGTCGTGAAAGAGAAAGTGCAGACCGCCCTGGTCTATCCACTGGTCGTTTTGACCCTGGCTTTCATCGCCATGATCATCCTTGTGACCGTGATGTTTCCCGCATTCAGCAAAGTACTGGGCAACATGGATGTCGACCTGCCTTTGATTACGCGCATCATGATGAAAATCGGGAACCTGATGAACGGACCGGGACTGTTGATTCTGCCCTTGGCTGCCTTCGGCATTGCCTGGCTGGTCCGGCGCGCCCGAAGCGAGGCCGACACGCGGAAGAAATGGAATCAACGTATGTTCAGCTGGCCGGTTGTCGGACGTATATACACCTCCCTGGTCAACCTCCGCTTCGCCCGGACGCTTTCGCTTATGCTCGAGGGCGGCATCCCGGTGACCCACAGCATGGCCCTCGCCGGCAAAGCCACCGGGAGTCCCTGGGTAGGCGGCTTATGCGCCGCTCAAGCGGAAACCATTCGTCACGGAGGAAGCCTCGCCGATGCCGTGAGCGCTGTGCCTCCC
>JAYGFS010000600.1:0-1818 GCA_046581765.1 Verrucomicrobiota bacterium
CCACCCCCTTTTTCGGGAACAACGTCACGGAGACCGTCGGTCCGGGCGATGTCGTGCTGGATACGACCACGACAACCGGCGATTCCGGGGGATACTTCAGCAACCTGATTTCGCCAGGCATTGTGCTCGATCGTCAGCAGGGCTTCACGCTTGGCTGGCGGACAGCACTCCTCGGGGAAACGCACCTGAGCAACGACCGGGCGGGCTTCAACGTGCTGGTGGTGACCACGGACCTGATGGCCCTGGAACTCGGCGTGTGGAGCAATGAAGTCTGGGCCCAGCATGACGTGCCCTTATTCACCCATGGCGAGGGGGTCGCCTTTGCCACGGGCACCATGGTTTCCTACGAACTGGAGGTCCTCGGTACGGCCTACACGCTGCGAGCCGATGGGAATATCATCCTCAGCGGCAGCCTGCGCGACTATTCCGCCTTTGACCATGTGGCTGCCGGTTTGCCGCTGGATCCCTATGAAACGGCCAACCTGGTATTTTTTGGCGACGATACCAGTTCCGCCGCTGCTTCCGTGCGCATCGAGCAGATTTCGCTGGTCACGCCGGGGCCCTTTATCTTTGCGGACACATCGGATGTGAACGACCTCACGATCCGGCTGAACCCGGGTGGTGATTGGATCGAGATCGTGGACCTGAGCAACACCGTCCTCGCGAGCAATGCGCTGGCTGGAACCCTCAGCATCACGGTTGACGGGCAGGCCGGGGATGATACCCTGACCGTCGATTTTGCCAATGGGTCACCCATTCCCGGCGGAGGCCTGAGCTACAGTGGCGGTGCACAGGATGTCGCGGATACCCTGCGGATTGTGAACGGTGCGTTTGGCCCGGTCACGATCGATGCGCTGAACGGACATGACGGGGTTATCGACCTGGATGGCGATACGCTCACCTACACCGGCCTGGAGCCGGTCGACATGTCCGGGAGCACCGCCACCGACCTGTACGTTAATCTCCCTGCCAGCGATGATCACGCGGTGTGGAGCATCGTGACCGGATCCAGCACCAACCGCCTGGCCAGCAGCGATGCGGTGCCGACCTTCGAGCGCACGGATTTCATCCGGCCGACGGGCGTGGGCGTCTTGAGCTTTGACGGGGGGGCGGGTGTCGACAGCCTGACCGTGAGCAATAATGTGCCGAATGGCCGCCTGAACATCACCAGCGAGACGGTGATTGTTTGGGGGAACCTGCCGTATAACAACGGGGCAATCACCACGGATAACCTGTTCGTGAATCCGACCAACGCGGTCGCCAGCAAAACCTTGACCCTGGGGAACAATGCCCGGGCCACGGTCAGTGGAACGGTCCAGCTGGGGGGGCATTTCGGTGCGGATTTCCGGGGGAATGTGACGCAGAACACCGGAAGCCGCCTGGCGATCGGGGGGGACCTGGTCTTCGGCGGCCTGGCGATCGATGGACTGGAGGGCGGGACGTATAATTTGCATGGCGGGGAGCTCGTGGTGACCGGCTCGGTGATCGAGACCACGGGGACCGTCGACGCGGCGCAGTTCCAGTTAAATGGCGGCACGGTGGATATCGGTGGCGATATCCTGGTCCAGCGCTTCGCCCTGGCGCAATCCGCCGCGGGGAACTTTGCGTATACCATTCCTTCCAACCAGTCCGTTCGTACCACCGGCACCTTGTCGCTCGGTGCCGGAGGTACGGCTGAACTGACCCTGGAACAGGGTGGCGCGACGCTGGATACCATGAACGCGTATATCGGGGAGGGCCTTGCGGGCATGGGCACGGTTCATGTCCGCAATGGACGGACCTGGAACGTGGAGCAGTTCCTGCGCATCGGGCACAAGG
>JAYGFS010000642.1:0-2834 GCA_046581765.1 Verrucomicrobiota bacterium
CCGAAGGCTTTGTGTCGGACGGGGGCGTTGTACGCGGGATACACCCCTGGTTTATACAGAACATCACCTACCTGACCGATTACGTGGAGTGATCACGCCCGGGCTTTTGCCCCTCCGGCACCCGGGTCACGCATTCTCTCGCATGCGCGTCTGGTGTTTCCGCCACCGAAAAACCGCATGAGGCGGGGGCGGCCCGGCGCCAACATCCGGTGCCCTGAATTTCCTGCTCGCCCCGTGATTTCACTTGCGTTTGCCCGCCCGGCTGGATTACCAATGGGTTCAAACACGGAGTCAGAGGCATGAAAGTTAACCTATATCGTCATCTTCTGGCCGGGTTTGCTGTCCTGGGGGGGATGGTACCGGCGAGTTGGAGTCAGCAGCAGTACCCTGGTGGAGGCCAGCAATTGAAATTGCGCGGGGTCGAAGCCAAGTCCACGGAAACCCCGGAATACGATGTGCGCGTACGCGGTGCCGGCGGATCCAACCATGGGAAAGGCGAATGGCTGGAAGTCCGGGCCGAGGTTGATACCGCTCCCCGCTGGGTCGATGAAGTCACGTTTAAGTACTACGTCCTCATGGAGGCCCGGAGCGCCGAGGACGTTCCGCGCAAGCTTAACCTGTTCACCGGGTCGGTGACCTATGTGAACATACCGAAGGGCAACCGGTACCGGAGCGCCATCTACCTCGATCCGTTTACCCATAAGCGCTACGGCAAGGTCAAGTATGTCGCGGTTGAGGTCGTGCAACAGGGTATCGTGGTTGACATGGATACCGATGCCAAGGTCCAGTCCAAGTGGTGGACCCAGATTGACAGCCCGATCCCCGGGCGCCTGCTCACCAAGAACGATACGCCTTTTGCGTTTGTGGATTACGACGAATATCCGATGATCAAGCGAAAAGCTGCGCAATAAACATGCGGAAGCTCTTTGACTAGACCCATGTACCCATTTAAACCACTTCGCCTATGAAATCCAAACGGATACTGGCGCTGGACATCGGTTCCAGCACCATCAAGCTCGCGGAATTTCATGTCCTGAATGACAGCTCCCTTGAGTTGGGCAAGTACGCGTGCGGCACCCTCGGTATGGACCCACAGCTGGACTTATCCCGCGGCCAGTGCATGGTGACCACGATCCGGGAGCTGATAGCCGAGTCCCGCATCAAGCCGGGCCCGGTACTGATTTCCGTGACCAGTCAGTCTGTGTTTACGCGCTACGTCAAGCTGCCGGAATCGGATGCGAGTCGGGTCGCCGAGTTCGTGGAATACGAGGCCCAGCAGCATATTCCCCATTTTGAGGAGGTCGAATGGGATTACCAGTTGCTCGAAGGCCCTGAAGGGCAGGAAGAGCAGAATACCTTGATCGTGGCGATCAAGCACGAGATCCTTAACGAAGTTACCCAGGCCGTGACCGAGGCCGGCCTGACGGCCTCGCTCGTGGATGTTTCGCCGATGGCGATCTTCAATGCGGTTCAGCACAACTATGGCACGCTTGAGGGCTGCACCCTGGTGATGGATATGGGTGCCCGCTCGACCAGCCTCATCTTTGTGGAGGAGGGCCGGGTTTTCAGCCGGAGCATCCCGGTCGCGGGGAACGCGATCACCCAGGCCATCATGAAGGACTACGAGGTCGATTACGACCAGGCCGAAGCGTTGAAACGTGAGCATGCCATGGTCGCCCTGGGCGGGGCCTATGAACCCCTGGCGGATGAAGATAAGGAGCAGATTTCCAAGGTCGTGCGCAGCGTAATGACGCGGATGCACACCGATATCAACCGTTCGATCAACGTCTATCGGGCCCAGCAAGGGGGCACTACGCCCGTCCGGGTGCTCTTGACCGGGGGTACCTCCATCATTCCCTACGTGGACACCTTCATCAACGAGAAGTTGGGCGTGGAGGTCGAATACCTCAATCCATTCGAGAAGGTCTTCGTCGGTGAAGCCATCGGTGTCGAGGCGATCGAGGGCGATGCGCACATGATGGCCGAAATCGTCGGTCTCGCCTTGCGCGAAGCGGTTGATTGCCCGATCGAGCTGGATCTTATCCCGCCGTACATCAAGAGCGAAAAGGAATTTCAAAAGAAGGTCCCGATCCTCGTTGGCTGCATGGCGCTCCTGGTCCTGACCCTGTTTGGTTGGGCCTTGTTCTTCATGAGTAAAAGCGCAGGGGTCGGGCGGGACTTGGCGGCGCAACAGGGCCGGGTTGCAGGCCTCAAGCGCTACACCTCCCAGATCGAGTCGGTGGAGTCGCACGCGCGGGGAATTGAGGATACATTGGGCATCATGGATGACCTGGTTGCCGACCGGAAAACTTTCGTCGATATCTTCGCCGCAATTCGGAGCCAGATGCCCGCAGGGGCCTGGCTGACCCGGGTCGAGACCGACCTGCGCGATTTGAGAAACCTTCAGCGCGGGGCGACGCCACCCCCGGATGTGATTCAATTTCAAGGCCTGTTTTACAAGGACGCGGTGAAGCCCGACCAGATCAAGCGCGACTTGATCCAGGGCTTGAACGCGATGGGCATGTTCTCCGAGGCCTCGATCGTCAAGATTCCCACGGATGACCGGCTCAATCTTCAATCGTACTGGATCAAGGTAACCCTGAAGGACACGTTACCCCGATGAATTGGCAGCGAGGCAAAGCAATCATCATCAGTGGCGGCGTCTGCCTGGTCCTGGCCGGGCTCGCTGTTTTCCTGATGATCAAGTTTGGAGGCGCGTTAAGCCAGGCCAAGAAAGGTTTGAGAGATGCGGATGATGACATCCGTACCTTGTCGGCTGAAAGGGTGTATCCGGATGCCGGGAACCTCAAGTTGGTGAAGGCGAACACCGAGGG
>JAYGFS010000180.1:0-6692 GCA_046581765.1 Verrucomicrobiota bacterium
ATGCTCCCTCGTTTGGTTCACCACGGTAGCACTCCACGCACAGGATGAACCCCGGTGGGCCTCCTGGTTGACCAATTATTCCGGAACGTATGCCCGGACCTATATCTCCGATGCGGCAGAAGCCAGCCTTAACGCGGTCACCACCTGGTCACGCGGGCAGGGGACGCAGGCCCAGCCCACCTACGCCGGCATCCACGAGGTCGCCTACGATCAGGACTGGGTCTATATCCGGACCACCGGGCTCGGCTCCCACATCATGGGACCCTGGCCAGCCAACTTCCCGAACTTCCCGGCCAACACCGCCACGATCTACCGGGTTCCGCGGACGCCAACGGTTCCCACCACCAAGGACCTCAGCGGTCTCGGGGCGATCGGCTTCTTTATCGATGGAGTCGCCATGTTCGACAGCCGGGATGCCTTTTCCTATTCCGCATCCCTCGGCCGGGATGCCCGTCCAAATGATGGGGCTAATCGTGGCGACGGAATCTGGAATCGCGATGCCTACGTGAACGAGGCGGCCACCTTCGACCCGGCGAATGCACACCAGGCGGGGAGGCAATATCACTACCACGCCAATCCGACGGGCTTGCGAGCACTGTGTGGTGACCAGGTAAGCTATGACCCCTTGACTAACACCTACACCGAGAACACGTCCAACCTGCGGCACTCGCCGATCCTGGCCTGGGTCACCGATGGCTTTCCCCTTTACGGGCCCTACGGCTATTCTGGCCCCATGGATTCGGAGAGCGGTATCCGCCGGATGATTTCCGGTTTTCAGTACCGCGATGGCTCCAACGGCAGTACCGACCTGGCGGCCACCGGCCGGACGACCTGGCCGGCGTGGGCCGTGCGTGTCCAGGGCATGGGCCCCTCGGTCGCCAGTGGCCCGTCCACCAGCGTCAATTCGCTGGGTCACTACATGGAAGATTACGCCTACCTCGGGGACCTCGGCATGACACTGGGTGTCGAGTTTGACCTCGATGAACACAATGGACGCTTCTGCAAGACGCCTGAATTCCCGGATGGCATCTATGCATACTTTGTCGGTATTGAGCCCGATGGTACACCGAAGCATCCATACAATATCGGGCGCTCTTATTATGGTGCGGATGCAGGCGGAAGCACCGGTACGATTCCCGCCGCTGCAACCAAGGTGTTCGAGGGCGGCCCCGAAACCCTGTCCCGGGCATCGGAGATCCTGGTTGCCAACCATGAACTGAGCATCGAATGGACGATGCTCGAGGGTGCTGAGCGCTACGTGCTTGAGCAATCCCTCAACCTCACGGACTGGGTCCCCATTAGTGGGCCGATTAGCACGAATGGTAACGTATTAAGCGTGGTGGGCTCGCAGATACCAAGCGATGAAAGCATGGTCTACTATCGGGCGGGTCATGAGGGCCTGCTTGACTTCGATGACACGGGCTTTGACTACACACCACCAGACGGCGGTGGAGGCGGCCCGACCGGTTCTACGGTCACCATTACCATCGAGCTCCCGGCAGGTCCGCCCCCCTTGCCCCCACAAGCGGTGACCCCCACCCAGGTCACCATGGGCGGAACCCCGATTACCTTTGTCTCACGCCCGACCCAGGCCACGGTGGAAGTAAGCTTCGATCCCGGAACCTTCGCCCAGGGTACCTATACTTTTGTCGTCACCTTTCCTACCCCGATGGGTAGCATGGATGTCACGGCGACCACGACCTACACGGTTGAGGCTCCTGCTCCAGACACGGCCCATAACGTGCTGCTCCTCATCGTCGATGACTGGGCCATCGATTCCAGTCACTTGTACAACGCGGATCCCGGTGCAACATTTCCGCCCACCCCGACCATCGAGCGATTGGCCAATCACGGGATCTTGTTTGCGAACGCCTATGCACAAACACTTTGTTCGCCCACCCGCGCCTGTATGCTGACCGGTCGACACGCCTTTCGGCACGGGGTGGGGGCCCCGGTCAGCCAGGCAACGGGGTTGAGCGCGGCAGAATTCACCCTGCCAGAGGCCTTTGCCGCGGTGGGCTCCCTCTATGCCCTGGCATCCTTTGGGAAGTGGCACCTGACCGCTGGCCAGAATAATGCGGGCGATCCAAACACCATCGGGGGCTGGCCACATTTCAGCGGCAGCCTGGGGGGCGGCGTCCCGGATTACTTCGCCTGGGATAAGACCGTCAACGGGACGACCACCAGTAACCTTACCTACACCACGTCGGATACGGTGAACGATGCGGTGGCCTGGATACAGGCCCAGGGCGATGATCCCTGGTTTGCCTGGATCGGTTTCAACGCTGGACACACCCCTTTTCACCGTCCACCGACCGATTTGCACAGCTACGCCACGTTGCCGGCGGGTGCGATTACCGGGGCCGATCGTCGGCCCGCATTTGAAGCGTCGATCGAGGCCCTGGACACCGAGCTCGACCGCCTGCTGCAGTCGGTGGATACAAACAAAACCACGATTATCCTGCTGGGGGATAATGGCACCCCCCGGGGCGTGGTTCAGCCACCCTATAACAATGCGCGTGCCAAGGGGTCCCTGTACGATGGTGGAACCCACGTCCCCTTCCTGGTCACCGGTCCCGGTGTTGCCAACCCGGGCCGCATCGATACGAACCTGGTCCACTGCATCGACGTGTTCTCGACCGTGCTCGAACTGTGCGGCGTGGATGAGGGGACCTCGGTCCCGCCCGGGACGGCCATAGATGGCTTAAGCCTTGTCCCCGTCCTGGAAGGCAATAGCCTGGGTGCACGATATATCCTCTGCGAGGAATTTGGGGGGAATGCCAACAACCCCGGCCGGACCATTCGGGATGAACGCTATCGCCTGGTGCAATACGAAAGTGGAACGGAAGAGTTTTACGACATCGACCAGGATCCCGCTGAAGGCTCCGACCTGTTGCCCACGCTCAGCCAAACCCAGCAAGCGCACTACGACGCCCTGCTCGCTGAATTGAACAGTTTGAATTGAGGCGCGTCCGGACCATGGCGTTCCGGGGTCGGATCCGCTGGGGCCTGCTATTTACTGCGACCCAGCGTCTCGTCTGTCAAGGTCTTCAAGAATGCCACCAGCGCGGCTTTTTCCGCGCCGGTTAAGCCCAGGCCCTCCGGCGGGTGCTTGGCGAGGTTAGGGTCGAGGGTTGGGCTTCGGTGCACACCGTGGTCGTAATGCTCGATCACTTCCTCGAGCGTTTTAAATCGACCATCGTGCATGTAGGGTGCCGTCAGGGCAATGTTTCGCAGTGAGGGGGCCTTGAACTTGCCCCGGTCCCTTGCTTCACCTGTCACCGCAGCCCGACCGGGCACGGGATCGGCATCCAGCCCGTTGTTGAAGTAGCGGTGGTTGCTAAACAGGTATCCACCGTGACAATGGAAACAATCCGCGCCCTTGAATCCGCGATTGGGATCATGCTCCATGAGAAAGAGTTGGAAGCCCAGTTTCTCTTCCGGGCTGTAGGTCTCCGTCTGCGCCATCGCCCGGTCAAACTTGGTATCGAAGGAAAGGAGGCTTAACAGGTACTGCTCGAGCGCGAGGCTCATGCGCTCGATCGTTACACCGGGTGAGCCAAAAGCCCGGGCGAAGGACGCCCGATACGCCGGGGTATCCAGCTTGGACCGGACATTCTCCAGGCGCTCGTTCATCTCCAGCGGATCCTGGATCGGATGCAGCACCTGCTCGCGCAGCGTCTTCGCCCGTCCGTCCCAGAAGAATCCATCGTGCCAGGCGAGGTTGAACAGGGCCATGGTATTCATTTTCCCGGGCGCACCCGCTGCGCCAAGGCTGAACGCCCGCCCGGCATCACTGAACGCGACCTCGGGGCGATGGCAGCTGGCGCAGCTTTGTGTTTCGCCCCTGGATAGCGCGGTATCGAGGAAAAGCTTCTCCCCGAGTGCGATACCTTCTTCGGTCAGTGGATTGTCGCGCGGGAGCTGGGGCTGGGGGAACTTGGCAGGCAATGCGAGGGCAACCGGGGTGGTCCCCGACGGATACACCGCGCCCTTCTGGTGCTTGCTCGCCTGCACCGTGCCCGCGCGATTTTCCTCCAGGCTGAAGGCCTGGGCGGCTTGATCCGCGAGCAGGGATGCGAACCCGTCCTCCTCACGTGAGTGGGTGGAAGAACCGTCCCGTACCATGTCGAGCTTTGCGAACAGGTCCGGCACCTGGAAGTGAACCGTGGCGGTCGTATCTTCAACCAGCTCCATCCGGCAGGGCAGGGTAACCGTCCGTAGTTGCTCCGCTTTTGCCACGTGATAAATAAATCCGGGCTGCTCCCCTTTCGGGTTGCGAAACCGGCCTTCGAGCGCAAGAAAAATATAGCCTTCCTGCCAGGTCCAATGCAGGTTGTTGACCGCGGGATTCATCGGGTGATCCGCCGACCATGCGCCGGGCTCTTTATGATTGGATGCCGGCCCCACCCCGAGCTTCCACTCGATGTTTTGATAGGTTCCTTCCGGGACCATTTCCAGGATGAGTTGGCCCGGGGCCTCGTGCGCATTGACCAAGGCGTAGGTGTCTGCAAAATCGATCCATGTGCCGTCCGTTCTTTGCAATCGCGGCTCGCTCAGGAGGTACGAAAGCCGCGTTATGCGAAAAGGTGTCCCGGCCGGGGTCGCATGCACCAGCTGGTCGAATTGGAAGGCCCTTTCCGATGCCCGGTGTTCAATGGTGAAGGCGAGACTGACCGTACGGCCATGGGCTCGGTTCAACGGGGCCAGCAAAGGGATTCCCGCCAACAGCATGACAAGGGCCGATGTTCTGTTGGGAAGCATCCTCATTCGATAACAAAATATACGCCCCCCTTGTAAATGGCGCGAGCCTTCAATAAGCGATTCTTTCACGCGGGCACCCCTTTCCCGCGCCTGCCGATCGTGCGAAGGGCTTTACCGTGTACAAAAAAAACCGCCCGGAAGACCGGGCGGTAAATCGGATACCCTAGCGAGGGTCTCCTTCCCTTGATGATCAGGAATCAGCTTTTTTCTTGGCAAAGGTCTTTACCCCGTAGGTGCTGCCCTTGAAGGCAGTCGCACAGGCTTCCTTGCTGGTTGTAGCTTCACCTTTCATGGTGAGGACTGCCTCATTCGTCTTGGGATCAAACGTAACGTTCTCCACCCCGTTTACTTTTTTCGTCAGGATCGCACGGATCCTTTTCGGGCAGTTGACTTTTCAGCGTACGCCCGAAACACCCAGAACATATGCGTTCGGGTTTTCTACCTTGTCAACTGCGCTCACGTACTCGGGAAGGAGCACGGTAGAACCCAGCATCAAGGCCAATACGGTAATTATTGATTTCATGTCCATGAGTCTAAGGGGGAGGAACTTGATTACAAGTATTCTCATCATTTTTACCCGCCGAAGTCCCGGTACCCAAGGTGTTTCGTGGGTGGGGGCTGCCGGATTCGGTATCAGGCTGTATATGTACTCCTCACCGGCAGACCATCGAGCCCGGTGAATCTTGGCCTAAGGTCCTTTTCCGGTCGACGGGATGGCTTCATCACGTACACTCTTGTGTATGCGGTTCATGTCCATCCTGCATATAACCCCGGCCTTGTTTTGGGTCCAGGCCTCGGCGGTCGAGCGCCTGGTCCACCGGGATTTTGACGCACCCGCAGGGAAAGAAAGCGTGGCCGGTCCACGCCCACCGCTTTATCCGGGTTTCAACCCGGATAACCAGGCGATTGAATTTTCCGGCCCGGGCCGGGTGCTGGTCATTCCGGATCGTCCCGAACTGCGCATGGACCAGGGCGACAGCCTGACGCTTGAGGCCTGGGTGCGCCTGGATGAAATTGCCGACGACCAGAATATGTATATCCTCGGCAAGGGCCGGACACACAACCCGGGATTCCCGCACGAGAACCAGAATTATGCCATGCGCCTGCGGGGGACCGGGGCTAAGGCCTGCTTGAGCTTTCTCTTTCGCAGTCGTCCGGATGGAGAGTGGAAGGGGGACTGGCATCGCTGGACCACGGAGGAGGGGATCCATCCCGGTTCCGGTTGGCACACCCTCGCCCTGTGCTATTCCTTCGGGACCCCCGATTCGATTTCCGCCTGGATCGATGGCGAAAAACGCAGTGGGTACTGGGACATGGGTGGGAAGACCAAGCGTTCTCCGGTGGTCGATGCCGACGAAATCTGGATTGGGGGCTCGATGGGTAAAAAGGGCGGGAGCCAGTTCCAGGGCGCGATCGATGAAGTGGCGATCTCTCGCGGGCTCATTCAGCCGGAGACCTTGGCCTCCCGGTACAAAATCAACCTGGATGCCTTGCCACCGCCGCGGGTCGTGGACATCCCGGATGGCCAGGTCCTGGTGGAGTTGTTTGAAAAAGGGGTGCCCAGTTCAAACACGTGGCCGATTCGTGAACTGGAACCCAGCCTGTCGTACCCCGAGACGGCCTTTGGTTTTTTTCGTTACCCGCAGAAATATATCGGCACCGGGGTGCGGGAAGACCGGGGGAATCCGCTGCTGCTGCGGGCCTATGCCAAGCTGCGCCTCCCGGTCGGGGAGCATCGCCTGTTGATTCGCGGGCGAAGTGCCACCCGCCTGTTCATCGACGACCAGAAAGTCGGTGAACTCAAATTCCGGAGCGGGTTCAAGGATGGCCACAATCCCATTCGCACCGACTACCTGGACTTGGGGCCGGAGGTACGCTGGGCTGCTCCAGGTTGCAAGGAGGAGGAATCTACCTGGCTTTCTGATGGG
>JAYGFS010000244.1:0-1582 GCA_046581765.1 Verrucomicrobiota bacterium
AGTGCATTACCGGGAACAGCAACCTGATCACGAAGGTGGCTTTCCCCCGATGGGTGCTGCCCGCCTCGGTGACTGTTGCCGGCATGATCGACTACCTGATCAGCCTGCTGATCCAGGTCGCCCTCGTGGTTTTTCTCCTGATGAGAGGTAGTCCCCCGGCGATGATCTCCTGGATGGTCGTTCTCGTTCCCTGCGTGCTCGTCTATCACGCCGTTTTTAACTACGGGGTCGCCCTCCTGCTGTCTGCGCTCAATGTCTACTTTCGGGATACCCAGCACTTCGTCAACGTCATCCTCTCGGCCTTCTTTTTTCTTTCCCCGGCGATGTACGATATGGCCTTTGTCCGCGCCAGCGTCGGCCCCTTCACCTGGATTCTCGACGTGTACATGCTCAATCCCCTTACCATCGCCATAACCTGGTACCGCAAGCTCATGATCCCCGATGTTGCCTTTGTATGGACGCCCTGGGCTATCGCCGGCCTCGTCTGGCCCTTCCTCTTTGTCGCCGTTGCCTACGCGCTCTTCCAGCGCATGCAGAAGAACTTCGCCGATTACGTGTAAAGCGGGTTTTAGGTCCAGGCCTCCCGGTTTCGTTCCAGGCTCAAGGTGCTCCGTCGGTTCGCCGGGCCGGGGCCCATCGTTTTATGACACAAGTATTTCGCATCTCGGGAGCGGGAATGCCTATACTCGCACCCATGAAAGCGATCATTAAACCTGAAGCCGCCCCGGGACTCAAGCTGGTCGACCGTCCCGAGCCCGAACCGCGTATCAACGAAGTTAAAATCAGGATCAAGAAAAGTTCGATCTGTGGTACCGATGTGCACATCGACACCTGGGATGACTGGGCGGCCTCCACCATCAAGCCGCCCATGATCATCGGCCACGAATTCGTGGGTGAAATCGTGGCCCACGGGGACATTGTCCACGATTTTAAAGTGGGCGACATCGTCTCCGGGGAGGGTCATATCGTCTGCGGACATTGTCGCAACTGCATGGCAGGGCGAAGACACCTTTGCGCTCACACCTGTGGGGTCGGTGTGAATCGCGACGGCGCCTTCGCCGAATATATCTGTATCCCGCAGACCAACGCCTGGCACTGCGACCCGAAAATCCCGCTCGAAGTTCTTTCGACCTTCGATCCCCTGGGGAACGCAACGCACACGGCACTGACCTTTCCCGTGCTCGGCGAGGATGTGTTGATTACCGGTTGCGGGCCCATCGGTTGCATGGCCGTCGCCATCGCCCGGCATGCTGGAGCCCGCAACGTGGTTGCCACGGATATGAATCCCTATCGCCTGGCTCTTGCCGAGAAGATGGGTGCCAACCGTGTCATGGATGTATCCGGGGAGACCCTGCAAGAGGTACAGAAGGAGTTGGGTATGCAGGAAGGCTTCGATGTCGGCCTGGAAATGTCCGGGAGCGGCCTTGCCCTCAACGATATGATTGACAACATGGCCCACGGTGGAAAAATTGCCCTGCTGGGGATTCCCGCCAAGGATCTTGCGGTTGACTGGAATACGATCATTTTCAACATGATCACCATCAAGGGGATTTACGGGCGGGAAATGTATGAGACCTGGTAC
>JAYGFS010000276.1:0-6857 GCA_046581765.1 Verrucomicrobiota bacterium
CCATCGGGGAATGCCGGGCCATGCAGGAAACTGCCCGCCGGAACAAGGTCATTGTCCAGATGGGGACGCAAGGAGCATCGAGCTTTAACGACCGGAACGGAGTTGACCTGATCCGCCGCAAATTGATTGGTAAAGTAACGGAAGCTTGGGTCTTCTCCGGCAAAAGCTGGGGCGACAAGAATCCGCTGCCGGATCGCGAGGATCCCGTCCCCGAAGGACTCGACTGGGATGGATGGCTCGGGGTAGGGGAGAAGCGTCCCTACATCGAGAAATATTACCACCCCAAGAACTGGCGAAAGAGACAGGGCTTCGGAACAGGCACCCTGGGCGACATGGGTTGTCATATCTTTAACGCCATGTGCCGGGGACTGGCGCTCGCCGTCCCCAAGAGAGTCCGTTCCCAAACCGCCGTTCCCAATGAGCGCAACTGGACGACCAACGAGCGAGTCGAATATGAGTTCCCCGGCACTCCCTTCACCGCTGGCGATCTCAAGGTTTTCTGGAGCAGCGGCAGTCAGCGCGCTCCCGAGGAATTGACCGCATTGATCCCTGAGGGCGTCAAATACCGGTTCGGTTGCTTGTTGAAGGGTGAGAATGGCGTCCTCTTGTTGAGACACGGGAGTTCCCCCATGCTACTTCCTGAGAAAAAGTTCGCCGGTATAGAGCCTCCCAAGCTGGATGCCTTCGGACACCATAATGCCTTCATTGACGCCATTCTCGGTGGTGACCGGTCGCGCTTGCTTTCCCCGGTCGACTTTGCCGCTCCCATGACCGAATCCATCCTGCTGGGCAACGTCGCCATGCAGCACACGCCCGATTGGCTCGAATGGGATGCCAAGAAGGCACGGGTCACCAATAACGAAGCAGCCAATGAACGTGTCCACCGGACTTACCGGGCCGGCTGGAAAATCATGGGAGCCTAAGCCAATGACTTTCCGAATCCTCGCTTTCCTTGTCCTCTCGTCCGCTTGCTCGCTGAGCGCCCGGGACAAGCTGAACGTTCTCTTCATTATTTCGGACGACCTCACCGCGACAGCCCTTGGTTGTTACGGGAACAAAGTCTGCAAGACACCGAATATCGACCGTTTGGCCAGCGAGGGCACCCGGTTCTCGCGGGCCTATTGCCAAGCCACTATCTGCGGGCCTTCGCGGGCATCCCTCATGTTCGGAT
The DNA here is from genome assembly GCA_046581765.1 of Verrucomicrobiota bacterium. Taxonomy (GTDB): domain Bacteria; phylum Verrucomicrobiota; class Kiritimatiellia; order SS1-B-03-39; family UBA6053; genus JAPYUI01. The sequence continues at coordinate 1,172 of JAYGFS010000276.1, forward strand.
ATTACCCCTATGCAAGCAAGGCGAACGGTTATACCAGCGGGCGCAAGGAAGTCGGCGAAGACAAAGACAGCTGGGCCCAGCACTTCAAAAAGAATGGCTATCACAGTGCCCGTGTCTCGAAAGTCTTTCATATGGGCGTTCCTCCCGACATCACCAAGGGCAGTGACGGGGCCGATGATCCGGAATCATGGAATGAGGCCTACAACAGCAAGGGTCCTGAAACGAAGGCACCCGGACTAGCCGAGATGTTGTCGAATAATCCAGGTGGCTTGAAGAAAGGCACTGGTAGCAGCCAAAGCTTCAATGTCGTCGAGGCCGACGGAGATGATCTGGTCCACTCGGACGGCAAAACGGCACAGAAAGCCGTCGAGCTCCTCCACAAATACAAGGATATGGAAAAGCCCTTCTTTTTGGCAGTGGGATTCGTACGACCGCACGTTCCTTTGGTGGCTCCAAAAAAATATTTTGCACCTTACCCGGTCGGCAAAATTGTTCTGCCGCCCAAGATCCCGGGGGATCAGAACGATATCCCGCAGAATCCGGCTAATCGGCGAACGACCGCCAATTACAAAATGGACTTGAACCAACAGAAAGGCGTGCTCCGCGCCTACTACGCATCGGTCAGCTTCGTCGATACATTGGTCGGCAAGATTCTCACCGCGCTAGAGGCAACTGGCCAGCGCGACAACACCATCGTCATCTTCACCAGCGACCACGGTTACCACCTGGGTGAACACGACATGTGGCAAAAGGTCAGCATACACGAAGAGTCCGCCAAAGTGCCTCTGATTATTTGCGTGCCGGGCAAAAAGCCCGCTGTTTGTCATTCCTTGTCGGAATTGATCGATCTTTACCCCACGGTCTCCAACTTGTGCGGCTTGAAAATACCCGGCAATATTCAGGGCAAGGACATATCGGGCATGCTCGACGATCCTGCCGCCAAGGTCCGCGATGCGGTGCTCTCCAGTGGCAAAGGCAGACTGCTGCGCACGGAAAAATGGGCGCTGCTTAGCTATGGAAAGTCCGGGGAACTCTACAACATGGAAAAAGATCCGAAGCAGTACCGTAACCTCATCAGTCATCCCGAATACGCAGGAGTACTCGCCGAATTAAAAGAAAAGCTGGCGGCAAAGCTGACGGAAGTCGGCAATCACGACCTGGGAAAGAAGTAGCGATGAACCACTCTCCACCCCTCACCCGCCGCGATGCCTTAAAAGCCGGTATGATCACGACCGTCGCCCCCTTTGTCAGTCGTCTCTCCTGGGCCGCGGGAAGTCCGATGCAAAAACTCCAGTATGCGGCGGTTGGCGCCAACGGCCGGGGCGGATTTGATATCGGATCCATGACCCACCATGAAAAGATCCGTATGGTCGCGGCCGCCGATGTCGATGCAGCTGCGTTCACCAAGGTGACCGCGAAGTTTGACGAGGTGAAGACCTTCACCGACTGGCGAAAGATGTTCCAGACCCTGGGCGAGGGCATCGACATCGTCAGCGTCTCTACACCCGATCACATGCATGGGATCATCGCCCTGAGTGCGATGAACCTCAAGAAGCATGTCTACGTGCAGAAACCGCTGGCACAAACCATCGGCGAATGCCGGGCCATGCAGGAAGCCGCGCGTCGTAACGGGGTCGTGGTTCAAATGGGCACCCAGGGCGCATCGGGTTTCTACGACCGCATGGCGGCCGAGCTGGTACAGCGCGGGCTGATCGGCAAGGTCAGCGAAGCATGGGCGTTCTGCGGCAAGGGTTGGGGCGATACCAAGCCACGCCCCGATCAGCAGGATCCGATTCCCAAAGGGCTGGATTGGGACGGCTGGCTCGGGGTGGCTGACAAACGTCCGTACATCAATAAATACTATCACCCCAAGGCCTGGCGCCGGCGGCAGGACCTGGGCACGGGAACGCTGGGCGATATGGGTTGCCATATTTTTAACCCGCTGGCTCGCGGGCTGGCGCTCATCGCGCCTCTACGCGTACGGTCCGAAACCGGCGTCCCCAACCCCCACAACTGGACCCAAAATGAACACGTCGAGTACCTGTTTCCCGGTACAGCATATACGGATGGCGACCTAAGGGTTCACTGGGTGAGCGGGAAAAAACGTGCACCTAAAGAGCTGACGAGCCTTATCCCCGAAGGCATCAGGTACCGTTTCGGGTGCTTGCTCAAGGGAAGTGAAGGCGTGCTCCTGATGCGTCACGGGTCTCCGCCGGTGCTTTTGCCTGCGGACGGGTTCAAGGGAATCCGCCCGGAAAAATTCGACCCCCTGAAGCATCACGGATCGTTTATTGACGCGGCGATAAGCGGTGACCAAAGCCACCTGATGTCGCCCATTGATTTTGCCGCATCGATGACCGAGTTCATTCTGCTCGGAAACATCGCGATGCAGCATGCGCCCGAAGAACTGGAGTGGGACAGCCGGAACGCACAAATCACCAATAACGCAGCCGCAAACAAACACATCCAACGCATTTATCGAAAAGGCTGGAAAGTATTAGGAGCGTAACGATGCATGCAAACACCCCATTCCTCACCCTGCTCACCCTCGCCGTTTTCGGCGTGACTACCCATGCGGACGAGTCACAAAAGGACCGCGACTTTGTCTCGTTATTCGACGGGAAAACCATGACCGGTTGGGTTGGAAGCGTTACAGGATATGAAGCCAAAGACGGCATACTCAGTTGCTTGCCCGGCAAGGACAAGGGCGGCAACATCTTTACAGAGAAGGAATACGGCAACTTCCTCTTGCGCTTCGAATTCAAACTGACCCCCGGTGCGAACAATGGCCTGGCCTTGCGTTGTCCGCTGGAAGGCAAGCCGCACGGCAAGGGATACGAAAGCCAGATCCTGGATAATACCGCCGAGCGGTACAAGAATTTGAAGAACTCCCAGTATCACGGGTCGCTCTACAAATTGGTCGCGGCCAAACGCGGCTTCCTGAAACCCGTGGGCGAGTGGAACACGCAGGAGGTCCTGGCCAATAAGCATCACATCAAGATCACCCTGAACGGGGAAGTCATTCTCGAGGATGCGGATCTGGCACGATTCAAACGCCCGCTTACCGGGCATATCGGGTTCCTGGGGCACGGTTCAAAAGTGCAGTTCAGGAATATTGAGATTAAGGGCATTTCGCAATGAAGAGGCTGACTCCCCTCCTACTCATTCTCGGCGCATGTCAACTCAACGCCGCCAAGCCTACAAACTTTATTCAAATACTAACCGACGACCAGGGATGGGGCGATTTGCATGCATACGGTCGCGGCGAATTGAAGACGCCATATATTGATCGGCTGGCGGCAGACGGGATGAAATTTACCGATTGCTACTCGTCTTCCGGCGTCTGCTCGCCGTCGCGGGCGGCCATCCTGACCGGACGCACCCCGTATCGTAACGGAGTCTATCACTGGCTGAACACCGGCCGTGAGTTGCACCTGCCCGCCTCGGAGATCACGCTGCCGCAACTTTTGCGCAAGAACGGCTACCAAACCGCCCATTTCGGGAAATGGCACCTGAGTCACTACGACAACGGCGGCCGCGGACGACCGCCATACGAGTTTGGCAACGACAAACAGCCATCCATGAACACCTACGGTTACGACTATTGGTTTGCCACCGGCAACGTGGCCCGACCTTCGCATCGCGACCCGCAAAACTTCTTTCGCAACGGAAAGCCGGTTGGGCCGTTGAAAGGTTTCTCCGCCCAGCTGGTTGCGCAGGAAGTCGAGACCTGGATCAATGAGCATCGCACGGCGGACAAACCTTTTTTTATAACCGTTTGGCTTCACGAGCCGCACGGACCAATTGCCAGCGATCCGCGTTTCATGGAACGCTATCCCGACGCGGACAAAAGGTTGCAGGCCTATCTCGGCAATATCACGCAGATTGACGAGGCGGTTGGCGCCGTCGTACAATGCCTTGATTCTGCCGAGCTCACCGACCATACGCTGGTCTGGTACACCAGCGACAACGGACCGGCGGGAGATGACGGGCAAGGCCATGGTTCCACGGGCGGTTTTCGAGGACGCAAGTCTCACACGCATGAAGGTGGCATTCGCGTCCCCGGGATCATCAAGTGGCCAGCGGGCTTCAAGGCCGCCGGGTTACCGGTGGGGACGGTCTCTGCCGAGCCGATTATCGGACACGACATCTTCCCGACGCTGCTGGAAATTGCCGGGATTCCGGTTCCCAGCGATCGCGTGATTGACGGAGTCTCTATCATGCCGGTATTCCAGAAAAAGCCGCTCAAGCGTATACGTCCGCTCTATTGGCGCAACCGCAAGGAGACCTACCGCGTCGCCATCCGCGACGGTGACTGGAAGCTCTTGTGCGACTCCAAACGCAGCACCTGGACGCTCTACAACCTGGTTGAAGACCGTGCAGAATCCAAAGACCTACGTGAAGCCAACCCCGAACGTTTCGAGCGCATGAAGGCCGCTCTGATCGCCTATGACAACGACGTGCTGATCGGCGGCCACGACGGGTGGCAGCAGGGATCGTGGAAAAGATCCTTCCCGCCTGAGGTCGTGGAAGAGCTGGATAAAGAGCCATCCAAATGAAGCACATCATCCTCGTACTAATCGGCCTCCTCCTCTCACCATGGGCGATGGCGCAGAAGCAGCCGAAACCGGCACCGTCGGACCTCACCAAGCCTCCGCTTGACGCTGCGGATATCATCGAGCTGCCCAAGGAAATGGACCGCGTGGACATCTTCCTGCTCATGGGGCAATCCAACATGAAAGGACGCGGCGTCATGCCGGAGGAACCGCTCCGCAACCCTCAAATTATCATGATGCACAAGGGCACCGACGACTGGTTCCTCGCGCGGCACCCCCTCCACCTCGTCGGCAGTCCGACGGATTTCAGCGGGGCCGACAACGCCGGCGTGGGGCCGGGCCTGGCTTTCGCCGAGACGCTCGCCGCGGTGCAACCGAAGACGCGCATTGCCCTGATCCCCTGCGCGGTAGGCGGCTCCAACATCACCCAGTGGCGAAAAGGCCGGAGGAACTACAACGAAACCATTCGCCGGGCCAAACTCGCGCTGGAACAGGGTCCCAAGGGAAAGACGCGCATCGCGGGCGCCCTCTGGCTACAGGGCGAATCCGATAGCACCACCGTAGAGAAGATCCAGGCCTACCGGGAACGACTCGCCCAGCTCATCGACGATCTCCGGGCGGACACCGGTGTGCCCGATCTCCCCTTCATCGCCTGTACTATCGGTGAAAGGAAGAGCCCGGAATTGCGCGCCAAGCTCAACGCCATACTCCTGGACGTGCCGAAACTTCGCCCCCAGACAGCTTGTGTCGATGGCCGTTCCTTTGCCGGGTATGTCGACAGTGTCCACTTCAATACCGCCACCCAGAAAGAACACGGTCGTCGGTTTGCGGCCGAATATCTCACGTTTATCAAAAAGCGGTAGGACGAAAATAAATGGCCCTAAAGGGCCACCGATGATGCCCTCAATCATCCTGTTAAAGGTACAACAGGATCCCCTCTTCCCCTGTTAATCCCCTTTTTTCGCTTTTCCCTGCCGACAATCCCCTAAAATTCCCTTGCGCAGCGAAAAGGTTAGCGACACGCTTTAACCATGTTGTCCTCCTTCGAAAAAATTGGTCTTCCGCTCATGATTTTTGTGCTGATGCTTGGCATGGGGGCGACGCTGACCCGTAAAGACTTCGGTACCGCA
>JAYGFS010000301.1:0-22383 GCA_046581765.1 Verrucomicrobiota bacterium
GCTTTCTATACCCTGAATGAAATCCCGAAAGGCTAACGTTCTCCGGCAATATGGGCACGCGTCTCCGGAGCCCCCGGTTTTAACCCAGATCAAAAGGAGGACATCATGATACCTAGGCCCCTAATGCACAGTACGGTGCTCGTCGTCGCGCTGTGTTGTCTATCCACCGCAGCGGAAAAGAAACGCCCGCTTGCTCCCGATTCTTCGTATTTCAAGGGCGATCTTAACCGTCCACGTCCACGGGTGGTCACGCCTCCCGGTTATACTTCGGCGGAGGCCCCGGGAAAGGCCCCCTCCGACGCCCTGGTCCTCTTCGATGGAAGTCACTTTGACCATTGGGCCGGCAGCCGGAATAAGCAGGGCGATGAAAGCGTACGCTGGAAATTGGCCGACGGTTACATGGAGGTTGCAAAGGGTGGGGGAACCCTGCGCAGCAAGGAGCAGATCGAGGGGGACTGCCAATGGCATATCGAATGGCGCACCCCGCACGAGGTTAAAGGCAATGGACAAGGCCGTGGCAACAGCGGCGTTTTCATCGGGGGCTTTCCCGAGGTGCAGGTGCTGGATTCGTACGAGAACGACACCTACCCGGATGGCCAGGCTGCCGGCCTCTACAACAACTACCCCCCCATGGTAAACGCCTGTCGCAAACCCGGTGTCTGGCAGACCTATGACATCATCATTGAACGCCAGAAGAAAGATGCGAAAGGGGCGGTCACCGCTCCCGCCCGGATTTCGGTCATGCACAACGGTATCATCGTCCACTGGGCCCGCGAGATAAAGACCAGCGCGCAGCAAGGCGGCTTGTCGTTGCAGGACCACGGCAACCCCGTGCGCTACCGCAACATCTGGGTCCGGCCGATCAATACCGTCGATCCCGACCGCGAGGGGACCCCTGCACCGCCCGGTAAATAGCCAGGCTTGCGGCCGTCCCTGCCTCCCGGGGCCTTGTCCGACATCCGGATCCACCCGCGGGTGAATTGGATTGCTTCGCTGGGTGATATACCCCAGAAATACACGATGAAATCTACACGATTAACGCTCGCGGTGTTCTGTTGTTCATTCACCCTTTACGCGGCACCCCTGGATGTCTGGTTTGGTACCAGCACCTCGCGGGGGGAGCACGGGAGCAAGGGCATCTACCATGGGACCTTTGATGCGGACAAGGGCACCTTGTCCCCCGTGACCCTGGCGGTTGAAGTCGGTTCCCCGGGTTTTCTGGCCATCCACCCGGATGGCAAAAAGCTCTATGCCGCATGCAAGATCGGGAACGAGGCCTCGGTGGCGGCCTTTGCGGTTCAACCCGGGGGAAAACTGGAGTTGTTCAGCCACCAACCCATTGGGGACGGCGGTGCCGCGCACCTCGCGGTTCACCCTCAGGGCAGGATGGTGGTCACGGCCCAGTACGGTGGGGGTTCCACCGCGGTATTTCCCCTCGGACCGGATGGCCGCATCGGGGCCCGGTCGCAATTGATCAAGCACGAAGGTGCCGCGCGGGTCGTGGGCCGCCGGCAGGACGCATCGCATGCCCACTATGTGGGCTTTGACTCGAAGGCGGCCTTTGCCTTCGTGCCGGACCTGGGGTTGGACGCCGTGATTATTTACCAGGTTACCAAGGACGGCCGGGCCCTGGAAGCGCACGGTCGCGCCGCGGTTCCGCCCGGTGGCGGCCCCCGGCACATGAAATTTCATGGGAATTACGCCTACGTGCTCAATGAACTGGCCCTTTCCGTGACCAGTTTCCGCTACGATGGTGCCGGTGGCATGAAACAACTCAGCACGACCCCATCCTTGTCCGAGGAGGTCAAGGCCCAGGAAACCTTCAACTCGGCCTCGGAGATTTGTGTGCACCCATCCGGATCCTTTGTGTACTCCGCAAACCGGGGGAACGATTCCATAACCGCGTACAAGGCGAACCTGAAAACCGGGCGTCTCGACGTGCTGGAGGTCGAACCCATCCGCGGCGCATGGCCCCGCAATTTCAACCTGGATCCAAGCGGTCGCTGGCTGCTGGCGGCAGGAAAAGACTCGAATACCGTCACGGTTTTCGCCATCGACCAGGTGAGCGGAAAGCTGTCCTACCCGACGAGGCGAATTTATCCCGTGCCCCGTCCGATTTGTATTTTATTCGGCCGCTCCGAATAATCCAGGTGCGTTCCTGCACCGGATAATCTGCCAAAATTTCCCCTGGATCTCTTCTATTGCCAAGCCCTTAGCGGGTTGGTAGCTTTTCTGCATGCGTATTGTCATCATAGGTGCTGGGCCGACCGGCCTGGGTGCGGCTCATCGGCTCCGGGAGCTGGGTCACGAGGATTTTCTCGTGGTCGACCGCGCCCCGTATTTCGGGGGCCTCGCCACGTCCTTTGTCGATGAAAAGGGTTTCACCTGGGATTTTGCCGTCCACGTCGCCCATTCGCATTACCGCTATGTCGACGAGTTGATGGACCAGCTGCTTCCCGACGGCTTTTACCATCATCAACGGGCTTCCTGGGTCCGGCAATACGGGCGCTTCATCCCGTATCCTTTCCAGAATAACATTCGCCACCTTCCCGGTGATGCTTTGTGGGATTGCGTGAAAGGGTTACTGGAGATCCAGCACCAGGGCGCGTCCGTGCCACCGGAAAATTTCGAGGAATGGATCCTGGGCATATTTGGCCAGGGAATCGCCGATCATTTCATGCTGCCCTACAACCGGAAAGTCTGGTGTACGGACCCGTGTGACATGGGCTACCAGTGGATTGGTGACCGGGTGCCCACGGTCGACATGGAACGGGTTGTCCGCAATATCTGCACGGAACAGGATGACGTGGGCTGGGGTCCGAATTCCACTTTTCAATTCCCGAAAGAAGGCGGCACCGGGGCCATCTGGAAGAAGTTGGGTGAAAGCCTTCCGCAGGAAAAAGTGCGTCTGCGGTGCCCGGTTACCGGGCTCGATGTGCAGGCGAAAACCATCACCCTCGATGACGGATCGGTGGAACCGTATGACCACCTGATCTCCACCATTCCGCTGAAGGTACTCGCGCCGATGACGGGCCTGTCGCACCTGGAGGCCTTGGCGGGGCGCTTGAAGTATACGCACGTGCAGGTTGCTGGTATCGCACCTTCCATGCCGTTGCCGAAGCAGCTCGATGACAAGACCTGGATGTACATCCCGGAAGAGGAGGCGGTGTTCTATCGCGTAACGCCCTTCTCGCAGTTTTCGCCCGCCCACGTACCGGACCCGGAAAACCAGTGCTCCCTGCTCTGCGAGATATCCACGCCCGGCGACGGCGAGGTGCTGGAGGGCGACCTGGGCGCCCGGACGATCGAGGACCTCCGGAAAACCGGGATTATCGATGCCGATCCCGCGACCACGCACTGTTACATGATGGAAACCGAGTACGGCTACCCGATCCCCACCATCGATCGCGATGAAATCCTGGCCGAGTTGCTTCCCGGACTCGAAGAGTACCAGATTTTCAGTCGAGGCCGTTTCGGTGGCTGGAAATACGAGGTCGCCAACATGGACCATTCGCTGATGCAGGGCGTTGAATGCGTGAATCGCCTGCTGGAGGGTGGGGATGAGCCCACCATCAACGACCCGGCCAGGGTCAATGCGCCCGAGAACAAGGAGAGATAAGCAATGAACAAACTGATCCTGACCTGCCTGCTCGCTGCCGTCGCATGGGGTGAAAAGCCGAACATCATCTATATTATGTGTGACGATGCCGGCTTCGGTGACTTCTCCTGCTATGGACAAAAACTGTTTGAGACCCCGAATATCGACAAGCTCGCCACGGAGGGCATGAAGTTCTCCCAGCATTATTCCGGGAGCACGGTTTGCGCCCCCTCGCGTTGCTCCTTGATGACGGGATACCACACCGGACATTGTTTCGTCCGCGGAAACAAGGAAGTCAGGCCGGTCGGCCAGCACCCGATACCGGATGCGACCCTCACCGTGGCGGAAATCCTCAAAAAGGCCGGGTACACGACCGGGGCATTCGGGAAATGGGGCCTGGGCTCACCGGGTTCCGAAGGGGACCCGGTCCACCAGGGTTTTGACAGGTTTTACGGCTACAACTGCCAGCGTAACGCCCATACCTACTATCCCAGGTGGTTGTTCGACAACTTGAAGCGGGTTGAGCTCGACGGGAAGACCTATTCCCATGACCTGATCATGGAGCAGGGACTCAACTGGATCCGGGCGAATAAGGACAAGCCGTTTTTCTGTTATCTGCCGGTCACGATCCCGCATGCGGCGATGCATGTTCCGGAAAAATATGTCGCCCCTTTTCGCAAGAAATTTTCCGATTATGAAAACACCATCGGTAAATACTCCGGGCCGCAGGTGAAGAATCCCGTGGCGGCCTTCGCGGGCATGATGGTCAAGCTGGACGAGGATGTCGGCCGATTGATGAGCTTGTTGAAAGACCTTGGCATCGATGAAAACACCCTGGTTTTGTTTACCTCGGACAATGGTCCGCATAAAGAAGGCGGGCACAAACCGGAGGTCTTTGACAGCAATGGTCCGCTTAGCGGGTTGAAACGCTCGCTCACCGAGGGGGGCATTCGCGTCCCCCTGATTGCGCGCTGGCCGGGCCGGATCAAGCCCGGCAGCACATCTGACCACATCTCGGCTTTCTGGGATTTCCTACCCACGGCCTGTGCCGTAGCCGGGGTACAGGCTCCCGGGGGGATTGATGGGATCAGCTTTCTTCCCGCATTGACCGGGCAGGGGACCCAGGGGCAACACGCGTATCTTTACTGGGAGTTTTACGAGCAAGGTGGAAAGCGCGCGGTACGCATGGGAAAGTGGAAAGCGATTCAGCGGAACCTGCATAAATCAGGCCATAGCCCCGTGCTGCTCTACAACCTGGAGAAGGACCTGGGCGAAACCAGGGACCTCGCCAAGGACCATCCCGAAGTCCTCGATCGCATGCGGAAAATCTTCGATGAGGCGAGCACGCCTTCCGAAATATGGCGTTTTAAAGGTTTACAGAAAAGTGGAGCCTGAGTGGCCTTGATGATGCGGCTCCTCATGGTTGGGGTGCTTCTGGCTTGTCCCGGCTACGGGCAAGCGCCGCCAGAACTGGAATCCGCGAAGCGGGCCTACCAATTGCGGATCCAGGGTTTGCAGAATCAATACAGGGCTCGGGTAGGAGAAATCCTCAAGCAGTACGGGGCTTACCTGTCCAAGTTGGGGGAGCACTACCGAGCTAACGGTCTCCAGGCGGGCGCACGGGCCATCGTGCAAAAAGAGCTTGCACGCTTCCAACTGGAGCAGACCCTCCAGAAGCATCATTTTCAGCAACAGCCCCCGGACTTGGCGGTGATCCAGGCGCGGGTCATCACCGCGCTGAACCGGGTGTATCAATTTGAAAAAGAGCGACTCGTTGGCAGCCAGGATGCGTACGTGAAAAAGCTGGATCTGCTGCTGGAGGAGTATGCGGATACGAAGGAAGCGGATTTTTTTGATGCCGTGAAGGCGGAGATGATCCGCTTGCGTCCAGGCCGTCAATGGTCCGGTGATGTAAGCGGGGCTGCCATTCCATCGGCCTTTCCGGAAGGCCTCGTATTGGCGCATTTCACCTTTGACGCGGTGAATGCCGATCAATTTTCCAACCGCGCACACCCCACGAAACCGGCGCGAAATGTATACGCACGATTTGAACCGGAGGGCCGCAAAGGCGGTGCATGCTACATGCCGAAGGAAACGCAATCATACGTGGAGTTGCAACCCTTCGCACTCGGCACCCCGTTCACCGTGAGCTGCTGGGTACAATTTGAACAGTTGGAAAAGCCCCAGAAAATATGGTCGTTCGGCAATGGAGAAGACCGGGAGGCGATCGAACTGAGCGTCGCCGCGAAAGGCTTGATGCTTGTGCACAACCACAAGAGCGTGCGGAAATTCACCCGGAGTGCCAGCACCTATGAAACGGGGCGGTGGTATCACTTGGCGGTCACGATGGACGAGGCGGGCCGTGCCACCGTGTACCGGGATGGAAAACCATTGGTGGAGAAAGCCGGGCAGGTGATCGATGCCATCACGCGCGAGAAAATGTATATCGGGCGCGGGAGCTTCCAGGACATGTTCTTCGCGGGGTTGGTCGACGATTTTATGGTGATGAAGCAGGCCTTGTCCGCGGCCGGCTTGCACGATCTTTATGAATCGTATTAGGGGCCACCTCCACCCATCCCGGCCGACGGCTTCCTCCCGCAGAGATCGTGGACGACCGGGCTCAGCCTATCCAGCAAAGTGCGGGGTGCTCTCCCAGCCAGTCGAAGAGCTCAACCACGTCATGGTTCGCCATTCGAATACAGCCATGCGAGGCCGGGTGGCCGAGCAAGTGTTCCTGATTGGTGCCATGAATATAGATCATGCGCTCATACGAATCGAGGCCCGGCCCGCAGTTCAAGCCGGTGGTCAAGCCGCGCAACCGCAGGATGCGGGTCAGGATGGCGTCGGCATCCCCGTCATTCGACCAGTCCTCCAGCAGGATGGCGGCCGGCTTGCGTGATTCAAATGGTGTCCCGGCCGCCACGTCTTTCCCGATTCGATCGGCAATCGTATGCAGCCCGCGTGGCGTCTGGAATGAATCCGCGGCTTCCCCGAGGCCGTGTCGGCTCGTCGATACGGGGTACTGGGATGCCAGCTCCAGCAAAAGGTAGGCACTGAGGCGTTGCCTCGCTGCATCGACCACCACGAGTTGTCCGGGGACTTCGAGTTGCTGCTCCTCCACCGCCCCGAGCAGTTGGGTTAGTTTTTCATCCATCATAGCGTTGCATCCGGACCGGCTGGGGTTAGGCTTTCCGCCATGGCATACGAAGATCAGGAACCATCCATGTCAAGTGCTTTGAACCAGGAAGCATCGCCTTCGCGGCATGAAATCTGGAAGATGTTTGACCGCATCGCCCCGCATTACGACGTACTGAATCGTTCGCTTTCGCTGCGCCGGGACGTGGCCTGGCGGAAGAACATGGCCCGATATCTCCCCGAAGGCGAAAACCTGGAGCTCCTGGACCTTGCGACCGGCACCGCGGACCAGATCCTGTTCCTGATGAAGTCGACGAATCGCATCAAGCGAGCGGTCGGTATGGACCTGTCCGAAGGCATGTTGGCCAGGGGCGCCGAGAAGGTGAAGGCCTCCGCATGGAGTGAGAAAATCCACCTCAAGCTCGGTAATACCATGGATATTCCAGCCGATGACCAGTCTTTTGACGTGGCAACCATCAGCTTCGGTATCCGGAATGTGAGCGATGTGAACAAGGGGTTGACCGAGATGCACCGGGTGTTGAGGCCGGGCGGACGTGCCCTGGTTCTCGAATGCTCCATCCCAGCCAATGCGCTGCTTCGCGGGGTGTACCTGTTCTATTTTCGTCACGTGCTTCCCCTTGTCGGCGGGCTCGTGTCGGGTGATGCCAAGGCCTATAAATATCTCAACCAAACCGTGGAAACCTTTCCCAGTGGGCGCGCCTTTGCTGCAGTGATGGAGGCCGCCGGTTTCTCGAATGTTCAAGTACATCCCCAGACCCTTGGCCTGGCCACCATTTACGTGGGAGACCGGTGAGATGGACACCGCCGACCACGGCCTTTCGGTTGCGCGGGCCCGCTCCGCGCTCGCGGTGCAAATGGATGAGGCCTTTGAGCAATGGCGGCATCGCAGCGACCTGACCACCTACCTGTTCACGCGCATCACGGTCCCCATCGAGCCGATCAATCCCTACGACTGGATGGCCGTGCAGACCGCAGAAACCCAGGTGCTCTGGCACGGGCGTGACGACGGCATATGCGTTGCGGGCATCGGCAAGGCCGATGTGGTGTCAGGGGGAGAAGGGGATGGCTATGACCATATCCTCGCCCGCTGTCGCCGCTTTCTCGAACAGGCGCCCGGGGCCCGGTACTTTGGTGGCTTTGCCTTTCAGCCTTCGTCCTTCGATGACGACCGCTGGTACGGTTTTGGACCTTCACGGTTTATCCTGCCCCGCTTCGAGTTGGTGAGCCAGCCGGGGCGGACCGAGTTGCGGTGCAATCTCCTGTTCCGTCACGATCACCCGCTGGACAGGGTAAAGATCCAGGCCCGCCTGGCCGACATGCGCTTCCCTGAGCCCGATGCCGATCGCCGCTTGCCCGCGATCGTTGACCGCAAGGATTACCCTGATAAAATGGGCTGGTCGGGAAATGTCCTGTCCGCGCTGGATCTCATAAAGAACAAGGTGCTGGAAAAAATTGTGCTCGCCCGGCGCGCCGACTATCGCTTTGCCGAGCCGGTGACCAGTGCGAGGATACTGGCCAAGCTGCACCCGGTGACCAGCAATTGTTATCACTTCCATTTTCAACCCGACAGCCACGCGGCCTTCATGGGGACCACCCCGGAACGCTTGTTTAAGCGCGTTGGTCGCACGGTGCTCAGTGAGGCGGTGGCCGGTACCCGTTCGCGGAGTGAGGATGCGGTGGAGGACCAGGCACTTGCTGAAGACCTGCTCGGGAGCCCAAAGGAGCAGCACGAACACGACATCGTCCGGAAGAGCATCCGGCAGAAGCTGCACGTGCTCTGTGACGAGCTTCATGTCGAGGACGAAGCAGGACTCCTGCAGTTGGAGCGCAAGCAGCATCTTTGTTCCCGGGTCACCGGGCGCCTTTCCGCCTCCGCGACCGATGCCGATCTACTCCGCCAGCTGCATCCTACGCCCGCTGTCGGGGGCTATCCGCGCGAGAATGCGTTGGCGGAGATACCCGCACTTGAGCCCTTCTGTCGCGGTTGGTATGCCGCACCGATCGGCTGGGTCAGCTCGGAAGAAGCCGAATTCGCAGTGGCCATCCGTTCCGGACTGGTACAGGGCGACACGGTTTCGGTGTATTCCGGTGCGGGCATCGTCGAAGGTTCTGTTCCCGACCTGGAATGGCAGGAAATCGAGAACAAGATCTCCGATTTCGTCAAGGTAAGCAGTTGAACCGGCTGTCCGTTTCCCGGCTTCAGGGCCGGGTGCTATTCCGACCTATGAAGTAGCCAACTTGCCAGGTTGCGTAAACGCCTTTTGCATCCCGCACCAGCGTATCATAGGCTTGAGTCAATTCGTTCAGTTCGCCGCGTGTCAAGGCCTTGGATGTCGTCCGTGCGGTCACCCCACTGTTGTGCAGGTGACGGATCAAGGTTGCAGCCTCGGGGTAATGGCTCTTGAAGGACTGAAAATGGGTGGACGCGACGGAGAAACCGGACCGGTTCATGGCATCAGCAACCTCATCCGCACCCGGCAGCGGCCCCTTTTGCTTCCCGGGACTATAGGCCGCTCGCAGGGCGTGCAATTCGGACAGGCTCCCATCCAGCATCAGTGCGAAGACCGCTAATCCCCCTGGCACCAGCAGTCCTTGCAGGTGTGCAAAGAGATCGTCAAGGGGGCGCAGCCAATGGAGGGTGCTGGCGCTAACGAGTATGTCGTATGGGGTGTCACAGGTATATTCAAGGATGTCCGAGTGGATCCAATCGATGTCACCTGGATTCTTCAGGCAAGCCTCGGTGATCATGGCCTGGGAGATGTCCAGGCCGGTGAGCGCATAATCCGAACCAAGGGCCTGGATGACCGCGCCGGTACCGCAGCCGATATCGAGGATGCAGGCCGGGGGAGGGGCATGGATCCGTAGGAGCCGGGCGCTTTCCTCCGCTACGGAGCGTTGTACACGAGCGTAGTGGTCGTAGGTCGAAGCGGCGGCGCTGAATCGGCGTTCGATGGTCTGACGTTTTGTGCTGTCAGCCATGTGCAGCGGTTTTCGCTTTCTCGAGATAGTACGTGGCGACCGGAACGATATATTCGGGAATCTCCAGGGGCAGCAGGTGACCCGGCCCGTCATAGCGCAACAGCATCAGGCTGTTCAATTTTTCCGAAACCATGCGCCCGGCATTTACCGGCATGATCCGATCTTTCTTTCCGTGGAAGACGCAGGACGGCGGCATGCCGGAGAAATCCGTAAAGCGGAGATCTGTTTTGTCGAGGTAGTCAAGCCCGCGTGCGAGTCCTTCGGGATCGAGGTGGAGGCAATCCTCCGGCAGGAGATCGGTTGTTTGTGGGGCGCAGGCTTCCTCAGCAAAGCGCTGAACCGTGTTGGCCGGATCCTTGCCCAGGCCGAGCCTCATCGCGCGCAGGTTCGCGGGCGGAAGACCCCACAGGTAATCCTCGTCCTCGAGAAAACGGAGCGACGTGCTGAGCAGGATCATGGAATCCACCAGGCCGGGCTGCCGATGTGCCGCTTCGATGGCATACATTCCACCGAGTGACCAGCCGACCACCAGCGGCGGACGGTCAAAGGTCTTGAGCCGTTCAATTAAGCCCGATGGCGAGCCGAGTTCGTTGGCGTTGGTATAGGAGCATGGGCCGGTTTCCTTGAAACAGGTGCCCAAAGGTTCAAGGGTATGAGACGCAAAGCCCCATCCGGCAATCAGGAGAATCGGTTTCATTAAACCAGGGCGCCTGCGTGCAGGCTTGCGATGCATTCGAGCAGTCGCTCGATATCCGCTTCGGTGTGGGCGCGCGTGGTCGAGAGACGCAGGCGGGCCTTGCCCTCAGGTACGGTGGGCGGACGGATGGCAGCTGCCAGGATTTGCACCTCGCGCATGGCCTCCGACCAAGCGATGGCTGTTTCATTTTCTCCGACGACCACCGGGATGATCTGGCTGGAAGAGGCGAGGGTGTCCACACCGTGCGCCTGCAGGCCCACCCGTAACTGTTCCGCCCGCCCCTGCAGTTGAACCGGCCATTCCGGATGTGCTTCCAATTCATCGAGGGCGCCCAGTGCGGCCCCGACGGCCGCAGGGGGGAGTCCGGTTGAGTAGATGAATGGCCGCGAACGATTCAGCAGGTAATCGCGCATGGTTGCGGAACAGGCGACGAATCCGCCATAGCCTCCGAGTGCCTTGCCCAGCGTCCCTACCGCGAGTTGTACGCGTCCCTGCAAGCCGAGTTCGGCAATCAGCCCCTGGCCACCCGGACCCAGGGTGCCCGTCGCGTGGGCTTCGTCGACCATGCAGTATGCGCCTGCGCGTTCGGCGAGCATGGTGATATCCCCGAGGGGGGCGACATCCCCATCCATGCTGAAGAGCGACTCCGTGACCACCAGGCGTTGACCGCTTGCAGGCTTGCCGAGCAGGAAGGCGAGATGGTCGGCGTCGTTGTGTTGGAACCGATGCAGGCGTGCGCCGCTCAAGCGGACCGCGTCGAGGATACTCGCGTGTACCAGGCGGTCCGCGAAGACCTCGTCGTTGCGACCGACGAGTGAACTGATTATGCCGAGGTTGCAGAGGAAGCCACTGCCAAAGAGGAGTGCCTGCTCGTACCCTTTGTGCGCGGCCAGGCGGCCTTCCAGTTCTTCGTGACAGGGGAGGTTGCCCGTGACCAGTCGGGAGGAGGTCGCCCCGGCCCCGAAGCGTTCCAGGTATTCATGTGCGCGTTCAAGCACGGTGGGGTTTCCGCTGAGCTCCAGGTAGTCGTTGCTGGAAAAGTTTCGCCAGGGCTGGCCGTCAACCGTGATGTGTCCGCCGGTCGATTCCCGGACCTGCAGTGTGCGCAGTGCATGACCGGCTTTGAGCCGTTCCAATTCCTCGCGCAGATACGCTTCGACATCCTTCACCTCAACAGGTCTGCTAGATTAACATTGCTTTGTAAAGGTCACTTATGTTGTATAATCTCATATTTAATTCGGGTTGTGATAGTGGAATGAAGTGGAATAAGCTCAGTGACAAGGTTCTGTCCGGCGATCGGGTGACGCGGGAGGAAGCCCTGGCCGTTTTACAGGCTCCCGATGATGAATTGCTGGGTGTATTGCATGCGGCATTCAAATTGCGACTACGTTTCTGGGGGCACAGGGTTAACATCCACATTCTTGAAAACGCGAAGAGCGGACTCTGCCGGGAAAATTGCAAATTCTGCAGCCAGGCCATCGGTTCGTACAGCGGGGTTGACCGTTACCAGATGATGTCACCCGAGCAGATGCTTGAAGGCGCACGGAATGCGTACGAGCTGGGGGCGGTCAAGTATTGTATCGTCACCGCGACCCGCGGGCCTTCTCCACGCGAATTGGAGACCATTTGTACGGCGGTGAAGAAAATAAAGGAAGAAATGCCGATCCATATCTGTACCTCGCTCGGGCTTTTAACCCCGGAGCAGGCGACCGAACTGGCAGCTGCCGGCGTGGATCGTTTCAACCATAACCTCGAAACCTCCCGGGAATTTTACCCGGAAATCTGCAATACGCATACCTATGACGACCGGGTTAACACGATCAAACACGCGAAGGCTGCTGGTATGGAAGCCTGCTGCGGAGGCATCATGGGCATGGGCGAAACCGACGAAGACCGGGTGCAACTCGCCATGGAGCTGCACGAACTCGAGGTCGAATCCATCCCCGTCAACTTTCTTGATCCGCGCCCGGGGACGCCGATGGAGCATTGTGAACGGCTCACGCCGGTGCAGTGCCTGAAAGCGCTGTGCATGTTCCGCTTCGTGAATCCGACCCGCGATATCCGGGCCGCTGGAGGGCGTGAAGCCTGCCTCCGGCACCTGCAACCCCTTGCGCTTTACCCGGCGAACTCGATATTCTCGGAGGGCTATTTGACAACGTCCGGGCAGGGAAGCCCTGCTGACTTGGAAATGATTGAGGAGGCCGGTTTTCACATCGCCGAACGCGTGCCGGCATGATGCCCCGAGAGACCTCATGGCCCTATCCCCCAAGCGTCCCTTTGCCGCATCGCCCGTATTCATCTTCGTGGCATGCGTCGGACTGACCTTTGGGTATTCCGGCCTACTGCTCACGATTAGCTTCGTCTTTCAGGATTGGATTCCCTTCGGCCTGCTCACGAGCCTCTGCGCGTATCTCCTTGTCAGTTCCCTGGCCCGCCTGATCAAGAATCCGTACCGCGTGTACCTGGTCATCGCCTCACTCAGCTTGATCGTCGGGGCGGCCCAGGTGATCCTGATTGTAATCCGCTGGGGTTTCTGGATGGAAAAATACAGCAAAAGCAGGTATCACAACCCCTCCAATGAAGCCGAGACCTGGGTGGCGGTATCCATTATCGTCATCATCTCGGCGATCCTGAGTGCCCAGTTTTATTCACTTCACACCAAGAACAACCGTTTCCGGGCCTCCGAGAAACCCCGTTATGAATAAGGGCCCGGCCCGCGGTCGCTTAACCAGCCACCAGGGATCATGGGAAACGCTTGACAAACAACCGCCTATCCGTAGATTTTCGCGCTTTTACCGGAGATTCGAACCATGTCGATGCATCGTAGCCTCAAGGCGGCCAATAAGATTCGTAAAAAGCGTAACGTCCTCAAGCGTTTCGAGCGCGTTGAGTTGCTCAAGGCGCGCGGTGAATGGTCGGACGGCGATCGCGCCTCCGGTTTGCGTAAGACCAAACCTGCTGAATAACCGATTCGGTTAAACCAATATCTGGCCCGCTGTGGCCTTGGATCCCGGCGCGCCTGCGAACAACTCATCGCAGACCGCCGGGTTTCTGTCGATGGCCGTACCGCCGAGACGCTCGCGAGCCAGGTGGAACCCGGCACGCACCGGGTCCAGGTGGACGGCGAGGTGGTCGAGCTGGAATCCTTTGTTTACCTGCTCATGAATAAGCCCGCCGACGTCGTATGTACCAATGACGATCCCCAGGGCCGCACCACCTACCTGGATTTGCTCCCGGATTTTGAAGAACGGGTCTTCCCGGTCGGTCGTCTTGACCGGGACAGCGAGGGCCTCCTGCTCATCACCAACGATGGAGGGCTCGCGAATCGCCTGATGCATCCGCGCTACGAGGTGGAGAAGGTCTACCTCGCGACCCTGGAGCGCGGGTTAAGCGCGGACGAAATGGATCAACTTAAGCAGGGCCTTCGATCGGATGGTGATGTGTTGAGGGTAGACTCCGTGGAGGCCCGGCCTTCAGATGACTACCCCAGCTACGAGATTCGCGTACACGAGGGAAAAAATCGGCACATTCGCCGGATGTTTGAAGTGCTTGAAGTGGGCGTTCGCCGGCTGAAGCGCATTCGCTTTGGCCCCTTGACGGTCAAGGGCATCGCCAAGGGCATGTTCCGCGCCTTGACGGATGAAGAATTGAAGAGCCTGGACCTGTAGGCAGGTCCTCCGTGTTGACGGAGCACGGGGTCACGGTGCCACCTCAATCACCGTCCGCGTGCCCGAGCCAAAGCACTCCAGTTGATCCAGCACCCCGTTCACGGCGTTGGCTTCAAGCGGCACCGTCCCGGTGATCCCGTTCCCCGGCGCAATCCGTCCCTCGACCCGCCAGGCCAGCAATTGCCGGATCTCGCTTCCCTGGTGATCCGACACGCCGATGATTTCCGCTTCGCGGCCGATCAAGTCACGATAGGTATTCACGCTTACCGCTTCGTCCGTGATCCCGGCCAGTGCCGCCCGGCCCCGGTTGGCCAGTACGCGAACCGCTTGATCGATCGTCCGGGTCAGCCCGACCAGTTCCACCGCGACATCCACGCCCGTCCCCCTGGTCAGCGCGCGAATCCGTTCCACGGGATCCACCTGCCCGGCGTGGATGCCCTCCGCGCCGAGTCGCTCCACCTGCGCCAGTTTGTGTTCATCGATATCCACGGCAAAAACCCGGGATGCGCCCAGCGTTTTCGCCAGTTGCACGGCTGAATAGCCCAGGCCCCCGCATCCAAAGACCGCCACGGTTTCGCCCGGCTGCAGTCGCGCCTGTTTCATGGCGTGAAACGCGGTCGAGGTGGAGCACATCATGATGGCCGCTTCCGCAAGGTCGATACCTGCAGGGATTGCGTGAACACTGCTGGCCGGCACGCAGATGTATTCGGCAAAACCTCCGTCCCGGCTTTTGCCAATCATCTGTCCTTCTGGACAGAATTGTTCGCGTCCGCCCGTACACGCGTCACAGGCACCGCAGAAGACCAGGTAATGCAGGCAGACCCGGTCGCCCGCTTCCCAGCCGGGCGCTTCACTGGCCTCGATCAGGCCAGCGACCTCGTGGCCCGGCGTCAGGGGCAGGGGACCCGCGGGGGAACGGCCATTCCGATAATGGACATCTGAGTGGCAGATGCCGGCCGCATGTACCTTGATGAGCACCTCGCCCTCCTGGGGCCGTGGCACGGGTATGTCGGCCTCCACGAGTGGTTTTCCCGGTTCAATGAGTTGTATAGCTTTCATATGTTGCTACAGGATACGGTGAAACGAGCGTCCCCGGCAAAGGAGAATCTATGAAAATTACCACTTGTCTGATTACAGTTCTCTCCATGTGCATGAATGTAGCTGCCCAAAAATTTGTTGTGAACTACGACGAGGCGAAGATTCCTGCGTATACCTTGCCCGACCCCCTGGAGGGCATAAGCAGCGCTGCGGATTGGCCCGCGCGCCGGGAGGCCATTCGCACGTTGATCGCGAAGGAGATGTTCGGCCACGTCCCTTCGCATACCGCAACGCTTGAAATTGTGCCGGACACACAGCCCTTCATGATCCTGGATGGGAAGGCGATCGTCTCCCAGCCCGCAATCAAGATTGCCGGGACCACCTGGGACCTGATGATCGTCCGCCCCGCGAATCCGTCCCGTCCGCCGCCCGCCTTCATCGCGTACAACTTTGGCGGAAATCATTCCGTGATTCCGGACCGGGGCGTGCGCTTGCCCGTGTCCTGGCAACGAAAGGCCAAGAACCACAAGGCGCAGGAGGCTGACCGGGGAAGCAGTGCCCGACGCTGGGATGTGGCCGCGCTCATGGAAGCCGGGTACGCCTTGGTGACCCTGTACTACGGCGATGTCGATCCCGACATGAACGACGGTTTCCGCGATGGGGTCCACGCTCATTTCGGCGTACCCAAACCCGACGAGTGGGGATCCATTGCGACCTGGGCCTGGGGCCTGAGCAAAACCCTGGACTACCTGGTCGCCTCAAAGATCGTTGATGCCGAGCGCGTGTCCGTGCTGGGGCATTCGCGCCTGGGCAAGACCTCGCTATGGGCCGGGGCCAACGACGAGCGATTTGCCCTCGTCATTTCCAATAACTCCGGTTGTGGGGGCGCCGCCTTATCCAAGCGCGCGTTCGGTGAAACCGTGGGGCTGATCAACACCAGTTTCCCCCATTGGTTCAATGGAAATTTCAAGAAGTACAACCGGAACGAGTCCGCGATGCCCTTCGATTCCCACATGCTCCTCGCGCTCATTGCGCCGCGACCGCTATACGTCGCCAGTGCCGAGCAGGACCGCTGGGCCGACCCGCATGGCGAATTCCTTGCCTGTGTCGGGGCCGATCCCGTATATCGCCTGCTCGGTACCGAGGGTTTGCCGAGCAGGAAAATGCCGAAGGTCAATGAACCAACCGTTGGGCGCATCGGCTACCATATCCGCAGCGGTAAGCATGATGTCACCGCCTACGACTGGGCGCAGTACATCGCCTTCGCCAATAAGCATTTAAACTAAGCCCTGGTGCCCCGCATGGGCATGGCCCGTCGCCGCGATCGATCCAGCACAAACTCCTGCAGGGCCCTTTCCAGCGGGCGCTCCGTGCCGAAGGCATGGTGATCGATCCCCAGTCCCCGGCAGGTCTCGCCGATCTGGTCCAGGTGTGACTGGAGGTTCTCCTGGTACGTCGCCCGCGCCGCATCCGGGTCGACCAGCAGGTTTTCCCCCGTTTCCAGGTCCTCGAACATCGCGGGCGTGCTGAAGTCCAGGTCGCGTTCCGCCGGATCCAGGATTTGAAATACGATCACCTCATGGCCCCTTGATCGAAGATACCCCAGCTGTTTTTGCAGTGACGTGATATCCGTGAGCAGGTCCGAAATCAACACGACCAGCCCCCGCTTGTTCAGCATATCCGCCATCCGGCGAAGCGGACGTTCCAGGTCCGTCGACGTTCCCCCGGGCGCCTTCTCCAGTTCCAGCATTATGTGGCGCAAATGCCCTGGGCGATTTCGCGCCGGCAGGTACTGCGTGATGTCGGCATCGAATGCCATCAGCCCGACCGCATCGCCCTGGCTGTATAGGAATTGTGCAAGCGTGGCTGCAAGCGTGGCCGCGTATTCCGCCTTGGTGTATCCACGCGACTGGAAGCCCATGGACTTGCTCTGGTCGACGAGAAACCAGCAGCGAAGGTTCGTCTCGTCCTCGTAGCGCTTGATGTACATCCGGTCACTGCGCGCGTAGAGTTTCCAGTCCAGGTGCCGCGTGTCATCTCCGGGGCTGTAATCCCGGTACTCGGTGAACTCGACGGAGAAGCCATGGAAGGGCGAGCGATGCATGCCCGCGAGGTAGCCCTCCACCACCACCTTGGCGCGCAGCTCGAGCGTCTTGATCCGCATCAACGCCGCCGGGTCTATAAGTTTTTTCGTCATCCTGCCCTTCGGTTAACCAGTCCCCGTCAGGATCGTCGCCACGCCAGGGCCCCTAGGCGATCAAGTATACGATATATCCCGCGTAGCCCGCCAGCATCAAAAGCCCTTCCCAGCGCTTCAGGACAAAGCCGCTCCGCATGAACAAGAGGCACAGGAAGGCCACCACGAGCATCACGCCGACATCCATCCAGCCGACACTGTCCGGGCCTTGCGCAAATACCAGCGGCTGCACGATGGCCGCCACACCCAGCACCGATAGAATGTTGAAGATATTCGATCCCACCACATTTCCCACCACGATGTCCGCCTTGTCGCGGACAGAAGCGGCCACCGCCGTTGCCAACTCGGGCAAGCTTCCGCCCACCGCGACGATCGTCAAGGCGATCACCGCATTGCTTATGCCCAGTCGTTCCGCAATGCTGATCGCCCCCCTGAGCATGAGGTCCGAGCCAATACCCAACAGGATGGGGCCGAGGATGATAAAAAGGACCAGCAGCAATATCCCGGCGGGGAGCTCGGGAATATCCACGATGTCTTCCTCGCGGATGCCTTCATCCTCGCGTGCCATCTTCCGCGATATTTTCAGCGTGCATACCGTGTACCCGATCACGCCCAGGAAGAGCAGGATGCCGAACAGCCGGGAAATACCACCGCTCAACAGGATCAGGGCCAGGGCTACCGAGACCCCGATCATGACCGGCAGGTCCAGTTTCATGACCTGGCGGTGTATGGTGATGGGACGGATCAGGCAGGCGATGCCGAGGATCAACAGGATATTGCAGATGTTGGAGCCGATGACGGTTCCCAGCGCGATATCGCTCTCGCCATTCCAGGCCGCCCTGGCACTGATCACCAGCTCCGGGCTGCTGGTGCCGAATGCGACGATCGTCAGGCCGATTACGAGGGCGGAGATACCGAGCTTGATGGCCAGCGCGGCCGCTCCGCGCAGGAGAAACTCGGCCCCGGCAATGAGCAGCACCATGCCGCCGAACAGGTTAAGCAGATCGGCAAGCATCAGTTGAAGATTTGTGCCTCGTTGATCTCGATGATGCGCCCGTGTTTTTTAAGCGCTTCAAGGTCGATCTTGCCCTTGTCACCGACGATTGAAATCAACTTGGGCTGGTTGCGAATGTGGCCATCGACGAAACCCATCATCGTCTCCATGCTCGATGCAGCAATGGCCGCGTAGCGCTTCTCTCGGGGGTCGCTGGCCAAGCCGAGTTTCTCCCAGGATTGCACCGCGCTGTTTACCCCGCGAAAACCAATTTTTCCCGTCTTGTATTGATTGACCATCGCGTTTTTGGCTTCAACGAAGCGTTCTTCCGAGGCGGGGAGCTTGTCGAAGAGATCGATAAAGGCATCCAGCGCATCCGAGGCCTTGTCCGCCTGGGTGCCGATGACCCCAATCATGATGTTCTCTTCACCTGCCCGCGCTGCGGTGACGTACCGGGCACCCGCCGAGTAGGCGAGGCCACGCGCTTCCCGCAGCTCCTGGAACACCACCCCCGACATGCCCCCGTCGAAGTAACTGTTGTACAATTCTGTCGGGGCGCGCATGGATTCGTTGACCAGGCCGTCGGGGAATTCGATCCGTACCTGCGCCTGTGCCATTTCCTTGTGGTAGAAATAGATCTCGGTCTTCTCCGTCTTGCGGGCGACCAGGGGGCTATGTGGTGGTGCCGGTTTCCGTTGTTTCTTGAGATCCAGCTTCCTGCCCAGTTTCTCCTGGAGTGCCCCCGGGCTCAGTTTGCCGGTGTAGGAAATGTCCAGCTCCAGGTCGAGTAGCTCGGCGACCTGCTTGAACAGCGAGGCTTTTTCCAGGGCCAGGAGTTCCTTGTCCGTCAGCCGGGTCAGGAAACGCGAATCCTTCCCGTGGCGATTAAACAGGGTTAATGCCCGGTTCACCGTTTGCGGATCCTTCTTCGCATCCGCCCGCCGCGCGATCATGATGGCCTTCAGCTCGCTGAAATCGCTGTCTTTCGCCGTGGGCCGGGTGATAATCTGCATCATCAGGTCGAGGGATTGTTCGAAGTTTTCATCCAGCCCGCTCAGGTCGAAGCTCGACTCGGTTTGGCCCGCGCCGAATCCAAAGCTGGATCCCAGCTTGTACCATTCCTTTTTTAAATCCGTTGCGCTCAACTCGCCCGTGCCGGCTTTGTCCAGCAAGGCCGCCGCCATCGGAAGCTGGTTGTTCTCCTCGGAACCGATTTTCACCTTGATCGACAAGGTGAAAAGGTCATTCAGCGGGTTGCTCACATGGTAGAGCTTGATGCCGGACGGCAGGTCGATTCGCTGGTAGTCCCTGCCCTTTACGATGTACTCGGGTGTGATCGGCGTCACCTCCTGTGCGAGTACGTTTTTTGCGAACGTGGACTGACGGGCGGGGTCGATCTTTACCGGGTCAATATCCGGCTTGGGAACGCCGGGTACCTCGTGTTGTTCATCGATGCGATACACGGCGACATAGCCCTTGCCGAAATATTTTTTGGCCACGCGTTGGACATCCTTTTTCGTCACCTTCGCCATCCGCACGATCTTGTTGTAAGTGCGGGACCAGTCCTCGTGTGCGAGAAAGGAATCGCGCAGGAGGGTCACCCGGGCGGTGTCGGACTCGAGCGCGGTTTTCTCGTTCTTCTTGAAGTCGGTCATGATGGCCGGGATCAGCCAGTCCTCGAACTTCCCCCGCCTCACCAGGTTCAATTGTTCGACGAGCAGTTGCTCGGCCTCCTTGTGTGTCTGGTCCTTTTTGGGGACAGCGAAAAATTGCTGGATCCCGGAATCGTTGTAAAAAGAGGGATAGGAGCCTGCCGAGCGAACCTTCTGCGTCTGGTTCAGGTTCAGGTTAATCATGCCCGCGGCGGAGTTGTCCATGATCATGTCGAGCATGGCGAGGGCCTCCTGGTCCGGGTGGCCATTGCCAACGGTACGAAAGCCGAGCAACACGTAAGGCTCGCCCTGGAACTTCACCGTCACGCGCTCAACGTCCGTGAGCGGTTCCTCCTTCCATTTTTTCAACCTGGGAAGCTTCTTCGGCTTCAGCTTCGCGAACTGTTCATCGATGATGGCGATGGCCTTTTCGGTATCGATATCACCACTGATGCACAAGGCCATGTTGTTCGGCACGTAGTAGGTGCTGTAAAAGCGGTGGATGCGCTTGATCGAGGGCTTCTTCAGGTGCTCGACCGAGCCCAGGGTGGGCTGCTGGCCATAGGGGTGCACTTTCCAGAGCTTGTCGTACAGGGCGTAGGCCACCGCCCGATCCTTGTTGTCGATGCTGCGGTTCTTTTCCTCGTACACCGTTTCGAGCTCGGTGTGGAAGAGGCGGAAGACCGGCTTGGTGAAGCGCTCCGATTCAATCATCGCCCACTGGGCAAAGCGATTGGCGGGCAGGCCCACCTTGTAGACCGTTTCCTCGTGCCAGCAGTGGGCATTCACGGTGGAGGCCCCCATGGCGTTGTACAGTTTGTCGACTTCGTTCGCGACCGCGTACTCGCCCGCCTTCAGCGAGGTTTCGTTGATTTTCGCGTAGAGGGCCTTGCGCTTCCCCGGGTCCTCCTCGTTGAAATGCTGCTCATACAGGTCAATGATCTCATCGATGAGCTTCTTTTCCTCCTTGAAGTTTATCGTGCCCAGCTTGCGCGTGCCCTTGAACATCAGGTGCTCCAGGTAATGCGCGAGGCCGGTGGTTTCGGCCGGGTCCATCTTGCTGCCCGCGCGGACCACCATCTCCGAGTAGAAGCGCGGCGTCTCGTGGTTCTCGCTGAGGTAGACGGTCAGGCCGTTCTCCAGTTGGAAGATCGTGACCTGCATGGGGTCCTCGGCCACCGGTTCGTGCAGGATCGTGTACTTCGCACGGGCGGAAGACAGTACGCAAAGCGTGGTGAAGGCGATCAGGCATACTGTTTTCATGGGCTGTTCCTAGTTGTCAAAAACGGTTTTGCGCCCCTTGACCTTCATCGGGATGCTGTAGAAGCCCTTCCGGGCGGTGGCAAATAAGGTCTTCCGTTCCGGCCCCCCGAAGGTACAGTTGGCCGGGCTCTGGGGGAAGGCGATCTTTTCGATGAGTTGGCCTCCGGGTGAAAATGCGAACACGTGGCCCCTGCCTGCGAGGTACACATTGCCGTGCTCGTCCATGGTCATGCCGTCGCCGCCCCCGGCACCGACGGTCTTCAAGTCGACCAGCAATCGGCCGTTCTTCACCGTGCCGTCCGCCTGGACCTCGTAGGCCCAGATCTTCTGGTCCCCGTTGTCGTCCACGTAAAGTGTCTTGCGGTCGTTGGACAGGATGACCCCGTTTGGCCGGACCAGTGAATCGATAATGCGGACCAGTCGGCCTCCGGGCGAGAGGTAATACACGCCCTCAACGCGCATCTCCATGTCCTCACGACTGCCATAGCGCGGATCGGTAAAGTACATCCCCCCGTGGTCATCAATATCCACGTCGTTGGGACTGTTCAGCTTCTTGCCTGCGTAGGTATCGGCCAGGGTGATGATTTTCCCATCCTTCTGCCGGGTAAAGGTACGATGGCCGCCTTCGCAGGCGAGGAGGTGGCCGTCCTTGTCGAACATCAACCCGTTCGCTCTTCCCGTATTCTCGCGGTGGACCCTCACTTTCCCGGATGCGGGGTCGTAGACATGGATGCGCTGGTTGGGAATGTCGGAAAAGTATATTTTTCCATCCGGGGCCTCGGCCGGGCCCTCGGTGAACTTGAAGGTTTCCGCGTGGGTGCTCACCTGTGCCCCGTCCTCCGTCAGGGGGCCGGCCAGGGAGGGGAGGACACCCAGTAGCAAGAGCGATAGGAAGGTTATCAATTTCATGGGCAATTCAGTGTTTCAGGCCGAAGAACCTAGCAGATACGCCACCTTTCGGCCAGCATGGACCGCGATTTTAGACGATTTCCTGTGCCCGCAGGCTCCCTATAATATCGTTTTTTCCCTCGGTGGATCTGCACGCCACGGCCGAGGGGCGGAATACCACCGGGTGAGGAGGGCCTAGAGCGTGGAGGGGTAGCTGAGGGTATCCTTGATTCCGTTCGCCTCGTCGCAAACG
>JAYGFS010000438.1:0-7443 GCA_046581765.1 Verrucomicrobiota bacterium
ACAGCGAGGGACCGCCCCCGGGCGCACCGGGTGACCTGCGTGCCTTTGATGTGCGCACAGGGGAAGAGGTCTGGCGCTTTCATACCATTCCCCGCAAGGGCGAATTCGGCTACACGACCTGGCCTGCAGGTGCCGGAAAAGAACGCAGTGGAGCCAATGCCTGGGGAGGATTCAGTGTCGACGTTAAACGCGGGATGGTCTTTGCCGGCCTCGGATCCGCGGGATCGGATTTCTACGGGGGCGATCGCCACGGTGAAAACCTCTTCGCGAATTGCACCATCGCCCTGGATGCGCATACCGGCAGGCGCATCTGGCATTTCCAGACCCTGCATCACGATTTGTGGGATCATGATATCCCGGTGTATCCCAACCTGGTTACGGTGACCCATGATGGGCGGCGGGTCGATGCAGTTGCGCAGGTGACCAAGACGGCTCATGTTTTCCTCTTCGATCGCGAGACGGGAAAACCCTTGTTTGACGTGGTCGAAAAGCCCGCGCCCCCGTCGCCGATTGCGTCCGAACAGGCCTGGCCCACGCAACCGGTTCCGGTGAAGCCCCCGCCGATTTCCCGGTTGACCTTCACGGTCGAGGATCTCTCAAGGGTGAGCCCCGAAATCTATGCTGATGTCAAGAGACGCTTTGACGCGATGGACAGTGGTCCGACGCATAATCCACCCAGCGAGAAGGGCGCCATCGTGATTCCCGGCCTGCACGGGGGCGCTACCTGGTCAGGGGCGTCCGTCGATCCGGAAACCGGTATTTTGTACGTGAACTCCAACAACGAACCCTGGGTCGCGACCCTCAAGCAGGTGCAGCGGAACGGTAAACCCTGGTACCATGTCGCCGTGCAGCGTTTTCTCGACCAGGAGGGTCATCCGGCGATTAAACCACCCTGGGGAATGCTCAATGCCATTGACCTCAACACGGGCGAATTTGCCTGGCGCCGCGTGCTGGGCGAGTACCCGGACTTAAAGGCAAGGGGCATAGCGCCCACGGGGACGGAAAATTTTGGTGGAACCATTGTGACGGCCGGTGGCCTGGTGTTCATCGGGGGCACCAAGGATGAAATGTTCCATGCTTTCGACAAGGCGACCGGTGAATTGTTATGGGAGTACCAGCTGCCCGCCGGGGGCTATGCCACACCTGCGACCTATTCGGTGAAGGGAAAGCAATACGTCGTCATTGCCGCGGGTGGTGCAGGGAAACAGCGGACGAAGCCGGGCAACCAGTTCCTGGCCTTTGGACTTTAGCCGCCTTGACAGCCTGCCGCGGCCGGCCCCTGGATACATTGTTTCCGTGTTGCACATTTTTCGGTCTTTGGTTAAGAATCGATGATGAACATGAAAAATATCTTGCTTCTCTTTCTCGCTGGTGCCGCCTCGGCAATAGCCGCGAACAAACCAAACATCATCTACCTGATGTGCGATGAACTCGGCTACTACGAGCTCTCCTGCATGGGGAGCAAGACCATCCAGACGCCCAATATTGATCGGCTGGCCGCGGAGGGGATGACCTCTTCCCAGGCGCTTGCCGGGTCCTCGGTTTGCGCCCCCACGCGGGCGGTGTTAATGACCGGAAAACACAGCGGCCATACCTCCGTCCGGGTAAACGGTGGGGGCACGCCGCTGCGGGCGGAAGAAGCCACCATTGCTTCCGTTTTGAAAAGTCGGGGCTACGCCACCGGCGGTTTTGGGAAGTGGGGTTGTGGCGGCCGGGGTTCCACCGGGGTTCCGGAGAAACACGGATTTGACGTCTTCCTCGGTTACTACGACCAGGTCCATGCGCACTCCTACTATCCGCCCTATATCGTGCGGAACAGCGAGGAAGTTCCGCTCAAGGGCAACAAGGGTGGGAGCAGTGGCGAGACGTATTCGCACTATGTGATCTATGAGGCCGCGGTGAAATTCATCCGGGAGAATAAAGAGGGCCCCTTCCTGTGTTACCTGCCTTTCACCCCACCGCATGGCATCTTTGACATTCCGGACGGTGATCCCGCCTGGGCGCTCTACAAGGACAAGGACTGGCCGGAACAGGCCCGTCGCTACGCAGCCATGGTCAGCATGGTTGATCACGAGGTGGGGGAGCTGATGGCCCTCTTGAAGGAACTCCAACTTGATGAAAACACCTTGTTTTTCTTTTGTGGGGACAATGGCGGCAACGACTATTTCCGGAGCAAGGCTTTTCCCCGTGGCTTCCATGGCGCCAATGTCCACCCGAAGACGGGGGCCGAATTTCGGGGCACCAAGGGCACGCTTTACGAGGGTGGCTTGCGCATCCCGATGATCGTGCGCTGGCCGGGTAAGATTGCCCCGGGAAGCAAAAGCGACCTCCTCTGGTACTTTCCCGACGTCATGCCCACGTTGGCTGAAGTTGCGGGGGTTCAAGCACCCGGCGATACGGACGGCATTTCGATCCTGCCCACCCTGCTGGGAGCCCAAGCGGTCGGTCGGAAGCAGAAACTGCATGAGTATCTCTACTGGGAACTGGGCCAGAAGATCGCGGTCCGCATGGGGGACTGGAAAGCGGTGCGGCCCTCGCCCAAAAGCGGTTGGGAATTATATGACCTCAAGGCGGATATCAGCGAAGCGGATAATCTTGCGGCAAAAGAGCCGGCCATCCTGAAAACGATGACAGGCTATGCCGCGGCCGCCCACGTGGATGCGGTCGAGGGCACCTTTCATGATCCCGCAATGCACCAGCGCGATCGCCAGGCGAAGTTTGGTTTCAAGCGGAACCCGGCCAAGGGGTCGGCGAATGCGCCGGCGAAAAGTTTCCCGACCAAGGGTCTCTACCCGCAGGAAAAGATGAAACTTGTACGTGCCAGCAGCGAAGCCCGGGGTGCTCGCCTGGCGGTTCATGCATTCGATGGAAACCCACGAACACATTGGCATTCGCAGTTCACCCCGGAACTGGAAAAGCATCCACATGCGTTGATCCTTGACCTGGGCCGGTCGACTGAGATCTCAGGCTTTCGGTACATGGCGCGTCAAGATACCGGCTGGAACGGGGCCTTGGCGCGATGTTCCTTCTACGTGGGCGACAAGCCGGATGCTTTTGGTGAAGCAATCGTGCAGCATACCTTTGCCCGCAAGCGTGTGGCACAGGATGTGCGCTTTGGGCAAACCAGGGGACGGTACGTGAAAATCGTCGTGCACTCGGAGGTCAATGGAGGCCCCTGGGCGTCGATCGCGGAATTCGGCGTCCTGTCGCCGCACTAGGAGGTCCGGCTTTTTGTTTGCCCCGACCCGGATGTTGCTGCGATTTAATATGACCAACGTGGAGAATATATGAGTGCTGTATGTCGATGGGGTATTCTTGGAACCGCCGGGATCGCCCAGAAGAACTGGAAAGCCCTCTGGCATGCCGAGAACGCGACGATTAGCGCGGTGGCCTCGCGTGGTGCGGATCGTGCCCAGGCCTTCATCGACGCCTGCCAGGGGGATGCCCACTTCGACCCGGCCCCGCGTGCGCTCGGCGGCTACGAGGGCCTGCTCGCGGACGATGAGGTTGATGCGGTTTATATTCCCTTGCCGACCGGGCTCCGGACGGAGTGGGCCATCAAGGCCGCCGAGGCGGGCAAGCACGTGCTCGGGGAGAAGCCGTCCGGGAAAAATGCGGCGGAAGTGCAAACGATTCTCGACGCCTGCGCGGCAAACCAGGTGCAATACATGGACGGGGTCATGTTCATGCACAGCCGCCGTCTCGACGCGGTCAAGTCGGTGTTGAACGATCCCGAACGGATCGGCGAGCTCAAGCGTATCGCCACCCAGTTTTCATTCCGCGCCCCGGATGACTTCATGCAGCACAATATTCGCCTGAACAGCGAGCTGGAACCCTACGGGTGCCTGGGCGACCTCGGGTGGTATTCGGTGCGATTTATCCTCTGGGCGAAAGACTTCGCGATGCCCGCGCGCGTCTGTGGCCGCCTGCTGAAAACCGTCCACCGCGCCGACAGTCCGGAACCCGTTCCGGTGGAGTTTTCCGGCGAGCTATTCTACCCTGATGGATTTTCCGCCAGCTTTTATACATCCTTTCTCACGGAGCACCAGCAGTGGGTGAATGCCAGTGGCACCAGGGGCTACCTGGCCCTCGAGGATTTCGTCCTCCCATACTTCGGCAGCTCCGTGGGCTTTGATGTCTGCAATCACAACTTCCGGATCGAGGGCTGCGAATTTAATTATGAGCCGGGCAAAGAGCGGATATCGGTGCCGGAATATGCCAGCGGCCAGCCCCATGCGCAGGAGACAAACTTGTTCCGAAACTTTTCTGCATTGGTCCTGTCCGGCACCCCTGATGCATCCTGGGGTGCGATGACGCTGAAGACCCAGCAGGTGCTCGATGCCTGCTTGCGCTCCGCCGGAGAGGGTGGGGGTATCATCGACCTGGTGCCTTGATCATGCCCGGGCAGTTTACAGGCGTGGCCGGGGTGGTTTTGCCGGGGCCTTCCATGAGATGGCCCCGGTCATCCGGGTCTTCCGCTTGTACACCGCCTCGCCGCAGGTGGCGTAGAGGGTTTTGAAATCGGCTCCGCCAAACACCAGGTTTGACGGATGATGAACGCCCACGGGCATGGGGATAATCGCGTTCACGCGCCCCGGTTGATCGCAGATCTGCACCCCGAGCTTGGTCGCAACGTACAGCCAGCCATCCCGGTCCACGGTTAGGCCGTCCAGATAGCCTTTGCCCTCGCGCGGGGGAAGGTGGAGGTGGTAATACGACTGCTTGTAGCGCAAGGCTCCGTCCGGCTGTACCTGGTAGGAACTCACCATGCGCCCGGGGAACTCGGTCACGAAAAGCAGGGTTTGATCTGCATTCAGCACCACGCCGTTGCACCCCGGCATATTTCCATCCACGACCCGGGCATCGCCACCCGGTGGAATCATCCAGACCTTTTTTCCCCGCGGATCGGTGAAGTAAATCGTGCCATCCTGGCGAATACTCAGGTCGTTGCTGCTCATTCCCTCTGCATGGACCTGCGGGTTCCCGCCGGCAGGGTCGTAGCTGATGACCTGCTGCTTGCCACCTGCGCAGGTATACAGCCGACCGTCGGGGCCGAACATCAAGCCATTGGCCTTGCCCGTGTCTTCTGCGAAAACCGAGACCTCGCCTGCCGCATCGATCTTGTGAATCCGGCTGTTGGGAATATCGCTGAAGTATAGCTCCCCTGCAGCATTCACCGCCGGTCCTTCGGTGAAGCCGTAGCCTTCGCTGACCTTTTCCCAGTCTTCGCCTTCGACCATGAATTGATTCAGCTTGTTCTGGGAATTTTCCGGGTGGGTTTGCACCGCTTTCGGCCAGTCCTTCCAGAGCCAGCGCATGGCTTCAGGGAAGATGGCGGCCTCCTGCTTGCGGTTGTGCCCCTCTTCACCCCAGACGTGCCTGACTTCATAGCCGGACCACTCAAGTGCCCGGAGCATGGTCTGGTTCGCCATCCACCAGTCGCCCCCGTAGATGTTGAGATCATTCTTGCCGTCCTGGAGAAAAAGTCGAAGCGGTTTCGGCTCCGTTTTACGGATGAGGGTATGGATTTCGTCACCACCGCGCAGGCCGACGAAGGTGCCGATCGTGCTGAACACCCGTCGAAACGCATCCGGACGATTCCAGGCCACGTTGAATGCACAAATCGCTCCCGAGCTTGCGCCACCGATCCCGCGATCGTTGGGCTGGTCGCTGATCCGGTAGGAGGCTCCCACGCGTGGGATAAGTTCCTGAATGAGGAAGCGGGCATAGCGATCGCCCATGCCGTCGTATTCATAACTCCGGTTGAACCGGGGTTGTGCATGCTGATTCGCGGCGGGAATCACCCCGGGGTTCACGAAGAGGCCGATGGTGACGGGCATCTCCCCGGCGTGGATCAGGTTGTCGAACACCGTGGGTGCGCGGGTTCCGCGCTTTGGATTGATGTACGCGTGTCCATCCTGGAAGACCATCAGGCAGGCAGGCTCCGTCTCGGTGTACTGTGCGGGTACGTACACCCAGTAATCCCGTTCAGTCCCCGGGAAGATATCCGAGTCCTTGAACACATGTTGCGTCAGTTTTCCCCGCGGGACTCCATCCGCGCGGTTGGCCTCGGGGGGGGTGGGGTACTCCTCCGCAGTTGTGCCCGCGCAGGTGCCGGCGATCAGCAGGACAGCCAATTTGTTCATGCGGACTACTCCTTGATCAGCAGGGTTTTCACGTCGACGATGGTTTCCTTTTTCCCGTGGCAGAGCTGGAATCCGATGGCGCCTTCAGCGAAACCCTCATCATGCACCACGTCGATGGTCTTGACGCCGTTCAGCCAGGCCTGGATGTGATGACCCTTGGCGATAATGTAGTAGTGATTCCAGTCGTTCGCCTTGACCAGCTTGTTGGCCAATTCTTTCGGGAACTTCTGAACCATCCCGGAACGCCGTTCTTCCCAGAGGCAACCCCAGTATCCCGGCCCCATGTCCACCTGGTAGCCGGGTGCATTGTCCGGGTTTGTCGCATTCAGCCGGATGCAGACACCCGAGTTGGCTCCCTTACCCCTCATTTTGATTACCGCGTGGAGCTCGAAGTCGGTGTAGGACATCTTCGTGTAGGCGTGGTGATGCTTTCCACCGGTAGACGCACCCTTGAGTATGCCGCCTTCCAGTTTCCAGTATTCGGGTTCCGCATTCCAGTCATCGAGTGTATCGATCATGGAAAGCCAGCCTTCACCTGCCGGCTTGCCATCGCTGAGTTTGCCCGTGTCGGGCAGGGTGGGTTTCAGGTCTGTCGCTTGTTGAGCGAGACCCTGGCTGACCATTGTGATGATACAGATCGTGGGAATGGTTAATGTCTTCATTCGATCATGCTTATCGCGAATTGCGCTTCTTGCAACCGCTTTTCATCGTAGGGGTCAAATGTCACGCGCCAGGTGGCTCACTCCTTCCTGTTGCATGCTATTCCCTTGTTGGGCGGTCGGCTTGTACCCGGCGGGCTATACGTGACGGGCCACCGGCCATGGATCGTGTGTGCGCAGAAAGACCGGGTGATTGAAGAATCGTCAAGCATGGAAGGTTTGCCCACTGCACATGTATGTAACTATATGGAAGGCAAGGCAATAGCGTCACAAATTTATCCATTTCTCTTTTGAAATGCCCGGTCAATTCTGGTTTAGCATGCGGGTGCCCAGGGAGTGTGAAAAGGGGCTGCACGGCAAGGTTATTATGGCAGATATACGGCAAGACTTACCCCTGGGTTAAGGATATCGTGTGATGCGAGCGAATCCTGAATCGTCTTCAAGGCCCGGAATCACCCGGACGGTAGCCACGCGTAAAACGTTGTGGGTTTGTTTTGCCCTCTCCTTGGTGGGCATTGCGATTTCTCTCTCCGTGTTTAAGTTGTTGCGCCTGCGTGAAAATCGGGTCCTGAGTTCAGCGTTTCGCGACCGGACGCACGAGCGTGCCAAGGCCCTTCAGCGTGAATTCGACGTGGGGA
>JAYGFS010000581.1:0-4269 GCA_046581765.1 Verrucomicrobiota bacterium
CTGCTCCACGACCTGCGCCCGGGACTCATGCTGTTCAGGCAGACACGGGTGATTGACCTCGGCACGTATATCACGGCGGTGCACACCGCCACCGGGGTGCTGGTCAGTGCCTCGACCCTTGTCGATCCCCAGGTAGACAAGGGCGCCGTGAACAGGTTCCCGACCCGCTACTTTGATCCCGGGGGATTCTTCAAACTCTCGGGTACAGCCAGCGTCGCCCGCTTCGACTACCTCGCCCAGGCCCCGGTCCTCGTCGCGCCCAGCAGCTTCGGCACCGATGGCAGCAACTACATCGTGTCCTGGGCGAGCGTTCCTGACCGGACGTACAAGGTTCAATCCACGCCCGACCTGTCGGCCCCGGCCTGGACGGATCGATCGGGCTTCCTCTCGGGAACCGGGGTGACGATGAGCTACGCGCAACCGGTTAGCGCGGGCGCGCTGTACTTCCGGGTGGTCCAGGACTGAGCTGGAGTGGGATGCTGACGAGAAGCCTTGCCCACGCCCAGCCTGGCGGCCGGGCCCCAGGGAGAAGGAGCAACCATGTTTGACGATATTACCCTGATTAAGGATCGAGTGACCGGGCGGGTTTCCTCGTGGGACACCCGTGGGCGGAATGCGGACTGCTGGTCAATCCCCGCGGGTGAATCCCGGGTCCTGGCGGATATCACCGGTCCGGGTCGCCTCACGCATATCTGGATGACCCAAGCGAGGCATTACCGGCACTGCCTGATCCGGATCACCTGGGACAACGCCGACCACCCGAGCGTCCTGTGCCCCCTGGGGGATTTCTTCGGCCTCGGGCATGGCCTCGTCGCCTCCTACCAGTCCCTGCTCTTCTCCGCCTCGACCCGTTTTCCCTACCAGTTTGAAAAAGGATGTGCCCTGAACAGCTATGTTCCGATGCCCTTCCGCGAGCGGGCCCTGGTCGAACTGGTCAACGAAAGCGATGAAGAACACTGGCAGTACTTCTATATCGACTACGAGACCGGGGAAGCCCCGCCCAGCCGGGCAGGGTTCTTTCACGCCGAATTCCGTCGCGCCAATCCCTTCCGTGGCTGGGGCCCGGAAATCGCATCAAACCGGGAAGGCTCGCACCTGGCCAATATCGCCAACAAGGAGCAAGTGGCCTGGGACAACAACTACGTCATCCTCGAAACCGAGGGGAGGGGACACTACATCGGCTGCAACCTCAGCGTGACGAATTTCCGCGGCGACTGGTGGGGTGAAGGCGATGACATGATCTGGATCGACGGTTACAAGTGGCCGCCGGACCTGCACGGAACCGGTTCGGAGGATTACCTCAACCAGGCCTGGGGCATGCAGGACAATGCATTCCTGCGCAACGGAAGTTCAATCTTCGAGGGGCACACCCTGGAATCGTTTTCAATTACCCCCTGGGATACGGGCGGCTATCAAACAAGTTACGTTCATCACCTGGAGAACCCGGTACGGTTCAAGAAGACGATCAAGGTCACCATCGAGCACGGGCACGGGAACCACCTCGCGAATGAAATGGCTTCCACCGCGTACTGGTACGCGGAAGATCCCGGGGCCACGGCGGAACCCCCGCCGGTGGCAAAACGAATGCCGATCCTTCGTGACGCGGAAGGGAAGTGGCTGATCGATCCCGGGACGCAGTGTCCCGGCCAAGCCGTCCCGGTGAACGAGGAGATGCAATCCATGAAAGAACAATGGGAAGCGGAATTCGAGGACGGCCGGGCAGGGAATCCAGGCGACGCTTAGCGGCACGAGAGGTTCGGATCCACTAGCTGAGGACCTCGCCGACCACCGATAGCACCCGCTCGTGCAGGGCGCCGTTGCTCACGATCACGCCCCGGTTGTCCTCCAGCTGCTGTCCCCGGCTGAAGTCGAGAGGCTTGCCGTTGACATCGCTCACGCGTCCGCCGGCTTCCTCGACCAGGATCACGCCTGCGGCGTGGTCCCAGATCTTTTCCCGGTAACGATCATCCCTGGGCAGGCGGAGGTACAGGGTAGCTTCACCGCGGGCAACCGCGGCGTACTTGCACTGGCTGTCGATGCGAAGGGGCGGGGCGGTAATCCCCAGCCGCTCGGCAATGTCTTTCGACGCGCCATGGGCGGAATGCCCCGTCTCGACCGACTCGCAGAAATTCGCCCGCTCGAAACCGTCCAGGTCCTGCACGCGGATCGCCTGTGCCTCGCCCTGCAGCGGGGTCGCCCGGCTGCCCTGGCCCCTGGCGGCGGCAAACATACAACCGACTGTCCCGTCGGAGGCGAGCATGGCCGGGCAACCGAGCACGCCGAGCTGAACCTCGCCGTTCTCAATCAACGCAAGGGCGATCGCATACTGTTCGCCACGGATATAGCCCTTGGTCCCATCGATCGGGTCCAGGGTCCAGAAGCGGCCTTCGGGCCCGCCGCCGTGCCCGCCCCGGTCGATGGCCTCGATGATCGCTTCTGCGTCCAGCTCGGGAAAAAACGGCTGTATGGCCCGGCTGATGCGATCCAGCAATTCGGCACCCCCGGGTGCCCGCAGGTCGGCACTATCCTCCTCACCCACGATGGGGTCGGAGGGGAATGCGCGATGCAGGCAGGTGTTAATCGCGGCCTGGGCAGCAAAATCGGCCACGGTCACCGGGGAGGCATCCGACTTGGTGAGGGTATCGGCCGGGGAAAGGCCGGACCGGAGGCCCTGGCAGATCTGTATCGCGACCCGAACTGCGGCCTGGCCCAGGTCCATTTCTTTTTCCAAACTCATACTTGCAATTCCCCTTGACGGTCTGTTCATTAGCGGGTCGCTCAGGTGAATGATGGAAAACGTGGCTTATTACAAGGTGATTTTACACTGTGACCAATATCGATAAACTTTTACGATTACAGGATACAGACAAGAAATTACTAAGACTCAAACGGGACGCCCGCACCTTACCTCGCAAACGGGAAACCTTGGCCAGCAGGATCGAGCAACTGGAGGCGGCACTCAAGGAAGCCCGCGACGGGCTGCTCCATCAACAGTCCGCCATCAAGGAGATGGAGCTGGATGTCGAGGTCACCAAGGACCGGGTAAACCGCTACAAGCGGCAGCAGATGGAGGTCAAGGACAACGAAAGTTACCGTGCCCTGGAAACCGAAATCCGCGAAGCCATGCGATCTATCCGCATGGCCGAGGACAGCGAGCTCGAATTGATGCAGCAGCTCGAGGACGCCCAGAAGACCATCGACGTCCACGCGGCGAAGCTCAAGGAGGAGGAAGACGGCATCCAATCGGACATCGTCGAGCTCGACAGGCGGATCAAGGAAGTCGAGGGCCAAATTACCGGGGTTGAAAGCGATCGCAGCGAACTCACGGACGGCATCGACGCTGAAATGCTGACGTGTTACGAGGCCATCCTGAGGAACAAGGGGGACAGCGCGCTCGTTCCAGCCAATACGGGGAGCTGTGGCGGCTGTTACATGAAAATCCCCACCCAGCTGGTTCACGACTCCAAGAATCCAGAGAAAATGACCCTTTGCAGTTATTGCGGTCGGCTGCTATACTATGACCTGTAGGCAGGATGGCCTTCCGGTCGCCGTCAGATTTTTTTTTTGCCGTTGGTGATCGATCGCTCCGATACATGTATCGGAGAGGAAAGTCCGGACTCCACAGGACGGGATGTCCCGTTGCAAAGCGGGAGACATTCTGCCATATCGGAATGGACGGAAAGTGCCACAGAAAAAATACCGCCTCGGTGGCCTTCGGGCGATCGTGGTAAGGTTGAAAAGGTGGGGTAAGAGCCCACCGGGTCCTTAGCGAGAGCGGGATCGCAGGGTAAACCCGATCCGGAGCAAGATCACATAGGGAACGAGAGGCGGTCCGTCTCGCTTGAGTTCCGGGTAGATCGCACAGATACATGATCGATAAGGTACTTCGGTGCTGAACAAAATCCGGCTTATAGCCAACGGCAATTTTTTTGAAGACAATATGAAATCCATGAGAACAGGCGATGAGCAGGTCACTGGCCCTGTATAAGCGGCGTGGCTACGGGCTGGCCGTGGTCGCCCTCGCGGCGGGTCTGTTCGGCTGGTTGTACACCCAAGTCCCGGCAGATCCCGTTGCAGCGGTGAGCGATGCTCCGGGGTACAAGTGGCCGGATGCCCCGCGGGTCAAGGCTGGGTACTTCGCCGCCATCGCCCACCCGGCAGAGGCGGATGCGGCGGTCGCCTCCCCATCCTTCCATTTGCGCCTTTCCGGGACCTTCATGACCTACGACCAGGTGGACCATGAAAGCCGTGAACCTGTCGGAACGATCA
>JAYGFS010000034.1:0-3111 GCA_046581765.1 Verrucomicrobiota bacterium
ATCGAGGTGGTTTCCAGGTGCTCCAGGTAATGGAATCCCGAGATAAAGAAAATGCTGCTCAAGATGAGTACGGCACAGATGCTGTATTTAATTTTTGCGTAAAGGGTTGTTTTTCGCATGATTCGTAAAGGGGACTACGACAACCTGCCGATACCGTATTTTCAAGGCAAGGTGCGGTAATCCGTCCGTGACCCACAGTACCATTGCTGCATCAACACGGTCATCGCTTCATTTTGGTGCAAATGCAGCAAAAACGGCTCCGCCTTGATTGTATAATCTTCGAGGCTGCTTGTATACGCCTATTCCCGGCCAAAACTAAACCTGAATAGGTTTTCTTCCTGTTTAAGGCATCATTTAGGGCTGTTCTGCGCCCGCTACGACACCTTTTGTTGCGGAGTCGGGCGATCGCCTTTTGAGCGGTCCACTCCGCCGTCCGGCACGCCGTACTGCCATGCGGCCGGATGTCCCATCGACTATTCCACAAGAAAAGATTGATGATCCAGTCATGCTATCTAGAGTCCGGCCTCCATTTTAACCCCATTGAGAGATTGTTATGACCGCAAAGAAAAAGACCGCCGTCCGCAACGGCTGCTCGCGGGCCCATTCCTGTGATGTCACCCAGGGCGTGGAGCGTGCCGCCAGCCGGGCAATGCTGCACGCAGTGGGTTTCAGCCGCGAGGATTTCGATAAGAACCAGATCGGGATCGCCTCCACCTGGAGCATGGTCACGCCGTGTAACATGCATATCGACAAACTGGCCAGGCTGGCCTGTAAAGGCGTCGATGCGGCCGGTGGAAAAGGGGTAATCTTTAATACCATTACCATCTCCGACGGGATTTCCATGGGCACGGAAGGGATGAAGTATTCCCTGGTTTCCCGCGATGTCATCGCGGATTCAATCGAGACGGTCGTGGGTTGCCAGGCATTTGATGGCGTGGTCACGATCGGGGGTTGCGACAAGAATATGCCGGGTTGCCTGATGGGCATCGCCCGCCTCAACCGTCCGTCCATCTTCGTGTACGGGGGCACGATCAAGCCGGGGAGGCACAAGAAGAAAAACGTGGATATCGTCTCCGTGTTCGAAGCGGTTGGCCAGCATGCCAACGGGGTGATCGACGACGATGAGCTGGTTGAAATCGAGTGTGAAGCCATTCCCGGGCCGGGTTCCTGCGGCGGGATGTACACGGCGAACACCATGGCCTCCGCCATCGAAGCCCTGGGTATGAGCCTGCCGAACAGCTCGGGCCAGAATGCCGTTTCCCAGGCGAAGCGGGATGATTGCTTCGCCGCGGGACAGGCGGTACTGGGCTTGATCGATAAAAATATCCTGCCCTCGGACATCATAACCCGGAAGGCCTTCGAGAACGCGATCACCGTGATCATGGCCCTCGGCGGTTCGACCAATGCGGTACTGCATCTCCTGGCGATCGCCCACACGGCCAGGGTAAAGCTCTCCATCGATGACTTTACCCGAATCGGGAAACGCACGCCGCTGCTCGCGGACCTCAAGCCTTCCGGGAAATACGTCATGTCCGAGCTGGTGGCGATTGGCGGGGTCGCCCCCCTGATGAAGATCCTGCTGAAGGAGGGCCTCCTGCATGGGGACTGCATGACGGTCACCGGCAAAACGCTCAAGGCCAACCTGGCGAAGGTCAAGCCCTACCCGAAAAACCAGCAGATCATCCGGCCGATAAAGAACCCGATCAAGAAAGACGGCCACCTGGTTATCCTGTACGGCAACCTGGCCCCGACCGGCGCGGTGGCAAAAATCAGCGGTAAAGAAGGCCTGAGCTTCACCGGCAAAGCCCGGGTCTTCGACTCGGAGGAAAAGGCCCTGGCCGCCATCCTGGACGGCCGCATAAAGAAGGGCCATGTCATCGTCATCCGCGAAGAAGGTCCGCGGGGCGGTCCGGGTATGCGCGAGATGTTGAGCCCGACTTCTGCGGTCATGGGGAAAGGCCTGGGCGGGGATGTCGCCTTGATCACCGATGGGCGCTTCTCGGGCGGCTCCCATGGATTCGTGGTCGGGCACGTCACGCCCGAAGCCTATGTCGGCGGTCCGATTGGCCTGATCAGGAACGGGGACCTCATCACCATCGACGCGGAGAAGCGGGAGATGAATCTCGAAATATCCGCCAGCGAAATGAAAAGACGCCAGGCGAAGTGGAAGCCGCGCAAGCCCCGCTATACCCGTGGTGTCCTGGCAAAATATGCTGCCACGGTGTCCTCTGCCTCTGAAGGCGCGGTGACGGACAAGAATATAGATCTTTGACCAGGCCCTAAACGAGCTGTATGGCGACCTGCGAGTAATAACTCTTGGCCGACCGGGTCGCCGCCAATACCGTGTAATCCCGCACGTAGGCTGCGCAGTAGTCCTCCAGTGCCCGGTACTCGTCAAAGATGGTCGAGAATTCGTCGAAGAGGATAACCGTGCCCGGGGCAAAATACTCATTCATCCGGGTCAGCACGAAAAGCGTGGCCGAATACAGGTCCGAGTCGTTGTGGATGACGAGCGGTGAGCGGAAGCCTTCCCGGTCCAGGAATCCGGGCAGGGTTTCCTGGAAGAGCCCTTTTTCAAAGGCGACCCGTTCGTCCGGGATCTCCGGGAATTCCCCCCCCGTGTCAAAGGCGTTTTCATCCAGTGGGTTGATTACGCGATCCCAATCCTCGGGCAGGCCGGTAAAGGTGTCAAAACCCCAGAAGCGGGAGTCCGCATGGGTATTGGTTTCCGTCCACGCGCGAATCGATTCACCCTGGAACACCCCGAATTCGAGATAGTCGATGGCCGCTTCCCCGAGGATTTCCCGGTTGATCCAGGCGTACATCTCGTAACGACCCTCAAACAACCGCGCATCGCCCGCCTTTTCCCGGCGCCAGGTCTCGAGCTTGGGTAAATAACTGAGCATACGGAGCTTCTGGCTGTTTGGAAGCAGTTTCGATAGCCAGTGTTTACCGGTATTTCCAGTGGATGCGCTACATTTCATACCGCCCGTACCTTACGCGACCACCGCTCCGGACTGCCAGTGCAAAAAGTCCCGACTAAGGATGGACAAAGCCTTGTTATCTACTAAGGTTTGCCGCTTTTAATCCCTAAAATATACAAATGAGCAG
>JAYGFS010000045.1:0-1645 GCA_046581765.1 Verrucomicrobiota bacterium
GGGGCAGGTCCTGGTCCGGCTGCACCTGGGCGGCCTGGAGGGCTTCAAGGTCACGGTCGGGGAGCGGGTATTCTCCGGGGCCTATCACCCGCCCGGCCGGAATGCGCTCAAGGTGCGCATGCTTGACGCACAGGGGAAAGCGCTCGAGGGCCGCTACCTGCGCGCGTCCACCGGGCCCAAGGCCTCGAGGCGGATACCGGGTTATTACGAGGCCGAGGTGCCGCAGTTGGCCCTGCAGGGCGGGGCGAGCAAGATCGACCTGGACTGGGTTGATTTTTACCGGCGCTGAGCGCCGCGGGTCCCGCTGGATTGAACGAGGTACGCAACATGATGAACAAGCATATACGCAAGCTGGCGCTCCTGGCTGTTTTCGCCGCTGCTTTCCCGGGCCATGCCGCGGAACGGCCCCCGAATGTT
Organism: Verrucomicrobiota bacterium; assembly: GCA_046581765.1. Classification (GTDB taxonomy): domain Bacteria; phylum Verrucomicrobiota; class Kiritimatiellia; order SS1-B-03-39; family UBA6053; genus JAPYUI01. The sequence continues at coordinate 418 of JAYGFS010000045.1, forward strand.
GTCTTCTTCCTGGTGGATGACATGGGTTGGCGGGACGTGGCCTGCTTCGGCAGTACCTTTTATGAGACCCCGCATATCGATCGCTTTGCCAGGCAAGGGGTTCGCTTCACCCAGGCCTACGCAGCCTGCCACGTCTGCTCGCCCACCCGGGCCAGCATTATGACGGGCAAGTACCCGGGTCGGCTTGACCTTACCGATTGGCTCTCGGGTCGCCGCGAGTTTGCCTTTCAGCAGTTCCTGAGTGCCGAGAAACTGCAGGCCTTGCCCCTGGAGGAGTTCACCCTGGCGGAGGCCCTCAAGGCAAAGGGGTACCGCACGGGAATCTTCGGCAAATGGCACCTGGGCAACGCCGAGGCAGGCCCGCTTAACCAGGGTTTCGATGTCCAGGTTCCGAGCTGGAACGGTTGTTGTCCAAAAGGGGGCTACCATCCGCCCTACAAGATGCGGGGCTTGAAGATCGAGGGTGAGCCGGACGCGTACCTGACCGATCGCCTGACCTCGCTGGCGCTTGACTTCATGGGGCAGGGCAAGGATCAACCGTTTTTCCTCTACCTCTCGCACTTCTCGGTCCACGACCCGATCCAGGGCCGCAAGGACCTGGTCGAAAAGTATCGGGCCAAGCTGGCCAGGCTGTCGCCGCTGGAGGGGCCGGCATTCATCCTCGAGGGCAACCCCGACGACAAGAACCCGCTTTCGCGGAAGCAATTGACGGCCCTCCTCGACGATCCCTCGCACCGGGGTCACCGGGTCTTGCCGCAACGCACGATCAAGATCAAGCAGCGGCAGGACAACATTGAGTTTGCGGCGATGGTGGAATCCATCGACGAAAGCCTGGGGCGGGTGCTGAAAAAGCTCGATGAAATGGGCCAGGCGGACAACACCATCGTGATCTTTTACTCGGACAACGGTGGCATGTCGGCGGGCAACTTCGGCAACCCCGACCGGGTCGTGCAGGAGAAGCAGCTCGACCAGGCCTACGCGACGTCAAACCTTCCGCTTCGCGGCGCGAAGGGCTGGCTTTACGAGGGCGGGGTGCGCGTTCCCATGATCGTGAAGTGGCCCGGCAAGGGCCGGGCCGGGGTGGTCTGCGAGGAGCCGGTCATCAGCCCGGACTTTTATCCAAGCATACTGGAAATGGTCGGCTTGCCGGCAAGGCCCGGGCAGCACAAGGACGGCAAGAGTTTCGTGCCCGCCCTCCTGGGCCGGTCTTTCGAGCGCGGGGCGATCT
>JAYGFS010000142.1:0-3708 GCA_046581765.1 Verrucomicrobiota bacterium
ACCACCAGGCGGGCAAGTTTGCCCCGTCAGGCCGGATCATCTGCTTCAACCAGGACCGGGTATACGGTTACGGACGCAAGCCGCAGTACTACAAGTGGACCACCACCCTGGAGCACCAGCTTTTTGCGGCGGACCGGAACCTGCCGGAAATCAGCGGTCCCCTGGCCAGGGACAAGAATGCGCGGCGGGGTGCCTCCCCCGGGGCCTTCGTTTCATTTCCCGTTATCCCCAAGATTGATCCGACCGGAAAACCGATTGCAGTGGAGGCCTGGGTAAAGCCGGACAAGGGCGGTAACGGCGTGGTGGTGGCCCACGGCGGCCCCGCCGAGGGATATGCCTTGTTCCTGAAGAAGAGACAGCCCTGGTTCAGCGTTCGCTCCGGGGGAAAAGCGGTGGATATTTATGCGAAGACGCGCCTGGATTCCGATGCGTGGACGCACGTGGCCGGGGTCCTGAGTCCGGATAAGGGGATGAAGTTGTACGTAAATGGGGAGCTGGTATCCACGGGGACCGCCCATGGCCTCCTGACGAAAAATCCCATCCAAACCCTCGACATCGGTTCCGATCTCAAGACCTACGTCAGTGATGCCTACCCCGAGCCCGTGTCCTATGGGGGATTGATCGATTCTGTGCGGGTCTACCATTCCCCGGTGCAGGAGAACGATGTGAAAACGCTGTCGCTGTCGGGCGCGATTGATGCGGTCCCGGTGATGGAATGCACCTTTGACGGCAAAAAGCTCGGCCAGGACAGTTCCCCCAGTGGGATGCTGGCAAGCGCATCCGGAGCAACAATTGTTCCGGGTAAAGTGGGTTCAGCGGCTCGCTTTCCGAGTGTGAGCTCAAAGAGTGTTAAGCAGAAACCGAAGCGGGCGGCTGGAACCGAGGTGAAGCATCACTGGACCCGGGATCTTCCCCTGTTCGTGCGGGCGATGTTGTTGACGGATACCCACCTGTACATGGCCGGACCCCCGGATCTTATCGACGAGGAGGAAACCTTCGCGCGCCTGGCGAAGCGCGATGAAACGGTTGAAAAGGACCTTGCGGTACAGGATGCCGCGCTGGACGGCGAGCAGGGGGCGGTGTTCTATGTCGCGCGCATCGAGGACGGGAGCAAGATTTTCCAGGCCACCTTGCCGAGCCTCCCGACTTGGGATGGCATGGCGGCGGCCTACGGGAAGATTTACCTGTCGACCGAAAAGGGCGAGGTCATCTGTTTGAAATAGGTCGTACCGCCATGGCGATCGCCTGCAGGGGGCCCATCCCACAGGTGTGATCCGCAGGATGGGCGGCCCGCCCGGCATATGTCGTTTCCTGAGATTGCCGGCCGGGTATTTGCCAGGCCTGAATCGAAGATTCCTTACTTCACCTCAGCCACGGCATCCTTGCCGGGGAAGTTATCCGACAAGGGGAGGGTGACCTTTCCGGTAGCCGCCCACTCGGCCCCCCGCTGCAGCGTGTTGTAAAAACCGACGCAGCGCATGGAATAGTCGGCGTGGCCCATGGGCGTATGGAAAACGCGGCCCTTGCCGTAGGTGATGCAGAGCATCATCGGTTCATGCTTCTTGCTTTTTGAGCTCCATGCGGTGGCAATAACCGTGACGTTCTCGGCCGGCCCCCGAAGGGAGTCATACAGCTCGTCCTTCATATGCTTCCACTCGGTGGGCATACCCTTGGTGATGGGATGGCTGGCATCGCGAATGGTTACCGTGAATTCGTGCTGCGGTCCATGGCTTCCACCGCGTCCCGGGGATTTGTCCCGCAGGAACTGGCCGTCCTTGAAGTACAGGTAGGGCCCACTCTTTTCATTACGTCCGCCCCATCCGCCCAGGGCGATCATCTTGTTGTATTCCTCCCACTTGCCGAAGGAATTGTCCGCTGCGTGTACGACAACCAGTGCGCCGCCCCCTTTGACGTAATCAATGAAGGCCTTCTGCGTTTTTTCCGACCACATCGCGCCATTATAATTGCTCACGATGACGTCGTGCTTGCTGAAGTCCGGATTCCAGCCGGACATGTCCTGGCCCTTGGCCGGACTGGTGGCCACCTCTACGACATACTTGCCGCAGCTTTCAAGGGCATGCTTCAGCACGGGGGTGGTGGCTTTCCAGTTGTGGTTGTTCTGCCCGTCAAGGATGAGGGCCTTGATTTTGTCGGCTGATGCGAGGGACAGGCTCAGGCAAAATGCGCTGGCAATAAGAATAAGGTTTTTCATGGTAACTCCTGGGGTTTGGTTAGGTGCGCAGTCTAGTTCAACTTTCAGACGGGAGCAAGGTCATGCTTATTCGTAATTTCCTGGTAGCGACCTGGAGCCTCGCCCTTTGGGTGCCGGCGGCAGAAAAGCCGAACATTCTGTTCATATTCAGGGATGACCAGGCCCTTTTCACCGTGAGTTCCAGCGGTCATCCACATGCGAAGACCCCCCACATGGACCGCCGGGCAAGGGAAGGGGCGAACCGGGTGAATTCCTTTACCGTGACCCCGGTGATCCGGCCGAGGCGAAGAACTTGATCGGGGATCCCGAATCCCGCTCGCGGATCAAGCATCTGCACGCCAAGTTGCTTGCGGAGATGAAGAAAATCGATGATTCGGTCTTGTGATTGCTGTTTCACCTGAAAACCTGTACGAGCATAGCGAGAACGAGTTGGAATAGAACGGACGTTATCATGAAGCGCAGAGATCTTTTGAAAACAGCCGCCGTGGGTGCGGTGGGGTCCACCCTTTCATCCCAGGCCCAGGCACCGAGAGCGGCCGCCGATCCAGCATTCAAGATCACCAACAAGCGGATCCGGCAGTCCGTGATGGGATGGTGTTTCAACCCAATGAAGGCATCCGAATTGATTCCGCATTGCGCGGCGATTGGATTACAGGGAATCGAGGGGATATCGCGGAATGATTACCCGCTGGCGAAACAACACGGCCTGGACATCTCGCTGGTGGGAAGTCATGGATTCAAGGATGGCCCGGCGGATCCCGCCAAGCACGAAATGGTTGTCGACAAGATCAAGGAGGGCGTCGACGTGGCCGTGAAATTCGGCGCAAAGCGCGTAATCACCTTCACGGGGTTCACGGTTGATGGAGTGGGCCCCGAGCAGATGACGAAGAACTGCGTCGAGGGCTGGAAAAAGGCCGTGGGATACGCGGAAAAAAACGATATCACGATTTGCTTCGAACACTTGAATACGCGTGATGACACGCATCACATGAAGGGGCATCCGGGCTATTTCGGCGATGATGTCGATCATTGTATCGACATGATCAGGCAGGTCGACTCCCCGAACTTCAAGCTGCTCTTCGACATCTATCATGTTTCGATCATGAACGGGGATATCATTCGCCGCATGCGTAAGTTCAAGGACTATATCGGGCACCTGCATACCGCGGGAAATCCGGGCCGGGCCGAGTTGGATGACACGCAGGAGATCAATTACCCGGCCATCATGAAGGTGGTGCTTGAGATAGGCTTCGACGGTTTTGTCGCGCAGGAATTTATTCCGACCTGGGAGGATAAGATCCTCGCCCTGCGGCACGGCTGTGCCGTGTGTGATGTGTAGGCCCAGGCGTTCCCGGGGTGCTTCGTTCCAACTGAAGGCCGGGCTGGCGATCGGCCCGGCATCGTGTGGCACGCGGCATGGCTTCGCTTGACGGGGTGGAGGACATCTGCTTTCGTCTCCCCATGAAACGTACTGTCCTTATTCTGCTCGCATCCCT
>JAYGFS010000275.1:0-9659 GCA_046581765.1 Verrucomicrobiota bacterium
CGGGTTACCGCCGGAATAAGAAGTTTACGCGCAATGCAAAACCGAATCGCCTTAAACCGAACCATCATCTCCGTGTGGATACTGCTCATCAATTCGAGCGTTATCCTCGCCGTGCTCGGCAATCCCGTTGTCGGCGCAGTCGCAGGAATTGCCTGCGGCGTCTTTTTCGCCCAATGGCAACGAAAAGCGCCGTCGCCAAATTGGACTGATGCCCCGTGGGCGCGTCTCGCGTTACCGCTGCTCGCCGTTGGCGTCTCGGCGCTCTTTGTTATCGCCATCATATTCGCCGTCTTCATCATCACGAGCATCGGGCCGCCGCGTTAGACGCCGCCCCTGCAGTGGGCGGAGTAAAAGCTTCCGCATCTTTTGCAGGAGCGCGGGCGACTTGAGCTCGTGTTCGCCCAGGATCATCAGGGCGAAATTGTCCGCGAGGATTTCCTCGGGGTGGATGATGTACTGGGTGTTGCGCCCGACCTGGTCAAAGAAGCCCTTCGCCTGCTTGACATCCACCAGCAGGGGGGCACCCGCCGTGTAGACCGGCACATCGTCCTGTAGGTCAACGGCCAGCAGGGAAAACCGCAGGTAGCTGAAAAACAGGCCGCCGCTCGCCGGGTCGTACCGCTCCGTGCGGGCGTGGAGAATGGGCATGACCCAGGTCGCTTTGCCCCGCAGGGTCACCCGGATGCAATGGTCGTTCACCGGTGCGTCGGGATTGGTTATCTTGCGTGCGGCGAGCAGGGGGGGGAATGCGAGCTCCTTGCAGGGCCGGAAGCCGATCAGGGCGTAGAGCGAGGTCTTCATCTTGGGATTGTTCCGGGAGAGAAGGTGAAAAAGTTCGTGGGCGATGATTTTCTGCAGGGTGGCCTCGGATGCACTGAGCCGGTGGGCGGGAAGAATGATCGCCGTGCCGCGGGTATAGGCTGCGCCCCCTTCCTCCTTCCCGCTGGTGGTAATCATCAGGATCTCCTCGGGCAAGGGGATGGATAAGCGGCGGAGTTCCGGTCGCAAGCCCGCGTAGGCCTGGCGGATGCGTTCGGATTCCAGGTCCGTCCAGGCCCGCACCGAGTCGGCGACGAAGGCGAGGAAGCGTTCCTCGGAAACCTCCTGGTCCGTCTGCATGCGTGCCGCCCGGTCAAAGGGGCTGAGCCGCTGGATGAAGGCATCGCGCTGGGTCAGGACCTCCCGGCCCTGTTCAATGCTGGCGAAGGCCAGGGCCGGGAGCCGGGTTTCCCGTGCCTCGCCCGGGCTTGCCAGGCAGGTGACGAGCAGCAGGACGGGCGCTTTCCAGCGCCCGGACCCGTAGGCAGGAGGGTCCCCAACCGGGCGGCTTTCGCGATCTCCAGTCCCCCTGCGCAGAACCGGGATATGATACCAGTTTCTCATAAGCTCCCGAGAATTAGCAGTTTTCAGCGGAGCGGAAAACGTTTTTAAGGCGAAGAACCGGGCATCCTGCAGATTATCCTTTTCCAATGGGTTGAAACTGTGGTTTTTTCCCCGCGCATGAAAACCCGTCGGAACGATCCTGCCAAAATCAATATCATCACCCTCGGGTGCTCCAAGAACCTGGTGGACTCGGAGGTGCTGCTCAGCCAGTTGAAGGCGAGCAACAAGCAGGTGACCCACGAGGCGGAGCACTCCCATGCCGGGACGGTGCTGATTAACACCTGTGGTTTCATCGACAATGCCAAGCAGGAGTCGATCGAGACCATTCTCGATTTTGTCGAACGGAAGAAACGGGGCGAGATCGAGAACCTGTACGTGAGTGGCTGCCTGTCCCAGCGGTACCGGGAGGAACTCATGGCGCAGATGCCGGAGGTCGATGGCTTTTTCGGGACCACCGATACGGATTTGCCCAACATCCTCAACACCCTCGGTGCGGACTACAAGCAGGAACTCGTCGGGGAACGCGAGACGACGACGGACAGCCACTACGCGTACCTGAAAGTCTCGGAAGGCTGTAACCGCGGGTGCAGTTTCTGCGCGATTCCACTGATGCGCGGAAAGCACCGCTCGCGCGAGATTGGATTCCTGGTCAAGGAGGCGAAGTACCTCGTCGACAAGGGCGTGAAGGAGATCATGCTGATTGCCCAGGACCTGAGTTCATACGGCGTGGATGTTTCAGGGAAAAAGCAGCTGGATGAGCTGCTCAAGGCCTTGTCGGACATCGATGGCCTGGCGTGGATCCGCCTGCACTACATGTACCCTTCCGGGTTTCCAGGGGAGATCCTGCCGACGATGGCCGGGCGGGATAACATCTGCAACTACATGGACATGCCCATCCAGCATATTTCCTCGAACGTGTTGAAGATCATGCGGCGCGCGATCAACCGTGAGCGGACCGAGACCCTGCTGGCAAAGATCCGGGAGCAGGTCCCGGGCATCGCCCTGCGCACCACCCTGCTGGTGGGTCATCCGGGTGAAACCGAGCAGGACCACGAGGAGTTACTGGACTTCCTCGAGCGCACCCGGTTCGACCGGGTCGGCGTCTTCCAGTATTCCCACGAGGAAAACACGCACGCGCACACCCTGGAAGATGATGTTCCGGCGGAGGTGAAGCAACAGCGTTTTGAGGACGTGATGATCCTGCAACAGGGCATCTCGCTGGAAAGGAACCGGGCCCTGGTCGGAAAGGTCATGAAGACGCTCATCGACGGCAAGCAGGACGATACATTCTTCGGTCGCACCGAGTACGATTCGCCCGAGGTGGATAACCGGGTCATCCTGGAAGAAGCGAGCGCCTTGCACGTGGGTGACTTTGTTGATGTCGAGATTACCCAGGGCCTGGAATACGACCTTGTAGGCCAGGTCCGGTGAAGCAGCCCGGGGAACATTCCCGCTGGAGGCCAGGCCGGGGCCTTTCGCGCGTACCGGCCGCTTCAGTTGCCCGCTTCAGCCGATCCGGGGAGGCATCCGGGATCGAAGGGGCGGGGCAGGAGCTCGCTGAACCGGAGGTCCTCCTGCACCCCCTCCAGGTTGGCGAGATAGATCGTGAAATCGGGCGGGGCGAACTCGGCCATGACCTGGCGGCACTGGGCACAAGGGGCCGCTGCGGGATCGGTATCCGTTACCACGAGCACGAAATCGAGGGCCTGTTTCCCCTGCTCGGCCACCAGTCGCCAGAGCGCGACGCGCTCGGCGCAGACCGTCGCACCGTAGCTTCCGTTTTCGACGTTACAGCCGCTTATGAGCAGGTCCTGACCCGCCGGTTTAACCGTGGCCCCGACGGGAAACCTCGAATACGGCGCGTGTGCATTTTCGCGGCTCGCCACCGCCGCCTGCCAGGCCCTTTCCACCCATTCGTTCATACTTGCATAACTCCGTTCAGCTGATTGTATGCGCAAAACACGGAGCAGGAAAGCATGATTAAGAACGATAAGTGGATCATCGAGCAGGCGGCGACCGGCATGATCAACCCCTTTGTCCCGCGATTGGTGCGTGAGGTCGATGAGCACCCGGTGCTGTCCTTTGGCCTGAGCAGCTTCGGCTATGATATCCGGCTCTCGGGAAAGGATTTCCGTATTTTCAAGCATATCCCCGGCACGGTGGTCGATCCGAAGGCCTTCTCGGAGCGCAACGTCGAGTCGCAGGATTTACACGAGGACGAAAAGGGCCGGTTTTTCATCCTGCCGGCCCATTCCTACGGCCTGGGGGTGGCCCTGGAATGCCTGGCGGTTCCCGAGGATATTTCCGTGCTGTGTGTCGGCAAGAGTACCTATGCCCGCATTGGCTGTATTGCCAACCTCACCCCGGCGGAAGCGGGCTGGCGCGGCCACCTCACGCTCGAGATCTCGAATTCCTCGCACGCGGATTGCCGGATCTACGCGGAGGAGGGCATTGTCCAGTTGCTGTTCTTCGAGGGCGAGCCCTGCGAGACCTCCTATGATGCGCGGGCGGGGAAGTACCAGGACCAGGCCGAGGAAGTCACCCTTCCCCGGATCTAGGCCCGGGCTGCCGGGTGGGTGTCCCGGCGTCCACCGCGGGTGCTAGGTGATCGTTACAAAGCCGAGGTTCGCCGTGGCACCGAAGGGGTCGTTGAATCGGCCGAGGTTGGGAAAGATCAGCTCAAGCGCGGAGGACTCGACGTCCATCCATCGGGCGCAGACCGCACCGTACTGGTCCACGGAGGTCGAGGGGATCCAGCGTCCGCGATTGCGGTCGGTATCGTTGTCGGCACCGACGGCCAGGCTGGGAAAGGTCCCGTAGATATTCTTTCCGTTCACCGGGCCGCCCATCACGATCTGGTGGCCGCCCCATGCGTGATCGGAGCCGCTGGAGCTAAAGTCCTCGCCGTTCGGGGTGAGGGTGCGGGTAAAGTCGGAATGGGTACAGGTGAGGACCCGGTCGTTTACCCCGAGGGCGCTCAGGGTGTCGCTGAAGGCCTTCACGCCGTTGCCCAGTTCGAGGTAGAGGTTGGATAAGTCCCCATTCTGGTCGGAGTGGGTGTCGAAGCCGCCCTGGCTGCAGAAGAATATCTGGCGGCGGTTGCCCAGGCAGTTGCGCCCGGCGATTAACCTGGACACCATCTTGAGCTGGTCCCCGAGCTTGGTGTCCGCGTTCATGAACATCGCGTCGAAATCCACCCCGCTGGCCGCGGCCTCCACCAGGGCCCCGTTTACCGTGGCCTCGCTTTCACGGGCGCGCCGCACGACCTTGTTGTATCCCTCTTCAAAGAGGTGGTCGTGGGTGTGCCGCATGATGTCCTCGTAGGCCTTCAGCCGTTGGCCGGTGGTGCCGGTCTTGTACGAGCCATCGGCATTCAGGGCATTCTGGTAATTCGTTCCATACCCGCTCAGGCTGATTGCGCCGGAGGTGGTTGCGGCGTACTGGACAATGCCGCCGGACTGGCTGACCTGGAATTCGTTCAGGCCACCCAGGGAGATGCACATGGAGACCTGGCTGAGGTCGTTGTAGCTGCCGTTGATGATGTCGGCGATCCGCCCGCCCCAGCCACTTTGAAAGGGCTTGTCCGGGATCGAGCTTTGCCATTGGACCTGTTGATCCGAATGGGAAAACAGCTGGGGCGGCAAGGGGACCGTCTCGTTGATGAAATCATCCCGGGAGGCCACGGGATAGGCCAGGCTCCCGGTGTTGGCCACGAAGGCGAGCTCCCCGGCATTGAACAGGTCGGCCATGGGGGACAGGTCCGGGTGCAGCCCGTAGGGATCCGTGGTGTTATCCGGGTTGATGGTCGCGAGGGTCCCGTTCGGGATGGCGAGGATCCCGCGTGCATTGTCATAGTCCGCCCGGGCCGGGTGACCGGTTTTCGGGACGAGCATGTTATTGCTGTCCATGCCTCCGAAGAGGAAGATGCAGACCAGGGCCTTGTAGTCACCCACCAGGGCCGCCTGGTTTGCCAGGGCACTGTTCAGCAGGCTGAGGTGAGCCAGGGTGCTCACCATGCCCGTTGCGCCCAGTGAGGCACAGGCTGATTTGCGCATGAACTGTCGGCGGTTGATCTCGGTACGGTCGGTTTCTTTCATGGCTTATTTCTGGATGATGTATTCCGGGGTGGTGCTGATCAGGTACAGGGCGTTAACATATTTCGTCTCCGCAGCGCTGGATGAAAGGGTGGTGAGCATATCGATGATCATGCTGCGGGGATTGGGCGCAGCGGCACCCGCGTAGGTGCGTTTCAGGTTCCCCGCGGTCACGACCGCATCCAGCGCATCAACCAGTTGCGCATCCTTTTCCGCCTCCGACCCGGTGAAGGTTCCGTACAGGTTGATCCAGGGCTCCCGATCAATCCTGATGTTGTCGGCAAGGGGGTCCGCATCGATGAAGCTATTGACACTTTGTCCGGCATTGCCGTTGGAGATGGTCCAGAAATAGTTAACCGAACGGACCACCGAGTTTTCATTCGCGAGCTGGAACTCCGGTGCGTAGAGCCCGGCCTGCGCGATTTCGCCCCCCGGCTGGTAATCCGGGAGGAACCAGTTGAAGACGGTCGGTGCCCGCAAGGGGCTCTGGCTGAGGGCGGTCGTGGTGTCGGCATAACGATAGCGGGAGGCACCTGGTGCGAGCGTATTCTGCTGGCTGGCGGGGTGGCCGTAGCCGGCCAGGTCGCTTACCGGCAACTGGCTCCCCGCACCGCTTGCCCGGAGGAGGGCGATGTACCGTATCAACGGCTCCTTGGCTTTTCCGTAGGTGTCCTGCCTGGTGAAGGCGAGCTCACGGGCCTCGTAGTCCAGCAGGATGGCCTTGGTCACGGCTTTCAGGTCACCCCGCTGGCCGCTGCCGTTGTCATCGAACACCTTGGCCACCCGGTAAAGGTAGCCGCGCGAGGGATTGCTCGTGACCAGGCGCTGGATGAGCAGCCGGCTGATGAAGGCCGGTGCCGATGCGTGTCCGGCAAGGGCGTCCAGGGCATCCACGACGTCGGCGGTGGCGCGCTCCGTGAGGTCGGCGATACCGGTGTTGTCGATGACCCGGTTATCCAGGATCGTTTTCGGGTCCGGATCGTGGTAGTCGCCGAACATCTTCATCGGGTATTCGTAGCGTGCCCCGTAGTACTTGTTCCCGTTATTACGGTTGAAGAGCGTGTTCTGGGACGGGGTGTGCCAGCGGTCATTGCTATTTGAATACAGGCTGAAACTCAGGCCGGTGAAGATGCGGGAAAGCTCGGTGATGTCATCATTGTCGTAGGTGGCTGTGGGCAGGCCGGTCCCATCCAGCACGATGGTGCCGTCGAGGTGCCGCTGGAGCAGGCCGATCGAGAAGAGCTGCATGATCTCGCGCGCGTAGTTTTCATCCGGGCTGACCAGGACATCACCCGTCCCCGGGTCAAGGATGGCCTTCTGGTTAAACAGCGAGCTCAGGTACTTGCCCATGATGGGGCTGTAGGTCACGTCTTCCAGGAGCTCGCGGAAGCGGTCGTCCGCATTTTCGCCCAGCTGGTCGTAGTAGCGTGCGGCCCCGTAGTGGTTGTTCCGCACCATGGTATGTTCCGTGGAAACCACCATGATCTCGCTCCACGCGAAAGCCAGGCGTTGTCTCAGCTGGTCTTTCGCATTGACCATGATGGTCCACATGGCCCGCCTGCGATTCAGGTAGTTCGGTTCCCCTAGCCTGGGCGTGAAGTTGTCTTCGTTTTGAATGTGTGTGCCGCTTATGGGATAGGAGCCGCTGGGCATGCGCCAGGTGGCGGGGTCCAGGGAGTCAAATGCCTCGATATCGTTATCGTAGCTTGGCCACTCCGCCGGGACGGTCGGCCCTTCCGGGGGGGGGCCGGTACCGGTCCAGAAGTTGGTCGGCCAGGTGAAGAACTGGCGCAGCTCCCATTCCTGCAGGTCGGCGGCGAGCGTATAGTCGAGCAGCCGGCTCTGTTCCAAGGCGAACTGGGCATCCATCCAGGCCTCGTAACCGGCGATGCGGTCCCCGCCGTGCGTGGTCTCGATTTCGTTCACCAGCTCGGCCACCTCGTTGGAGGTCGGTCCGAAGGTCGCCTGGGTGAGAAAGCGATGGACGTCGTATACCAGGTTGCTGCCGCTCTCCGCACTGAGCGGGGGCGGGTCGGCGGGGATTTCCAGTTCGGTTGAGCCTTCCTGTTCCGCGAAGAGGGCCCAGATCTCGCCGCTACCGTAGTTCTCGGTGTGCACGTTGATGTACAGCGGGGTTGCGCCGTTCTGCCCGTAGAGGGAATCGATGATATCCTGTACATCGTAGGCCCCGGGGGCGTGTATCGCCCACGCGTAGTCGACCAATTGGCCCAGGAGGGGTGCCTGGCCGTCGCTGGTGAGGACCTCCTCCACGGGAGGGCCGCTGAGCAGGGTGAGTTGGTCGGGTGCGAGTTGCGACTTGTGAATATGCGTGTTGGTCTGGCGTGAGGTCAGCGCGCTGAAGCTGTTGTTCACCCGCCCGATCGTGTTGTTGCCGTTCAGGATGAGGGTGGCCACGCCGAATCCCACGGTATTCGCGCTCCCCTCGGGGACGTGGAGTCCGACAAAGAGCGTCTCGGTTTCCGCTTTCACCGTGGCATCGTTGATGCGGATGGCGTCCGTATAGTTCGTGGCCAGCCCATAGGCCGGGTCCGGCTGCAGGGTGAGGACGAGGGATTCCGGGTATTCGTGGATCGTGTCGGGGACGGGATCGATGACCACCTGCACGCTGGTTGCGCCGAAGGGCATGTCGACCTGGGTACTCACGGGATTTCCCTCCAGGTCTTCCGCCCGGTAGTCGGAGGCCTCCGGGTGCCCGTGTGCGGGGTCGGTACTGGCGGAGAGCGTGATCGGGACGGTGAACCCGTCCAGGCCGCCCGTTCGATTGACCTGGAATCGGGCGACGTTGCGCGCGGCCGAGTTCCCGATCTCGTAGGCATTGTCATCCTTCAGTGTCACCGAGAGCACGCTGCCGGTCGCCTGCAGCATGGCGGTAATCGTGCTGAGGTCATCCCCTCCCGCGGTCGTGCTTTGCGCATCCTGGGGCATGAAGTTGAACATCAAGTGCTCCGCCCAGTCCGAGAGGCCGTCGGCATCGCTGTCGAGGTCCTCGACACTCAGGCGCAGGTAGCGATAGCCGGATGTCGACGGTACGGTTTCGGGAATCCAGGGGGCGAGGTAGGGGCCCTCGATCACGCGTGGCGTATTCGGGTCGATTCCCGGCCCGGTCCAGGCCACGGTGAGGTGGTCTTCCTGTCCCGCGTGCTTGTGGCGGACCTCGAAGTAATATTTCTCGCCCCGGGTGAAGGCGATGGGGGTTGATCGCTGGGCGGCCGTCCGGGTGAATTCCTCTTCCTGGGTAGTCCCGTTGGTGCAGCGCGCGATGCGGACCAGGTTGTTGGTGTCCGAGTTGGGACTCAGGTGCAGTTCACCCTGGTTCCGGCTGGCGATGTAAAAGGTGTAGTCCCCGGTCTCGGGAGGAATCAGGTATCCCCGGATCCGTCCGCCAAAGTTGTCGGCCTGGTTCGCCGGTCGTTTCAGGCGGGGAAGGGTCTCCGTTCCGTGGGGCTGGTTGGGATATCCGGGGGTGGCCTTGAGGCTGGCGATATTGCCTCCGGTGGTATCCGTCCAGATCTCGCTGGTCGCCCCGCCCGTGACCGACACGTTTCCACTCTCATCCAGTCGGAGCACCAGGTTGCTTCCCGACCCGGTGAAGGACAGGCCGCTGGATATCCAGTTGGCCTGGCCGAGGGTGGACTTGAGGAGGAGGGTGTAGCGCTTGCCCGCTTCGGTCTGGCTGCTGAGGTGAAGCTCGCCGCACAGGCGTTCGATCGATGCCCGGTGCACGTCATTCGAGTCGAAGGGATTCGTTCCCGCGACACATTCCTCGCGGTTGCTGCGCCCATCCTGGTCCTCGTCCGCCCCCTCGGTGAGGGCGCCGGCACCGTAGAAGGCCTCCCAGATATCATCGAGACCATCGTTGTCCAGGTCGATGATCGCCCGGCAGGGCGGGGCCATGAGCAGGAGCATTCCGGAGCAGATGGCTATCGGTCGGGTTATGGCGTTGGCGTACAGTATCTTTCCTGAGGTGAGTGGGCGGTGCAGTCGCGGGCGTTCCCCCTGGTGTGCTAGTCGCCCCCTTTACTGTCCAGCAGGTGACGAATGGTATGGTGGATGGTTTCAAGTGAAAAGGGCTTTTGCACGAAAATCGACGTGGGCGTGTTGAGTTTCACTTCACCCTGCTCGTCCTCGGTGTAACCGGAAATATAGACGGTTTTCAGGTCC
>JAYGFS010000285.1:0-2608 GCA_046581765.1 Verrucomicrobiota bacterium
GTACTGGAAAACAGAAGACCATGCGGTGTTCATGCCGGAAAAACACTGGCAGGCCGGGATGGAGTACACCCTCACCCCGCACAAGGGCCTGCGCGATACCCATGGCCGGCGGGTCAAGCCCTTTTCACGTACCATCCGGACCGAGGCCCTCCGCTGCCTCTCGGCCGAGCAGACCGGTTTCAATTCGCGACGCCAGGCCACGCTGCGCATCCTTTTCAACCATGCGCCTGACCGCGACAGCCTTAAGAAATTTCTCTCCCTGGTCAAACCCAACAACAAGGGGCAACTGCGTCATCACCTGGTCGCGGGATCGGTTCCGGAGGAACTCATCATCCAGACAGACCCGGTTAGCAGCTCCAGCTTTACGATCCTCATTCGTAAGGGGCTGAAAAGCAGGAATGGTAAGCTCGGCCTGGCCAGGACCTTCACGCGGAAGCTTTATTTCCAGGACACGATGCGCCTCACCAAGGCGCGGGCCTCCAGCCACGCCTTCCAGCCATCCTCGATGCATCTCACTTTTTCGACCCCGCCCGAGAGCGCGCGGCTACACGAATACATCCGGGTCGAACCCGCGGCAAGCTACTCCATTCATGTCAGTCGCAACCGGGTTTCCCTCAAGGGGGACTTCGTGCCGGGCAGCAGCTATCGACTGGATATCCGCGAAGGCCTCCCGGCAGCAAACGGGACCACGCTGCACACGGCCGTGCAGAAGCGGGTCTATTTCCCCGAGGTCGAACCCACCCTCGCACTGCGTGAGAAGGGCCGCTACCTCTCGCCCAATGGCCAGATGCGGCTGCCGGTCGACTCGATCAACGTCTCATCCATCCTCGCGGAGGCGCACCGCATCTACCCGAACAACCTCGTCTATTTCGTGAACCGGCATTCCAAGTACAACTCGGCCTACCGGAGCCTGAGCCACAAGGTCGCGGAACGCCGCTTCCCGGTAAAGGCCGAGATGAACCGGTCCACCCGGACGGCCATTGAGCTGAAACAGCTGGTCGGCGACCACGGTCCCGGCGTGTACATGATCGGCCTGTCCGCGGAAGAGGACCTGGATGATCGCCAGCTCGTGGTGCTGACCGATATCGGCATCACGCTGAAGCACTCGAAACAGGACCTCCTCATCTGGGCCAACCATATCCATGACCTGGAGCCGGTCGATGGGGGCGTGGTGAAGGTTTACTCGAAAAAGAACCAGCTGCTCTATACCGGGCAGACGGCGGACGACGGGCTCGCCCGTATCCGGCTCGACCGGGCCGGGGAGGACAACAAGCCCTTCCTCGTCACCGTGCAACAGGGCCGGGATATCTCCTGGCTGGACTTCAGCGGCACCCGCGTGAACGGACTCGCCAACCAGGGCGACCGGGACTTCGTCGAGCAGGGTTACGAGGCCTTTGTGTTCACCGACCGCGGGGTGTACCGGCCGGGCGAAACCATCCATGTAAAGTCCATCGTCCGCGGCAAGGACCTCAGCTGTCCTGCCCCCTTCCCGGTTCGGCTCAAGGTCATTCGACCCGACGGCCGTACCTGGCGCGAATGGACCGAGCTCTTGAATCCCTTCGGCAGCGTGGGCTTCGACATCGTGCTCGACGAATACCTGCCCACCGGCCGCTTCGGTCTCCAGTGCACCCTCCCCGGGGATGACGCGATCCTCGGCTACCAGTCGGTCGCGGTTGAATCCTTCGTCCCGCCCCAGATCCGGGTGGCCATCGACACGGATGAAGCACGGGTGCCGGCCCAGGCACACCTGGACTTCCAGGTCGAGGCCGAGCACCTGTTTGGCGCGAAGGCCAAGGGCCTCCCGGTAGAGGCCTGGGTGATCTACCGCAGCATTCCCTTTGCCCCCTCCGGCTGGGAAGGCTACCAGTTCGGCGACCGCACCCGGAAGGCCATCGAAGAGCGGCAGTCCGGCATCGCGGGGAAACTCGACGAGGAGGGTCGATTCACCGCATCGGTGGAGATGGACTGGGGGAGCCGGAATCCACCCGGTGCCTTGAAGGCACTGATCGGGGCCAGCGTGAAGAACATGAGCGGCCGCAGCGTCAGTGCCTACGGCGCACGCACCGTGGATCCCTATCCGTATTATATCGGCATCCAGCAAGCAGCCTTGAAGGACCTGGAGCTCGGAAACGCGCTCACCATTCCCGTGGCAGCCGTGCAAGCTGACGGCCAGGTGATGGACCGGGTGGAATCCCTGGCGGTCAAGGTCGAGCGCATCTACTACACGCGCATCCGCAATAACGACCGCTATGTCTCGGAGAAGCGCACAGAGATCGTCGACGAAGGCCAACTGGTAATGAAGGAGGGGAAAGGCACCTGGCCGCTCAACCCGAAAAAACCCGGTTCGTACCTGATCCGCATCAGCGATCCCGACTCGGACGTGACCGGTACAGCACAATTCTACGTCAGCGAGACGGCCTACGACTACGCCTGGAAAGCGGATAAGCCGGACCGCCTGGTGCTTGAGCTCGAGGGCGACCGCTTTGTCGCGGGAGACCTCGCACGCCTGACCGTTAAAGCACCCTTCACCGGGAAAGCCTTGATCGTCCTCGAGCAGGGCAGCCTGATCCAGGCCTGGACAAAGGTCCTGGACCGGAACACCCAGACC
>JAYGFS010000309.1:0-47709 GCA_046581765.1 Verrucomicrobiota bacterium
AGCTGGCACTCAGGCGATCCTGCATCGCGGTGTAATCCGGGGCGAGTGCCCGGTTCTGTTTGTCGCCATCCCGCCGGCCCCAGGTCATGTAAAACATCGCTTGCGCCCCCTGGGCCTGGATGAAACGCACCAGCTGGCCGCCGGCCTTGAAAAAGCTTTCCTGGATACCCGGATAGGCGGGTGTCTGGCTCTGGTCCTGCAGCACGACCACGTCCCAGTTGCCCGTGCGGATCCTTTGCTGGCTGCCATTCTCCCAGTGCCAGGCCAGGGTCTTTCCGCCGGGTGTCAGGTACTCGACCTCGGCATCAATCCCCTCGTGTTTCAGCATGGCGTTCAGGGTGCCCCGGATGCCGCTGGTATACGAGTTCCCGATGAACAGCACGCGCTTGGGGGGTTCCGCCACCGCGGATTGGAGCAGGGCGAGGAGGGTCAGGACCAGGAAGGTTTTCATCGCTATTTTCTACGACAGGAAGGCCTGGCAAAAAAGCTTCCTGTGACAGGAAATGGCCTTCCAGCCGGGGCACCGGAAGAAATCCATTCGCCAGGGGGAATGCTTTGCGCTATAGTGCCGTGAAGGTCTGGAACCAAAGGAAATCATGATGCGCACCCTGAAATATGCCCTTGCCCTCGTATGTGTTGTTGCCCTGAACGCGCGGGTATGCGCGAAAGATCAGGTCGAGGAATATAAGCCCAAGGTCACCATCGGTGACGGAAAAGAGGGCCGGGTATTCAAGCAGTGGATCCAGGCCACCCGGGAGGCCCCGGTCGCTGAAGTCCGTGCCAAGGTGCGAAAGGTAAAGGGAGGGGGAGATTGTTACTTGAATCTCCGCTTCGGCAGGAAGGGGAGCACCCTGGATGGCGGCAAGCGGATTTCCCTGCCGGACAACAAGATCGTGACGGTGAGCTGGAATGTCGGGAACGTGAGCCCGGGCGGGCAGCCGCTGATCATGAATGCCTACAAGGGCGAGGTCCTCGTCGAATACATCACGGTTCGCCGCCGTTGAACGGCTGGGCTTCCACCTGGGTCCCGAACGGCCTTTAACCCCACCCCCGGGAGGATATGAAGCACATGGCCAGGCTCTTTGCGCTCGTTTTGTTCGTTGTCACCGTCGATGCGCGCAAGCCGAACGTGGTGGTGTTTCTTTCCGATGACCAGGGCTGGGGCGACCTCAGCATCAGTGGGAACACGAACCTGGAGACGCCGAACGTGGACGCCATCGCCCGCGATGGCGCCCGCTTTTTAAGCTTTTATGTCTGCCCGGTCTGCTCGCCGACCCGGGCTGAATTCCTGACCGGGCGCTACCACCAGCGGAGCGGGGTGTACAGCACCTCCGCGGGCGGGGAGCGCATGGATCTCGATGAGAAAACCATCGCGGACAGCTTCAAGGCCGCGGGATATGCCACCGGCGCATTCGGCAAGTGGCACAACGGCATGCAGTATCCCTACCACCCCCGAGGAAGGGGCTTTGAGGAGTACTACGGCTTTTGCTCCGGGCATTGGGGCAACTATTTTGATCCGCCGCTGGAGCACAATGGCCAACCGGTAAGGGGGAAGGGCTTCATTATCGATGACCTTACCGACCGGGCCATGGCCTGGATGGAGGCGCAGGGGGACCGGCCGTTTTTTGCCTATCTTCCCTACAACACGCCGCATTCGCCCATGCAGGTGCCGGACCGTTTCTACACGAAGTTTGCCGACGTGGATGTGAAGCTGCGCCACCGGGACCTGAAAAAAGAAAATATGCTGATGACCCGCGCGGCGCTGGCCATGTGTGAGAACATCGATTGGAATGTGGGCCGCGTGCTGAAAAAACTGGATACCCTCAAGCTCGCCGAGGATACGATCGTCCTGTATTTCTGCGACAACGGGCCGAACAACGCCCGCTGGAATGGCGACATGAAGGGCAGAAAGGGTTCTACGGATGAAGGGGGCGTGCATTCCCCCCTGCACGTGCGCTGGACCGGCACGATCAAGCCGGGTACGGAGATCAAGCCGCTCGCCGGCGCCATCGACCTCTTGCCTACCCTGGCGGACCTGGCGGGGATTCCCGTGCTCAGTGAAAAGCCGCTCGACGGCGTGAGCGTGAAAGCCCTCTTGCTCGGAACACGTGTCGACTGGGCGGATCGGTGGATGTTCTCGAGCTGGAAAACCAAGTTCAGCGTCAGGGATGCGGGCTTCCGGCTCGGGTACCGGGGCGGGCTGTTTGACCTCCAGGCGGACCCGGGGCAGCGGGTTAACGTGGCCGGGCAGCATCCCGAGCGTATGCAGCGAATGCAGGCCGCGCTGCGTAAATGGAAGGCCGAGATGATCCGGGAGATGCCGCCCGTCGACGAGCGAAGCTTCCCGGTTGGTCATAAAGCTTTTCCCACCACGCAGCTCCCGGCGCGGGACGCGGTCGCCACCGGGAAGCTCACGCGCAGCAACAAGTGGCCCAATGACTCCTATTTCCATCAGTGGACGGACACGGCGGATACGCTCAGCTGGGAGATCGATGTGGCGACTGCGGGCACCTACGAAGCGGTGATGTACTACGCGAGCCGCAAGGCGGATGTCGGGGCGAAGATCGCCTTGACCTTCAAGGGGCGGCAGGTGGCGCAGACGGTCACGCAGGCCAACGAGCAGGCGCTACGCGGGGCCGAGCACGACCGGGTTCCCCGGGGGGAGTCGTACGTGAAGGATTTCAAACCCCTGCGGCTCGGCACGATCGAGCTGGCAAAAGGCAAGGGGCCGCTGACCCTGAAGGCCCTGGAAAAGCCGGGCGAAGAGGTGGTCGAGGTCCGCTCGATCTGGTTGACCTTGAAATAGCCGCCCGCCCTATCGCCGCAGGGCGGCCTCAACCTGCTCAAGGTAGGTGGCGATGTTGCTGCGCGCGTGGACTTCCTGCGCCTGCCGCAGGCAATCGCGGGCCTGCTCGAGCCTGCCCCGGGCCACGTGCATGCGTGCGAGGGCGACGAGGGCATCGGCCTTGCTGCCCGGCACCACCAGCGCCCGCTCGAGGTAGAAGGCCCCCTCGGGAAATTTTTCCGCCGCGAGGAAGGCTTCCCCGAGCAGGATCAGCGCGGGACCGTTCATGGGATCGGTCTTGATCAATTCCGCGAGCTGCCTGCGTGCGGCCTCGTCCCGGCCCCGGGCCAGGTCGAGTTGCGCGCGATACAGGATCGTGCGGGAATGGCCGGCGAGCGGCTTGCCCAGGGCCTGGTAATAATCCTCCGCCTCCGAATACATGCCCCGGGCGATGAGCCAGGGGAGCGGCTGCAAGGCCTTTTCCTCATCGAGGGTGACCTGGAGGCTGAGCGCATCCCGGTACGCGTCCAGGGCGAGGGCCGGGGTGTCCAGCTTCAGGTAAAGTCCACCGAGCAGGAGAAGGGCCTCCGCATCCTTCCCACCCAGTGCGCGGGCGATTTCCAGGTTGGCCGCGGCATCCGCATAGCGTTCGAGGCCCAGGTACGCGTTGGCCTGGAGCAGCCAGTAGCTTCCTTGGCCCGGGTGCTCCGCGATCAACTCGTCAAAGAGGGCGATGGCCGGCAGGAATTGATTGCTCGCGAGGAGACACCGGGCCTCGCCCCGTCGAAAATCGAGGCTGTCCGGGGCGAACATCCGGGCCATGCGGTAGGCACTCAGGGCAGAGGCGTATTTTTCCTCGGAAAGATACGCATAGGCCAGGAGCCCGTAGCTCTGTGCATCCCCACCGCCCAGGGTGATGACCTTGAGCCAGGTGGGAATCGAGTCCTTGAAGCGCTCCTGGCGGATGTGGGTGAGTCCCAGCGTGCGGTAGGCGCGCCGGAAGGACGGCAGGGCCTCAATCGCCCGGTTCAGGCTTTGCTCCGCTTGCTCCAGGTGGTCCGCCTGGTACGAGAGGTTGCCGATCAACAGGTGGAAGGCCGGGCTGGAATCCGCCTGGAGCCCCGCCTGGACGAGGCGAATGGCTTCTTCCGGCCGGTCGCGCAGGAGGGGGGCAACTTTATCGTAAAGGAGCCGGTCGGCCCGCGTGAGCCTGGGCTCGATGGCCTCGTTTACACCGTAGACCGCGAGGCTTGAATCGCTCAGCGGAAAAACCTGCGCGTGGAGGATCGGCAAGAGGAAAAAAAGCACCCCGGCAAGGCCTGCCGCGCGCGGCTTCCCTGCCCGTCGCGCCCGGTTCATCTTCCCGGGTCCCTTCATCGCGGAGCCTGCAAAATTAACGGCCACTCGCCCCGTACCTTTATCGCTTCCCCATTCACCTCGCTCACCGAGAATCGGGCGCGTTCGGCAACGTGCCGGGCGACGGCTTCCAGGGAGGGATGCGTGGACGAGCGAATGGACTCGACCCGGGGTTTTCCCTTTTTGTCGATCAGGATAAGGAGGACGACCTCACCGCTCTTGATACCGCGCCGGGCCAGGTCCCGCGGCCATTGAATCTCCGGGATGAAAAGCAGTCCCGGAACCTGTGGCAGCTCGCTGAAATCAAAAATCTTCTCGATCTCAGCCACCCCATCGAAGGCCGGGGCGAAGCCATCCATATCCAGGCCCAGGGCGAGGGCATCCCCGGTGCCCGGGACGAGCTCAATGTCCAGCTGGGCCAGGGTCAGCTCGGCTACAGCACGCGGCATCTGCGGCGGCAGGGGCGTTTCCTCCTCGACACGCCTTTCGCGCGGCGGGGGTGCCTTGGGCGGCATCGGGTTCACGGTCCGGATTTTCCGCAGGCGCAGATCCGGGAGGGGCTTGCCTACCTGCATGTGTGAAATTGGAATCACCAGGAACAGCAGTCCCGCGAGGACCAGGGCGCCGCACATGGCCAGTGTCGGCGCCCAGGGCCAACGGGGTTCTTCCATCAACAGGGGCCTCATTGTACTGTCGCCAGGCTGATGGTTGAGGCCCCGCCGCGCAAGGCCTCGTCGTGTACGCGGGTGTAGAGATCGACCGATACGGACTTGTCGGCCTGGATCACGACCGGCATGTCGTCCTGCTTGAGCAACCTGCGCACGATGCCGCGCACGCCGTTGACGCCGATCTCACGGCCGCCATAGACGACCCGGCCATCGGCACTGATCGCGATGAGGATGGCATTCTTTTCCAGGTCGGCGGCGCTTGCGGCCTGCGGACGCTGGACCTCCACCCCGGTCTCCTCGACGAATACGGTGGTTACGATAAAAAAGATAAGGAGGATGAAAACGATATCGATCAAGGGGGAGACGTTGATCCCGTTGCCGTGCGCGCCTTCTGCGTAAAGAAGTTTTCGTTCCCTCATACGCGGGCCTGCTTGTTTTGCAGCAAGGTGAACTTTGTGTTGAAGCGTTCCAGTCGCGCGATGGCGTGTAGCAGGGTGTTTCTTCGCTGGACGATGAGCGAAAGCACGATGAGCGCGGGAATGGAGATGATCAGCCCGCTTTGCGTGGTGATGAGCGCTTCCGAAATGCCCCGGGCCACCGCATCCAGGCGTTGGCCTTGCCCCGCCACCATGCCGTTGAAGGTCGAGAGCATGCCGGTTACGGTTCCCAGGAGGCCGAGCAAGGGGCCCACGGGGATCAGTACCGCCAGAAAACGAATGCGTCGGTTGATGACAGGGAGGAAGGACTGGCGCACCTCGTGGAAGTGCCGTTTCACCTCCCCGGTGGAGCTGGCATTCCGCAGGACGAGCTGGGCCGCTTTTTCCAGGAGCGGGTGCCCGGGCTGCTCGAGCTCCTCGTCGCTCCGCCGGTGGATACGGCCACGGACCAGAAAGTGATGATTTAAACGGAAGAACAACTCGAGGGCGGTGTAGTAGATGAAAACCGTGAGGAGCAAAAGCGGGACCATGAGCCATCCGCCGCTCTCCCAGGTTTCCCGGCTTTCGGTGAAGAGCCGCTGGAGGTGTGCGCCATTCACGATTCGAGCCGGGGTTTTCGGGTGAGGCCGTTGACGAGGGCGATGGCGGATTTTTCCATGCGGGCGAGAATACCGGCTACCCGTCGCGCGAGCAGGGCGTGGATGATCAGGGCCGGGATGGCGAGCACGAGACCGAGCTCGGTGGTAATCAGTGCCTCGGAGATGCCCGAGATCAGGGGCTTGGGGTCCCCGGCACCGAAGACCGTCATCAGGTCAAAGGTCTTGATGATGCCGGTTACCGTGCCGAGCAGGCCGAGGAGTGGCGCGGTCGCGGCGGTGACCGCGATGATATTCAGGAACCGTTCCAGTTTCGGTTGTGTGCTCAACATGGATTCATACATGACCTCTTCCACGAGGTCGATGGATTCATCCGCGTGGTCCACCGCCGAGACGAGCATGTCGCGGAGAATACGCGGTTGGCGGCTGGCCAGTTCCCGTGCGGCTTCGGTCTGTCCTTCGCGGAGATGCTTGACGATATCGTGAATGACCATGGGTTGCGGAAAGCGAATGGAGAAAACCTGAAGGAGTTTGAGCAGGGCGGCGAGGGTCGCCACGAGCGCGAGGCCCATGATCGGGTACACCCATACGCCGCCCTTTTTCAGGTGTTGCCCGAGGCTGTCCTGTGCATCGGACATGGCCAGGGCATCGCCGAGGCTGGGGTCGATGGGTAGGTGCCCCGAGCCGGTGGCCGCTACAGCGGTGATGGCCTGGGCCTGTTCGACATCGAGCGGGTGGAGCTTCGCCTGCAAGGCCTTGGTTTCTCCCACCACCCCGCTTTCCGCCGTGCCGGCAAAGAAGAGCAGGGGTCCCAGCTGGATGAATTCACCTCCGGAGAGTTCGCCCGTCCGGGTGATGGCCTTGCCCGGGTAGCGGGTGCCCCCAAGAAGGGTTTCCAGGCGATCAATCGAGGCTTCAACTGTTTCCAGGCTGCGCGCAAGGCCCACGCTCTCCGGGACTTCCGCTCGATCCAGGAAAAGATTCAGCTGCCGCAGGGTTTCGCCCAGGGTGGGCCGCTCGCCCGGTGACAGGGAGGCGTCGACGTTCGCGAAGTATTCGGGAAGCAGGGTGCGCGAAATGTAGATCCGTTCCTTGTCCTGGGCCGCAATGAGCGTGCGAAGGGTTTCCAGTTCCACGCTGCGCTTGTCCCGCGTGCCTTGGAGGGCTGTGCGTTCGGCACGCAGCATGCGGGCATCTTCTTCCAGTTGGTTGAGTTTTCTGGCGAGGGGGATCTGGCGGGCCTGGATCGCGGCGCGCTGGCTGGTTAAGCGCTCCAGGGCCTGGTCGAGTTTCCCTTGCTGTTGCTGGATCAGTGTGTGCAGGTCCTGCGACCATGCCACGCTTAGCGGCAGGAGCAGGCTGGCCAGGATCCGCAGCATCCCGGGTCCCTTCACGGGGCGGGCCCTGGCGAGAGGGTTACCGGGAGTTCGATGAAGGCGGGTTCCGCAGCACGGCCCTCGGCGGTGGCGATGGCCCGGGCGATGGAGGCTTTCAGTCCGGGTTGGGAGGTCCAGGTCCAGCCCTGTGCACCCGGGTACCCGTAGCCCGCGTCGCTTGCGCCCAGGTAATAAGCCTGGCCGAGGCCCAGGTACAGGGTGGTGACTTCCCCGGCGGGATGATGGTTGATGGCCTTGACCTCGACCGTGACGCTGATCGAGTCATTAAAGGCCTGGATGTGGGTCAGGATGCCGATGACGGTTTGCAGGCGCTCCGCGATTCCGCGATGGGTCGAGGCGGCTTCCTCGGGCAATCGTTGATACAAGTGTGCGAGGTTCTCACTGAAGGTGCGGGGGAAGACGGGCGCGCATGTTTTTCACCCGCGTTTCAGCCGAAAGCAAAAAGGCCCTAAGCTGGGCGTGCTGGGCGGCGGTGTCGGTCTCTCTCTGGGTGAGCGCAGCCCGCTCGCGCTCGGCCCGGGTGGCCCGGTCCGCGCTTCCCGCACCTTCCGCGCGCAACTGGCTTATTTCCGCCTCGAGCACGGCGATGCGGTCGCGGGTGAGGATGCTCATTCGCTCGGCCTCACCGGCTTCGCGAGAGATGGCCTGTTCCACGTTCACCCATTCCCGGGTAATCGATCGTGCGTCCTGTGGTGTCTGCGCCGTGCCCCGGTCCGGAAGCATGCAGAGCATGAGGCCAAGGCACCGCGCGTTGGTCGCGAGCGTGATGCGGGATACAAACATGATGATTGGCGCAGATGCTGCCTTTGATTGCTAAACGAGGCAAGGGATTGCGTGCAAAAAATAGCGCGGCCGGAAGGTGGAATCTCCCCTTCCGGCCGCTTAGACTGGTTGAGGCGGACCGCCGGTTAAAAGGAAGCGTCGCCGGATGGCGTGTACTCGGTGTCGACCAAGGGCGGCGATGTCGTCATGTGTTCGTTCCCGGTATCTGTGCATCGGGCCAATGCCGCACGGGCCTAAGCGAAGCCGCAGGGGTGCTCGCCACTGAACGTGTACTGTAGGGATTCGGCGGCGCTACAGTCTTCATGTAGGAGGCAAATATGTACATCCAGCCGATGGATTGAACCAGGCTGCTCAGCACCATGCAGTTGCAGAGCAGGGAAAATGGAACATTATAAGCGCGGACGTGAGCTTGCAGGGACGGGGAATCCCGCCTGTTATCGGGAGGGGTCAGCCCAATCGACTGACGAGTTGGTAGGTCATCAGGGCCGCCACGTATGCGAGTACGCTCATGTACCCCAGTTGGAATGCGGCCCATTTCCAGCTGTTGGTTTCGCGCTTGGTCACCGCCTGGGTCGGCAGGCATTGCATGGCGAGGACATAGAAGACGAGCAGGCTGAGACAGGTGGCCGTATTGAATTTAAGCTTGCCATCGGGGCCCTTGGCTTTGCGCATGCTTGCATAAAGCCCTTCGGGTTCGTCGGCCCCCCCTTCACCCATGCCGTACACCACGGAAAGGGTGGAGACAATGACCTCGCGTGCGGCAAAAGAGCTGATGATGCCGATGCCGATTTGCCAGTCGAAGCCGAGTGGGAGAACGATGGGCTCGATAAATTTGCCCATGCGGCCGGCCATGGAATTCTCAAGGGCGTAGCGATGGCTTTCGCGGGCGGCCTGGGCTTCCAGCCTGGCCGCGCCTGCGGCATCGCTGGTCTTCAGGGATTCCGCTTGTTCAAGCAGGACGACCGCGCCGGGTGCCGTACCGGACTTGGGATAGGTGGCGAGGACCCAGAGGATGATGGAAATCATCAGGATGATCGTGCCCGCCTGCTTGATGAACACCCAGGAGCGATCGACGGTGTAGAGCAAGGCGTTGCGAAGGCTGGGGAGCTTGTAGCCGGGGAGCTCCAGGATCAAGGGCTTGCTTTCGCCGGGCAGGATGGTGTGGCGAAAGATGAAGGCCATGACAAGGGCGGCGATGACCCCGAGCGAGATCGCGCCGCAGAAGACGAGGGCGGCGGCCAGGTGGTCATCGGGGAAGAGCAGCGCTGTCACCATTGCGTAGACGGGGATCCGCGCGGAGCAGGTCATCAGGGGCAGGACCAGGATGGTCAGCAGGCGGTCGCGGGGATCGCCGATGATGCGGGTGGCCATGATCGCGGGTATCGCGCAGGCGTGGGCGGAAACCATGGGAACGAAGGCTGTTCCAGGAAGGCCGACCCGGCGCATCAACCGGTCCATGACGAAGGCCGCACGCGCCATGTAGCCGGTGTCTTCCAGCAAGGCGAGGAAGAAAAAGAGAATGCCGATCTGGGGCAGGAAAATGAGCATACCTCCTACCCCGCCGATGACCCCCTGCACCAGCAGGTTGCGGAAATCGCCCGGGGGCAGGAGGTCTTCGACCCAGGCTCCGACCGTGCCGAACAAGCCATCAATCAACTCCATCGGTATCTGCGCCACCCGGAAGATCAGGTAAAAAATGGTTAACATCACCACCATGAACGCCAGTAGCCCGAGTTTCGGGTGGGTGAGTACGGAATCGATGCGATCGGTTCGCTCGCGGGTGGTGCGGGCTTCACCACTGACCACCCGGGAAGTCACGTCTTCCGTCCAGTTGAAGCGGCTGTTGAATGCGCAGGAGGTGCAGGAATCGCAGGCTGGCAGGTCCAGGCAGTCCTTGCGCGGCGGCGGCTCAGGCTCACCGATCGATGCGAGCAGGGCAACCTTTATTTCCGCGATGCCTTTACCGGCCTTCGCGTTGATGGCGAGGACGGGGCAGCCCAGTTCCTCGGAGAGTTTTTCCGTGTTTATGCGCATGCCATGACGTTCGGCGATGTCGACCATGGTCAGGGCGATGACCGTGGGCATGCCCAGTTCAAGCACTTGGCTGGCGAGGAAGAGATTGCGCTCCAGGTTGGAAGCGTCGACGGTAACCACGAGGGCATCCGGCGGTTCCCGGTTTGTGATGCAACCGAGGAGGTAGTCGCTCGCCACTTGTTCATCGGGCGTAGCGGCTTGAAGGCTGTAGGCACCGGGTAGATCGATCAGCTCGACCGGGATGCCGTCCAGGCGGATGCGTGCGTGTTTGCCCTCCACCGTGGTTCCCGGAAAATTCCCGGTTTGCGCGTTCAGACCGGTAAGGGCGTTAAAGAGCGTCGACTTTCCGCTGTTGGGGTTTCCGATCACAGCGATGCTCTGCCGCTGTATATGCGGTTCAAGCGGGATGGGTTGGACCATGGTGCGGTGCCGTGCGGTAGGGATGGTTAAACGAGGGGAGGACTCACGCAGAGAGAGCGGTCACCTTCGCGGCCTCGCCTTTTCGGTTCCAGCAACGACTTACGCTGGCGCAAGGTTCCACCTCCACATGCTCGGCGAGGCGAGCGGAAAGGCCAATACGGGAGCCGAAGACCTTGAAGATAAGGGGATCGCCTTTTTGAACCAGCTCGATTCGGCGGTCGATACAAACCCCCATTGCCTTCAACCGGTTCAAGTCCTCGGCTTCAGTTACGTCGTGGATAATGGCGCAGTCACCTACATGTAAATCGCTCAGTTTCATTTACGTTCTCTCGCCTGGTTACGGGTCTACGGTTCGCGCTTGTTTACTGTACGCAACCCGCGTTGCCGACAGGTAACCCGTTTGAGGTTGCATCCTGATAGTAAGAGTACGAATCATTTGAAAGAAATTTTGTCAGATTATTTATCTAATTATCGTTTGACTATACAATACATCATTTGATTTATATGCCAAACAAATATTCAATCTAACAATCAGAGGAGTATATTGTGCGTAAAAACGTCATGTTATTAGGCTGTATAGCCGTTTTTTGGGGTCAGTTGGCGCATGCACAGGACGAGCAACGAATAGCCGCCTTGGAGCGGAAAGTGGCCATACTGGAGCAGGAAGCTGAACGCCGCGAGTTTGGCGAAACGGTCATGGAGATTGGCGACCCGGTTTACGGACTCGGTGTAGCGGCTTCCAAGGTCTACGGCGTACACCAAGGCGTGTCGGTTGGCGGGTATGGTGAAGCCCTGTACCAGCATTATGATGGCGATAAAACGGACCTATTCGACTTCCTTCGGGGTGTGCTTTACTTTGGCTACAAATACAACGACCAGTGGGTCTTCAACTCCGAAATTGAGTTTGAGCATGCCTCGACCTCCAAGAAAGGCGAGGCCTCGCTTGAGTTTGCCTATCTCGATTATCTGGCCAGTCCCGCCTTGAACCTCCGGGTGGGCCTCCTGCTCGTGCCGGTGGGGATTGTCAACGAGCTTCATGAGCCGACGGCTTTTCTTTCCGCGCGTCGCCCCGATGTGGAAAAGCGGATCATTCCAACCACGTGGCGAGAAAACGGGGTCGGACTTTTTGGCGAAGTGGCGGAAGGTCTTTCGTACAAGGCTTACGTCGTGAATGGTTTGCGCGGCGAGCAGTTCTCGAGCAAGGGACTGCGCGGTGGGCGTCAAAAAGGATCCGAGGCACAGGCTGACGATTTCGCCGGTGTCCTGCGCCTGGACTATCAGCCGACGACCGCGCTGACTACGGGCGCCTCCTACTACAACGGCGACTCCGGACAGGACCTCGAGGTCTCCGTAAACACCTCGATCCTGGAGGCCCACGTGGACTACCGCAGTAGAGGCGTCGAGTTCCAGGCACTCTATACCCAGGCCGAGCTGGATGACGCAGCCGGGTTGAGCCGGATCGTTGATGGAAAGAATGACGACGGGAGTGCAAAGGCGGACTCCGAGATCAACGCAATCGGCCGTACCCTGAGCGGATGGTACGTTCAACTGGGCTACGACCTGCTGGCGCTCAAGGGGGATGGCAAAGACGAGCGGTCCCTGACCCCCTTCGTTCGTTTCTCCCGGTACAACACCCAGGATTCAATTCCGGATGGCTTTAAGCGCAACGGGGCCTTGGATGTCGAGGTTACAACCATCGGCGTGAACTTTAAACCGATCGATGAAATCGTATTCAAGGCGGATATGCAGATCTACGATAACGCGGCGGGTTCCGGCGTCGATCAGTTCAACCTCGCGGTGGGGTATGTTTTTTAAGCAGCGATTCGTGCATGTTTTGACCGGGGCCTTGGTGGGCCTGTGCCTGGCCGCTCCGGCCAAGGTATTCTACACCCGCGACGCGGCCCTGACGGCGTTCTTTCCCGGCGCCGAAATCAAGCGGGAAACCGTGTATCTTGAGCCGGACCAGCGCAAGCGGATCGAACAGCTTGCCGGAACAGCGTTGAGCGGTGGCATTCTCTACCGGTATCGGGCGGAGGTCGATGGCGTGGTTCAGGGAGTGGCCTTTATGGACGCGCATCGCGTGCGGACGCTACCCGAGACCTTGATGGTTGCCTTGGCGCCCGGTGGGACGGTCAAGGGCCTGAGTGTCATGGTGTTCAACGAACCGCAGGAGTATCTCTGCCCGAAAAAATGGTATCAGCAATTTATCGGTCGCAAACTCGATGGGGATCTGGCCCTGAAAAAGGGCATCGACGGGATGACCGGTGCCACCCTGACCGCCCGGGCGACCACGCAATGCGTGCGCCGGGTATTGGCGATCGACCAAGTGCCCTCGCTGGCCAAATGACCCGTCTGGAATACCGCCTGATGCATGTTGCCAACCTCCTGGTCGGGGGGACGGGGTTGGTATACGGGGGGCTGAAATTCTTTTTCGGTCGTGAAGGAGAATATGGAATGGAGATGCACCCCGCGCAACCGGACTGGCAGCACGCACATGTGCTGGCCGCGCCCCTGCTGGTGATTTGCATCGGCATGTTCTGGAAGAATCATATCCAGCCTCATTGGCAGCGCGGTTTGAAGGAGGGCCGGCGTAGTGGATTGGGCCTGTTGGGGCTCGCCGTGCCTATGATCGCTTCTGGCTACCTCTTGCAAGTGGCGGAATCGCCCGCTTGGCGCTCGACCTGGATGTGGCTTCACCTGGGCGTGAGCCTGCTCTGGATCGTGCTCTATGCCGGGCACTGGCTGATGCACCTGCTCGCGCGCCGGGGATGATAGAGGCGGGCCGATAAGCCACAGGTGCCCGTTTACGCTTCGAAGCGCTGGAAGATCAGGGTGCCGTTGGTGCCGCCGAATCCAAAGCTGTTCGACATGATGGTGTCCAGCCTGGCGTTGTCGACCCGCTTCGTGACCAAGGGCATATCTCCGACGCCTTCGTCTACGTTATCCACGTTGGCGGAGGCGCTAATGAAATTATTTTCCATCATGATCAGTGAGTAAATAGCTTCATGCACGCTGGTTGCGCCGAGTGAATGGCCGGTGAGGGACTTCGTCGAACTGAAGGGCGGGGCCTGGTCGCCAAAGACTTCACGGAGGGCTTCCAATTCAGTGATGTCGCCGACGGGAGTGCCGGTGCCGTGGGTGTTGATGTAGTCGATCGGGGCGTCCAGTGTGGCCATGGCCTGTCGCATGCAGCGAACGGCACCTTCTCCTGAAGGGGCCACCATGTTGTAACCATCGGAGGTCAACCCATAGCCGACGACCTCAGCCAGGATGCGTGCGCCGCGCTTTTGCGCGTGCCCCAGTTCTTCAAGGACGAGGGTGCCACCGCCGCCTGCGATGACGAATCCATCTCGATCGGTGTCATAAGGCCGGCTGGCCTTTTCCGGGGTGTCGTTATGCTTCGTGGACAGGGCACCCATGCCGTCGAACATCATGGCGAGGCTCCAGTGCTCCTCTTCGCCGCCGCCGACGAACATGATGTCCTGTTTATCAAATTGAATCTGCTCCATGCCGTTGCCGATGCAGTGGGTGCTGGTCGCGCAGGCGGAACTGATGGTATAATTCACGCCGAGAATCTTAAACGGTGTTGCCAGGCAGGCCGAGGTGGTACTGCTCATGCAGCGGGGTACCAGGTAGGGGCCGACGCGCTTGATGCCTTTTTCCCGCAGCATATCGGCTCCCCGGATAACGTTTTCCGATGAGGCACCGCCCGAGCCCATGATGAGGCCGGAGCGCGGATTGGACACCTGGTCTTCTGTCAGGCCGGAGTCCCTGATCGCCTGCTCCATGGAAATGTAGGCATAGGCCGCAGCACCGCCCATGAAACGGCTGGGTTTTCGGTCTATGTGATCGGCGATTTTGATCTTCAGGGTGCCGGCGATCTGGCTGCGCAGGCCGATTTCCTTGTAGGCCTCGACGGCGCGTATGCCGGAATGACCTTCGCGCAGCGACACGGTCACGGCCTGGGTGTCATTACCCAGGCAGCTCACGATACCCATACCGGTTACAACGACTCTTCTCATTCGGTGAAAGCGTCGTCCGACGTAAATAAGGCGACGCGCATGTTCTTGGTTTCGTAAATATCGTTACCATCCACCGACATGATGCCATCGGCGTAGGCGAGGGTGAGTTGGCGATCGATGATGCGTTTCATGCTGATTTTGTACGTGATGAGCTTGTTGCTCGGCAGCACTTGCCCGGTGAATTTGACATCGCCGACACCGAGCGCGCGACCCTTGCCCTTGAAGCCGGACCAGGTCAGGAAAAAGCCGGTGAGTTGCCAGAGTGAGTCGAGACCGAGGCAACCGGGCATGACCGGGTCATCCTGAAAATGGCACTGGAAGAACCAGAGATCGGGGTGGATGTCGAGTTCTGCCGTGATGCTGCCCTTCCCGTAGGTGCCGGTTCCTTCCGAAACATCGGTGATCCGGTCGGCCATCAGCATGTTCGGCTTCGGCAATTTTCCGAATCCGGGGCCGAATAGCTCCCCCCGCCCGCAGGCCAGCAGTTCCTCGTGACTATATGCGCTCTTTTTTCCCATGTGGTATGGTTCCACCAAGCATAATAAGGTCCATAACCGGTTGATAAACCGCCTCGTAACCTCATCTATGCGGGGTAGCTTTCTCACTAAATCCGGCATAGGGCAAGGTCGTAAAAGACATCTTTGTGTAATTTTATGATCCTCGATCCGCCGGTGCTTTGTGTTTGAGCGCTTCCCATGTAGAGTCTCTAGACAATGACCCTGACCACAGAGCCATCTGAGCCCAGCTTGGAACAACGACTGCGGGAGCGGGAGCGGCCGGATAGGAAACCGGTGATGTTCCAGACCTGGCAGAAGCTTCTCTTCCTGCACTGGGCCTGGGATTCCGTGGAGTTGCAGGCCTGCCTGCCGCCCGGCTTGTTCATCGACTCCTGGGGTGGTCGTGCCTGGTTGGGGGTGGTGCCGTTTTACATGCGGAATATTCGGCCGGTATGGAGTCCTTCAGTACCTGGGATCTCCCATTTCCTCGAGCTCAATCTCCGGACCTACGTATATGACGGGGAAGGGCGTCCCGGCGTCTGGTTTTTCTCTCTTGAAGCCAACCAGGCCCTGGCGGTGAAACTGGCTCGACGCTTCTTCTCGCTTCCTTATCACCATGCGAAAATGCAGGCCGAAACGGTCGATGGGGAAGTCCGCTATCGTTCCCGGCGGCGTGGTGCAGCTTCGTCTTCTACTTTTGCTTATCGCGGGGAGGGTCCTGAACGCGTGGCCGATCCGGGGAGCTTTGAGTTTTTCCTTGTCGAGCGCTACCTGTTGTTTGCCTGGCGGGCCGGGAAGCAACAGTTGCTCCGCGGACGGGTCGTTCATCCAGCCTACCGGATTCGTGATGCCGTGATGACCGGGCATGAGACGGACCTGTTCGCCCTGAATGGTTTTCAATCACCCCACCGCCCGGCCGACCATCAGCTCTATTCCGAGGGAGTCGATGTGGATGTGTTCCCGCTGGAGGGCTGACGCATACGGGCGTTCGGAAGAGGGGCCTCCTGTTCCGCTGAATGACGCGGGTTCTGGACCTCCGGTCTATTAGCCCTCCGTGCCATCCGCTTGATTATGACGGCAATCTGTGCCAACACCTCCGCCTATGAAGTGGATACAACAGGAGATGACCCTCCGTCCGCGGGCCCGTGGCTTTCACGTGATCACGCGTGAGCTCGAGGCAGCCCTTGCCGAGCTGGCGGATATCCGGGTTGGAATGGCACATATCCACCTCCTGCACACGTCTGCTTCGTTGACAATCAACGAAAACGTCAGCCCGGATGTTCGGCTCGACTTTGAATCTCACTTCAACCAGATGGTTCCAGAGAACATGCCGTATTACGAACACACCCTTGAGGGGTCGGATGACATGCCCGCGCATATCAAGGGATCACTCCTGGATTTCAGCCTCTCGATCCCCGTGCGTGATGGCCGGTTCTATCTCGGGACCTGGCAGGGGATTTATCTGTGTGAGCATCGCAACCACGGCGGCGCTCGCCGGGTGGTGGTGACGGCCTGGGGCGAGTGAACGTTTCCGGGTTCAGCTCCTGCTTTTATCGACTACCGATCCCCGGGCCTAGTCGTCTGCGCCGGCGAGCTTGCTGCGACGCGCGGCCATGACCTCTTCCTGGATACTCCGCGGCGTCGCTGCATAGTGCTGGAATTCCATGGAATAGGTGGCCTTGCCCGCGCTCATTGAGCGCAGGGCGGTCGAGTAGCCGAACATTTCCCCCAGGGGGACCGTCGCGGTGACGACGTTTACATCGGGCCGGGATTCCATGCCGCCGATGATGCCGCGCCGGGAACTGAGGTCGCCGACCACGCCGCCCTGGTATTCTTCCGGGGTCTCGACTTCGACAAACATCATCGGTTCCATGATCTGTGGATTGGCTTGGCGAATGGCCTGTCGCATCGCGTTACGGGCGCAGATGCGGAACGCCATATCGCTGGAATCCACGTCGTGGTATTTGCCGTCCTTCAAATTGGCTTTTACACCCACCACCGGGAAGGCCGCGAGAGGACCCTTGTCCATGACATCCTGGAAGCCCTTGTTGACGGCCGGGATATATTCACTCGGGATGTTGCCCCCCTTGATGGAATTGTTAAACTCATAGGTTTCGGTGCTGTTGGCATCCATGGGCTCGATATTCCCGATGATCACGGCGAACTGACCCGAACCGCCGGTCTGCTTCTTGTGCGTATAATTGAAGGGCGTCGATGTCGTGATGGCCTCACGATAATTCACCTGCGGCGGTCCGATTTCAACCACCGCGCCAAATTCACGCTTCAGGCGATCGACATAGATCTCGAGATGCAATTCGCCCATACCAGAGATGATGGTTTCACCGGACTCTTCATCTGTGCGTACGTGGAAGGTGGGGTCTTCCTTGAGGAAGCGTTGCAGGCCCTTACTCATCTTTTCATAATCAGCACTGTCCGGAGAGAAAACGCTGAGGGAGATTACCGGGTCGGGTACGAACATGGATTCGCAGGTAACCTCAAGTGTGCGCTCGCAATAGGTGTCACCGGAAGCGCAGTCGATGCCGACCATGGCAACGATGTCGCCTGCACCGGCGGAATCGATATTTTCACGGTCAATGGCATGCATGCGCAGGAGGCGGCCGAGGCGCACGCTTTTCCGGGTCCGCGGATTGTACATCGTCATGCCCTTTTTGAGCGTGCCCTGGTAGATACGCGTATAGGTTAACTGGCCATACTCCTCTTCCGTGATCTTGAAGGCCATGGCGACCAGCGGCAAATCGTTCCTGGGTTCGAGCGTGACTTCATCTTCCTCCGAGCCGACTTTCTTGGCCTTCGCCCATTCGCAATCAACAGGGGAAGGCAGGTAGCGGCAAACCGCGTCGAGGGTCTTTTGTACGCCCTTATTCTTGAACGCGGCACCCATGTAAACCGGGACCAGTTCCAGGCTCATGGTGCCCGTTCGGATCGCCTTGTGGATACGGTCATCAGAAATTTCGTTTTCCTCGAGGAGATCTTCCATGATGCTGTCGTCGAACATGGAGATCGCTTCCATCATCGTCTCACGCGCGGCTTTGGCGGCGTCCTGTAGTTCGGCTGGTATTTCACCTTCGATGACCGTCTCCCCATCATCGCCTTCATTGACATACCCCTTCATGGTGACCAGGTCGACTACGCCCTTGTGATCGCCCTCGAGACCGATCGGAATTTGCATGGCCACGGCATTTAGCTTCAGCTTGTCCACGATGTCGGCAATGACCTTTTCGGGATCGGAACCGGTACGGTCCAGCTTGTTGATGAAGGCGATACGCGGAACCCGGTAGCGCTTCATTTGGCGGTCGACCGTGATCGACTGCGATTGTACGCCCGCGACGCCGCACAGCACCATGATCGCGCCGTCGAGAACGCGCAGTGAACGTTCTACTTCTACCGTGAAGTCCACGTGTCCAGGTGTATCGATGATATTGATCGTGTAATCAATGTCGGACATCGTGTCCTTCCAGGAAACCGTGGTCGCTGCGGAGGTGATCGTAATGCCCCGTTCCTGTTCCTGTTCCATCCAGTCCATGGTGGCCTCACCGTCATGGACTTCGCCAATTTTGTGAGACATTCCGGTGTAGAGGAGGATGCGTTCGGTGAGGGTCGTTTTTCCGCTGTCAATGTGCGCGGAAATTCCGATGTTTCGGGTACAATTTAAATCACTCATTTTCTAATCCTGCGTTTTCCATACTTGTTAACCGTTCGCGAAGGGAGCCCCATTGAACCCCATGGAGATAATGGGTAAAAATTCTCCCGATCGTGGAACGTACGAAGCCGCGAGTATTTAGTACCGGTTTAGTGGTTTGACAAGGGTGTTTTTGTTGGTTTTTAGTCCTGCATTTTGGGGTGAAGTGCGTAGTCTGAGGTGCTACATTCGCTGAGCAGGCTTGCATCAGATGTAATATTTGGACGGGATGGATGGTTGCAAGGAGAGTTATTGACCCTTTCGACGTCATCGCTAGGCTGGACGCATTATGGGTGATTCCACTAAATCATCAGAAGGGTTGACGTGTATGCTCTTGTCGTCGGAGCTGGATTGTGCCGCCAGCATCCGGGGCGTGCTCTGCCCGGACGACGGGGTTTGGAATTGCCGCTTGGATGGTAAAACGCTTCAGATCGGGGTTCATAGTGGGCCGCTCGGTTCGCCGGGGGATTCGCGGTCCGAAATCGGCGACGCGGATGCGATTGCCCTGGTGGTGCATTACATGGACGTCATTACCCTGGATCAGTTGCGCGACACCTGTACATTGCTTCGGGATCACCACGGCAAGGTGGCCGTCTTTCTCTACCGGGAAGAAGGGGAGGTCGACTGCAAGATGAGTTGTCCCTCGTGCGGTCAGAAGCTCTGGGTACGGGATACCGACGTGGGCAAGCGCGGTCGCTGTCCCAATTGCAAGAAAGCCTTTATGCTTCCCGACCAGGCCGAACACATTCGCGCCGAGCTCGCACTGGATCCCGGGATTTCTATTACGCGGGTGGAAGGCGGAAACATATCGTCCTCCAAGTCCGCCATGCGCATGCTGGTCGACCAATTGGGCGAGTGACGCTTGAGCGTACTCACCTGCCAGTTACTCATCGTTTATGTCAACCCCTGACCACAGCCCCGCAGGATCCGACTGGCCCGCAGAAGCCGCGCTCTCCCGCGCAACCGGCTTTGCCCAGGCGGCCAAAGATGTTGACTGGGTCGAGAAAAGCATCCCCTGTCAGGTGGCTTGTCCAGCAGGAACCGACATCCCCGGGTATCTGGAAGCGATTGCCCGGGAGGATTTCGCCCGTGCGTACGAAATAAATCTGTGCGATAATATATTCCCTGCGGTTCTGGGCCGCGTGTGCACCCGGCCCTGTGAACCCGCCTGCCGCCACGGCCGGGAGGGGCTGGGCGAACCGGTGGCCATCTGTTTCGCCAAACGCTCGGCCGACGACTTTATGATCCGGAAGGACCCGGTCGTACTGGAGCCGCTTTTTCCTGCGAGTGGTAAAGCCGTGGCCATTATCGGCGGGGGTGCTTCGGGCCTGGCACTTGCCCGGGAACTCGCCCGCTGGGGTCATGGGGTAAAGGTGTACGACCGGCATGATCGCCCTGGCGGCTTGATGGAGCAGGGGATCCCTGAGTTTCGCCTTCCCCGTGACGTGTTGCGGCGCGAGGTCGAACAGATTCGCCTGGCCGGCGTGGAGTTCATCCTCGGCGTGGATGTCGGTAGCGACGTGACGCTTCAGCAGCTGCGGGCGTCGCACCATGCGGTCGTCGTGGCCGCGGGGATGGCGCGGCCTTTTGTCCCGGAGCTTCCGGGGGTGGACTTGGCCGGGGTTCAGCATGGCCTGGGCTTTCTGCGTGCGATCAACGCGGGCGAAAGGCCGGAAGCTCACGGCCGCGTTGTCGTGATCGGTGGCGGCTTTACCGCCGTGGACTGTGCCCGGATTGCTCAGCGGCTCGGTGCCTCCGACGTCCGCATGGTATATCGTCGTTCCGCTGCAGAGATGCACATCGCGCAGGCGGAGCTCCAGGCGTTCGAGGAAGAAGGGGTGCGCTATGAGTTTCTCGCGGCGCCCCTGGCCTTCGGAGGTAAAAATGGCCGGGTTTCGGATGTCCGCTTTATCCGAACCCGCCTGGTGTCCGGTTCGGACGGGCGTGTGGCCTGCGAGCCGATTCCGGGGTCGGAATTCAGCGTGCCGGCGGATCTCGTCCTGCTCGGGACCGGCCAGGTGCGCGATGCGAGCTGGCTTGGCGATGAGCAGGGGGAGGATCTTTTCCACGCGGGCGATTTTGCCAACGGATCGGAATCGTTGATCGATGCCATCGGGCACGGCAAGCAGGTTGCGCGCAAGGTGGATCACTATCTTATGGGCTGCGATCGCTTTGAAGAAGGCGTGTGGATCGAAGCCGTCGACGCGCCCACGACCGGGCGTACCCGGGAGATGAACCAGCGTCCGCGCACGCCCATGCCCGGGTTGGCGAGCGGAAAGCGCGGCTTGCGGGATGAAGTCGAAATCGGCCTGGGAAAGCCCGGCGCAACCACGGAAGCGGAGCGTTGTTATCTGTGCAATTACAAGTTCGAGATCGATAACGATCTCTGCATCTACTGCGATCGATGCCTGAAGGTCATGCCGGTGGACAATTGCATTGTCAAGGCAAGCGCCCTGATCTTTGACGAGCGGGATCGGATCACCGGGCATATGCCGTCGAGTTCCAGTCGTGATTACAACATGCTTTACCTCGATCCGAACGAGTGCACCCGATGCGGTGCCTGTGTCGAGGTTTGCCCGGTTGAATGCATCACGCTGCAAAAGGTCACCCGCGTGATGCGGCCCGTGGAGCGCGCCTAGGTACGCATACCGTGGTTCGTCCAGCCCAGCCGTTCTTCAAGCCGATGGGATAAGAAGCCAAGCATGTGTGCCTGCGTGGCAATCAGGTAAAAGCTGAACAGGCTGATCAGGCAAAGGCCGGCGGCCATGTTGCCGGTGGCTTCCGCGAGGTCGATGGCGTAGTAGCGCGTAATGAAAAAGGCGCAGTTAAGGAGAACGGGTAGCAGGTAACCCGGCCCGGCTACAAAGATGCCCCGCAAAACTTTTGCGGGATGGATTCCGCTGATGGAGTCGCGTACGGAAGCCGCCACGAGGCCCATGGGTAAGTAGAACATGCAAATTCCGATGACGAGGTAGAGCGGGGTGGGCTCATGCAGATCGAATGCCAGCCAGGCCAGGGTGTAGAGCATGAGGGGGATGAAGGTGATGACCAGGGTAAAGCCGATCAACACGATCGAGCGAATGATGCCCACGATACGATTCATGAGGCCCGGGAAACCGGGCGGATCCTCCTTCGCGTTGCGCGTAGGACGGATCACCTGGGCGACATACGCAAGACAGTATGCCGTCGCGATAATCTTTGCGTACCAGGGTCCCCGGTCCATCGCGGTAAAAACGCCGGCTCCCAGGATCAGCAAAATGATGCCATACCCCTTTAACGGGTGGTAAAATGCGGTGAAAAGGAGGCCGTAGAGCGAGCCTTGAGATTGCTCCCTGCTCCTTCCGGCATCACGAAAATGCCGCTGGTCCTGCGCGGGTTCCGGCAACTGTGCACCGGTGGTCCCCGAAAGGGTGAGTGGATCATCGCTGGTCAAGGATCTCGGGGTGCTGCTGGGAAGCACGATGGCGCCGGTTGCGGATTCGACATAGTACTGCCGGTCCCCAATGCGTCGTACCGTAACCTTGCCCGGATCCAGCATCTCCCGGGTTTGCGGATTAATGAATAAGTTACTCACTGTCCCGCATCCTCTCGAGTGGGAAGGTTTACCATCCAGACGATGGCCTCCGGGATGCCTTCCGTGAACAACGAGTCGTAATGTCCGGGTGTGCTTCCGCGCTTGAAGGTCACGTGTTCATTGGTGGTGCTGAGTTGTTCGGCAAAGGCTGCGGATTGCTTGACCGGAATGACTTCGTCCTGGTTGGAGTGGAAGATGAACACCGGGATCTTGATCGATGGGGCAATCTGGTCCAGCGCCGAACTGCGGAGAAAAGGCAGGAATTCTTCCACGTGTCCGGAGCTTTCCGGTTGCTGTGGATGCCTGTCCGGAAGGGGTTTGAAATGGGTGATCGGCGCAAAGGCGACGCACGCCTTGATGCGGGCATCCGCTGAGGCGAGTTGGAGGCTCAAGGTGCCTGCCGAACCACGCCCCGCGCAAAAGATTCGGTCAGGATTTATCCGGGGAAAATAATGCAGGATGTAGTCGAGTGCTGTGCGGCCATTTTCCACCCCGCCGCGTGCCGCGATGAAGCGCTTTTGGGCTTTGGTTTCGATCAGGGGGTTGCCGGTGCCCCGCCCGGAAATGCTGAATGCCACGACGATGAAATGATAGTCGAGGTAGGGGAGGTGCTCGGCCATGTCGTCGTCCGAAAGCGCCATGCCGCGGGTCAGGTCGGATCCTGCTGGCGGTATGAGCAGGCAACTTTGCCCTGCCTGGGGCACCGTGCGTGGGACGTAAATCCAGAGATCGGTTCCCAGGCCGTTGGCATGCGTGATATGGCTTTGGTATTGGACGAAGTTGTCGATTTTCACCCCGGGGCCCAGGGGGGGGAAGAGGCCGGGCACATAGCGCTTGTCGGCGATTGCCGGGCCTGCCGGATTCGACTCCCTGCCCGGCGCAGCCTGGGCGGGAAGCAACTCTATTTTCTTTGTATCCATCTCGCCCGGCAGCGGCTCCTCGCCCTTCTTCCGGTCGAGATTGCTCTCCGACCGTTCTTCCCCGTAGGCGGCCTTTACCGTGTTTATCGACTTTTCAATGGACTGGCGTGTACAGCCTGCGGCCAAAATGGACAAAAATGTCGCTAATATACCAATATTCTTGAACATGGTGGTGCCTTAGATCCCGTTGGTCACAAACAAAGCATAAAAAATGCCAAAAACCCTGAATAGCCCCATGTTGTGAGGGGTCCGCGTCGTTTATATTCCCGCGACCGGGCCTTGTCCCGGGTGATCCATAAAAAAGCCGCCCATCCGCTTTCGCGGATGGGCGGGTATACCAGGGATGGTTTATGTTGTTTCAGATCTTACTCGACTGCGGGGGCAGCATCGAGGGAGCCGACGGACCCGGGGATGACCTCGAAACCAAGGTCGCCTGCAGGGAGCTCGACTTTGGCGTCGACCGCTTCAGCCGTCTTGAGGCTCACCCAGTCCCGGTGGTCGGGCTGAATGTCGCGCGTGACCAGGACCCGGATACGGGTTTCGCTGACATCCACATCACCGCAGCGGAGCAGGGAGCGGAGATCGCTCACATCCACCCCAGGGCTGACGGGCAGCGCGAAGGAGACCACGCAGGCCGAGATGTAGTGTACGCCCGGGCGGTTGGCATGGAAGGGGACACCGATGTTGACGCCGTTCCCTTTGCCGGGACCGCAAAACCTGGCGTAACGCGCATCGCGACCAATGGGCACCCAGCGGTCGCCGTCGCGATCATGCTTATAGACAAAGATCATCGCGCCCAGGTAACCGCAGGCCCTCTCGTACCATACGCCTTCCGTCTCGTTGTCGAGCTGGAAGAAGATGGAATCGCCGACCTTCACACACATGCGTCCATCATCACGCGGGAAGTTGTGGGCCGCGCCAATGGTCTTGCAGTCCCGGGGGAGGATATCCGGCCGATCTGCATCTACGACATCCGCCGTGCCATCTGCAGCCACCTGAAGCAGCGGGGGATGACCGGCAAGGGAAGCGCGCGGCGAGGCCACGATGTAACGATGACGCTCCGGTGTCGGAATCGGGCGGGGATCTATCGGGGTCGGCCGGGGAGCCGGCTTAACGTCTGGACGATCGGGCACTACGTCGACGGTCCGGTCGCGGGTATCCCCGCGGCGGGTATCGGTACGGTCCTGCGCAAATCCAGTGCCTGCCATCAGGCCTGCCATTACAATGATGCTTATGTATGTGTATTTCATTTACTTCTCCTGTTTGTGGTTGGATTAAATGTTTCGCTTGGCTATCTATAAGGCAAACGCCGTGCCAGCCTTCGCGTGAGATTCTGTAAGTTGCTTTGTTTAGCAGGGTTAAAGAACCCATTTAATTTGAAGGCCCTATTTGTGCCCCGGAAGGTGTCCCTGTAGGGACAGGGTTGCCTCAGGGGGTGCGGACCTTGCGAGGGGGTCTGGTCCCCGCTCCTGCCGCCCCTTTCCGGCCACGTATTTATTTCGTGCACCGAGTTGAATCACGCGCCAGCATCGTACAGACTTGATTGCGTGGGGCCGGAGGTGCAAACAACCGGAAGCATATGGACGGCATAGACGGAGTACGAAACACCGAGACTTGAAACCGGGGATATTGAATTGGCGAAGATCATCATTGTAGAGGACGAGCACGAGCAGGCCATGTTCGCCTACCGCAGCCTCAAGGATGCAGGTCACACGGTTCATCTCGCCGAGACCGTTTCCAATGGCATCAAGCTGATTCGTAAGCACAAACCGGAAATCGTTATTACTGATCTCATGCTCGGAGATGAAAGCGGGTTGGATGTGATCACCGCTGCCCGGCAAATCGAACCCCTTCCCGATGTCTTGATGATGACGGCACATCCAACGGCGGAGACCGCCAATGAAGCGCTGCGTCGAGGCGCGTATGATTACATCAGTAAGCCGTACACCCGTGAAGAACTCGGAGATCGTGTGCGCCGCATGGCCGAACGACGCAGCCTGCTTCAGCGTCAGCGTCCACCGGTAAAGAAGTCGGATGATCGCCTTATCGCGGAAAGTCCGAGCATGAAAGATCTGCTGGGGCGATTGGAGGGGGCGCTGAAGCGGAGCACAACCTTGCTCATTCGGGGCCCGTCCGGTTCCGGTAAAGAGTTGATCTCCCGCTACATCCACGCCCACGGGCCTTCACCGGATGCGCCCTTTATTGCCATCAACTGCGCCGCGCTTCCCGAGAATCTGCTCGCCACTGAGCTGTTCGGTCACGAGAAAGGGGCCTTCACTGGTGCGGAGCGCCAGCGCAGGGGCGCCTTCGAGCGCGCGGGCGAGGGAACCTTGTTGCTCGATGAAATCGGTGATATCCCGTTAACCACGCAAGTGCACCTCCTGCGCGCCCTGGAGAACCGGGAAATTATACGCGTGGGGGGCGATCAACCTATCGCCATCCGCGCGCGGGTACTGTGTGCCACGCATCGCGACCTCGAGGCGATGGTGGCCGATCAACAGTTTCGCCAGGACCTGTATTTTCGGATCAATGTGTTTCCGGTCACGCTTTCTCCGCTGAGGGAGCGTCCCGATGATATCGAGGCCCTCACGCAAAAATTCGTCGCGGACTTTGATGCGCCGGAGGATCTCCTGGATGCGGCCTGTATGGGGGCCCTTAAAGCCTATCCCTGGCCCGGGAACGTGCGCGAACTGCGCAACGTCATTGAGAATGTCGTGATCCGCAGTTTCAGCGAGAAGGTGAATCATGCGCTGGTGGATTCCCTTTTGATCCCGCTCGAGTTTTCGCAAGACGGAGAACCGGAAGCTGAAACCCTCGAGGAGATGGAGATCCGGAAGATAAAAGATGCGCTGCGGCAAGCCGTCGGGAACAAGAGCAAGGCGGCGGACATCCTGGGGATTACGCGGAGGAAGCTGTATTCGCGCCTCAAGGTGCTGGAGATCGAAGACTAGGCCGCGTGCCCTGCGCAGGACTAAAAAAGACCCTGCACCTTGTCCCAGGCGATGTGTACCCCGACGACGATAAAGCCGACGAAGCTCAGCCACAGCCAGAAATCCCAGATCGGCCCGGGTTTCAAGCGGGGATCGCATCGCTGGTAGCGATAGTACAGTGCGGCGTAGCCCAGCATGGGGAGCAACAGCGCCTGCATGACCCCGGCAATCAGCACCAGTTGCAGGGGGTTCGGGTAGAGGATGTAGACCAGGGGGCAGAGGGCGGGGAGAATCACGCTGAACAACTTGACCATCCGCTGCCGCTGGTTTTTCTCGTAGGATCGCTTCCGCATAATGACGATCACGTCCGATAGCAGGCGCGCCTTGGCTGCATTGGCCACGAAGAAGGTGGAAAAGAGTACCGCGAAGGCACCCACGAGAAATATATGCTGTGCCATCGGGCCGAAAACCGGCTTGTACATGACGGCCAGCGTACTGACCATCTCGGATTTTTCAGGCAGGAGTCCCGAGCGATGCAGGATCGATGCGCCGAGCAGGTAAAAGGCAACCGTGCTGAAGGTGTAAACGAACATCGAGCACCAGGCATCCCACTGCATCACCCGCATCCACCCGCGGGCGCGGTCGGCCCAGGCCTGGCTTTCGTCCCGGGGGCCGGTCCATTTAGCGT
This sequence comes from Verrucomicrobiota bacterium, assembly GCA_046581765.1. Lineage (GTDB taxonomy): Bacteria > Verrucomicrobiota > Kiritimatiellia > SS1-B-03-39 > UBA6053 > JAPYUI01. The sequence goes on from JAYGFS010000309.1 coordinate 26,808, forward strand.
AACCCTTCTCCAGGCACCAATACGGGTAGGCAACGAGTTCTGCCGCGCCTACACCGATGATGCCGAAGGTGGCCAGGGCGGTATTCAAGGGGATGAGGCCCTCTGTTTTTTCCGGAAAACCAAAGCTCAGGCCCTTGATCAATTCGGGCAGTGCGATCGCGAATTCCGTGTGCCCCTGCAGGGCGAAGAGGTTGCCGATCGTGATAAAGGTAAAGCCGCACACCAGGGCAGTGGAAAATAGTTGGATCCAGGTGAAGTTGCCGATGACGAGGATGATAATGGTGATGACCGTGACGATCACCGCCCAGATCTTGGCGTCCTTCACCCGCGGGGCCAATTCCCCGATCTTGGTATCGAGCTCTTCCTTGTCCGCCAAGGCGGTGCCGAAGGCCTGGCTTTCGATGCGCTGGGACAGCATGGTGTTGTAGGCCTTGCCTTCTGCGGTCAGGGGGGCGCTGATCGCCAGGGCCTGGCCTACACCGCCGACGATCCCGCCGAGTTGGCCGATCCCGACCAGGAACATGAGAAACCAGAACCAGACGATGAACCGTCCGCCCGGAATATCCATCAGCGCGTGGTGGGTGGTCTTCCGGTTGATGATGGAGTAGCGGGCGAGTTCCACCTGGGTGAAGACCTTGATCAGGCATCCTATAATGATGAGCCAGAGAAAGCTGAACCCGGCCTCGGCCCCGGTTCGCGTGGTCGCGATAAGTTCGCCCGAGCCCACGATCGAACCGGCCAGTATCATGCCGGGTCCCAGTTGGCGCAGGATCCCGAGGACGGTGGATGGCGGGGCCTTGATGTCGCTGGCGTACAACTCGTCAGGCATACGGAAGCTCTACGTGCTTTGGCCGCAATGCGCAAGTTCACAGTTTACGCCCCGCCCGTGCAGGGTTAGGAAAGACGCAGGGGGCGAATCCCCTGAACGGACCACCGGGCACTGAAAACTGAGCACCCTCTTATATATCGGAACGGTCTGGGCCGAGCGACATGCCTCCGCGGCAGGTGTTCGTGCCTGGCAATTGCTGGAAGGCTTTCGCGCATCCGGGTGGACCTGCCTGGTCGCGTCGGGCGCTGCAGATCATCCCGCACGCGAGGAACTGGAAGCTGCGGGCTACGCGACGCGGCGCATTGCCGTGAACGATGACGCCTTCGATGCCTTCATCACCGGGTGCGCACCGGACATCGTCGTCTTCGACCGCTTCATGACCGAGGAGCAGTTCTCCTGGCGGGTCCGCGAGCAGGTGCCCGCGGCCCTGCGCGTATTGGACCTCGTCGATCTGCACGCCCTGCGTGATGTACGGAAACTAGCGCATGATGCGGGTCGGGATCCCATGCGGGTGGTCCCGGATGCCACGGACGAAAAGGTCCAGCGGGAACTCGCGGCCATGTGGAGGAGCGATGTCACCCTGGTGATTTCCGAGGCCGAGATGCCGGTCCTGGACCGGATGGGTTTGCAGGATTCGAAGCGGATTTACTGTCCGCTCGTCTACGAAGTGCCGGATGAATGCGCGGATCTTGCCTCCCGCGAACATTTTGTTTTCATCGGAAATTTTCGGCACCCCCCGAATGCGGATGCTGTTTGCGCCCTCCACGACAGGATCTGGCCGCGTATTCGCGCCGCGCTCCCGCAGGCGGAGTTGCACGTCTACGGTGCATATCCGCCCCGCCGTTTCATGGACTTGAGTGACGGGGCCTCCGGCTTCATCGTAAAGGGACCTGCCCGGGATTCCGTGGACACGCTGGCCGGGTACCGCGTGAGTCTCGCGCCCCTGGGCTTCGGTGCCGGGTTAAAGGGCAAGATCCTCGACAGTTGCCGGGCGGGGACCCCGGTGATAACCACACCCGTCGGGGCTGAGGGGATTTTTAAGCTTCCGCATCCCGGCGTCGTGATGGATGAGGCCAGCTTTGTCGCCTCCGCGATCGAACTCTACCAGCACGAAGCGGTTTGGCAGGCGCACCAGGCCTCCGCCCGGGAAACGCTCTCGACTTTTTCGCCCGCCCTGCTCCACCAGGGCATGGAGCGGCTGCAGGACATCCGCTCGGACCTGCAGGCGATCCGCGCGGCGGACCACACCGGCCAGGCCTTCTGGCAGCAGACCCTGCGCAGCAGTGAATATTTTTCCCGCTGGATCATGGCGAAAAACCGGGCTTGATCACCCGGGCAGCTGTGCACACGCGGGGCCTCAGGCCCCGGCTTCCCACACGCACTGCTCCTCGAAGCCCTCGTCATTGCCTGCTTCGCGTTGCACAGCAAAGACCCGCTCCAGCTTCCCCTGGTCGCTCAGGGTCAAGTGCACGAAGCCCGCGCGCTGTGCGGGGTGTTCCGATTTCATGCCCGCGGGCCCGCAGTTGATGCAGGCGGTGTGGACCGTCGAGGGGGGATTCATCAGCCAGCGAATGTGCTTGTGCCCGTGCAGGTAGACAACCGGTTTGTATGTGGCCACCAGGGCCTCCAGTCGCTCGGCCTTGATAAGGACGTGATGGGTCCGGGGAATAATGCCGGGCGGGTAGGCGTAGGGGAAATGCCCGGTCAGGATGATGTTTTTCCCCGCGTTGCGCTGTTGTTCCAGGCAGGCCTCAAGGGCATCAGCCAGCCGCTCAGTAAACAGGCCGTTGGACAGGACGGCAAAGGGCTCCGAGCAGTCGAAACCGACCACCACCCAGTCCGGGTCCAGCTCGAGGGTCCGCAGGCGGGTTTCCGGGTCGACGGTGCCGTAGGGAAAGGCCGCCTCGTAGAGCCCCGCCTGGACACTGCGCGGGGTGTAGCGGTCGTGGTTGCCCGGTATGACAAAAAAGCGTTCGCCCCACTTCTCGCGCAGCGGCGCGAAGCGTTCCGCACACCGCGTGAATTCCGAACGCAGTGAGGTCGTGGTCATGTCGCCGGAAAATACGACGAGGTCGGCCTCCTGCCTGAGGATCTCCGCCACCACCGCCTCACCGTAGGCGGGCGGGAACTTTTTTCGCCGGTTGAGCAGCAGGTTTGCCCCGCCCAGCCACCGCTTGAGGTAAAACAAATCCGTCCATGCGATCTTGAGATCCCAGATATGGATGTCCCCGAAATGAATGACTTGCATGGGGGGAAGATGCCTCCCGGGGCTGCGCTTGTAAAGGCCGTAGCGCTTTTCACCGGCGGGCGGACCGGGAACCAGTGTGCATGCAATCGCCCCGCGTACGCGGGCAGCCACAGAAAAGCCGGGGCGCAGGCCCCGGCTTTTCACGGATCACCGGTGTCGCCCCCTCATTTCCCCGGCGTCGCATCCGCATCCAGGTCACCCAGCACGTACTGGATCCCCCGGATGTAATGCTTTAGGACGGTTTCGTTCCACCAGATTTCGTTCCGGTGCCCGAGCGAGCAGTAGTAAATGCGGCCATCGCCATAGGTGTCAATCCAGCTGATCGGGTACAAGGCATCCGCGCCGTACTTGCCCCGCTTGGTGATCTCTTTCTTGTCGTTGTCGAGCGCGAGCAGGATCTTGCGATCACTGGCTTGTGCGGTGTCCTGACGGAACTGGTAAATCTCATCCTTCACCAGGAAGTCCGCCCCCTCGAGATCGAGGTTGATGGAATTCTTCGGGGCGAGATTCTTGATCGGGACATCCATGTGCCAGGGGTGCCCGGCGAAGGCACCGCCCATCATGTCGTTGAACTCTTTCCAGTTCTTGTAGGTATCGGTAGCCGAGTGCATGCCCGCCAATCCGCCGCCTCCCTTTACAAAGTCAACCAGGTTCTGCTTCAGCCGCGCTTCACGATCCTTGTCTTGCGGCTGGCCTTTTTTCCCCTTGAAGACCTCGCCGGTCGTGTTCACGAAAATCACCGCATCGTACTGGGAGAGCTTGTCCTTCTCGAAGAAGCTGTCGTCCTCGGTGTGGTCCGCGGAGAAGGCGCCGGTCTTTTCGCCGAGCTTGGTCAGGCAGACAACGCCGGTTTCAATGGAGCCGTGACGAAAACCCGCGGTCTTGCTGAACAGGAGGACTTTGCGGGGCTTCCTGGCCTTGACCGGGGCATTGGGCAGGGCCGCTTCAATTTTGGCCACGTCTGCCGGCTTGGGGGGGGGCGGCTTTGACCAGGCCACCCAGGGCCATGATTGCGATGAGGGTGTTACGTATCATGATCACTCCTGTTCATTTGATTTCTTCCATATCCGGGGAATGCCCGCGACGATCACGGATATCCTGCGCATGCCCTTTCTGCAACAGCTTTCGGTCATGGCTTGGATGTATGACGCCGGTAACGCGTCGGCATTCAGGGAATATGAAGTGCAGGAGCCGCAATGCAGCTTCGCACCTGTGGCATCCGGGGCATGGATCCCCGAGGCCGGGATGGGCTGGTCAGCAGCCAAGTGATGATCAGGTGAGGCTTGACGAAGGGCGTTTTCATTCCCTATTGGTCTCGCCTGTTGGATGACGCGGGCGGCTAGCTCAGTTGGCTAGAGCACCTGGTTTACACCCAGGGGGTCGCAGGTTCGAGTCCTGTGCCGCCCACCAATTTCATGTTGAACCTTTAACCGTGATGAAGGGAGCCCGGCTCCCCTCCGGCCGGGATTTCCCGGCCTGCGGTTTGCTCAGATTAGAAGGACGGTTTCGATGAGTTACGATAAGATTGTGGTGCCGGAATCCGGCGAGAAGATCTCCATGACAGGGGGCCGCCTGCAGGTGCCTGATCATCCGGTCATTCCCTTCATTGAAGGGGACGGAACCGGTCCGGATATCATGAACGCGGCGATGATCATCTGGAACGCGGCGGTTGAAAAAGCCTACCGTGGCGCGCGCAGGATTTCCTGGATGGAAGTCTATGCCGGGGAGAAAGCGACGCGTGTCTATGGCGAGAATGTCTGGTTGCCGGAGGAGACCCTGGCCGCGATCCGGGAGTACCTGGTCGCGATCAAGGGACCACTGACGACCCCTGTTGGTGGTGGCATTCGCTCCCTGAACGTCGCCTTGCGCCAGGAACTTGACCTGTACGTTTGCCTGCGCCCGGTGCGCTGGTACCAGGGCGTTCCCTCCCCGGTGAAGCATCCCGAGTTGACCGACATGGTCATCTACCGGGAAAATTCCGAGGACATTTATGCCGGCATTGAGTACGAGGCGGGCACGGACGATGCCCAAAAGGTGATCGCTTTCCTCCAGGACGAGATGGGTGTGACAAAGATTCGCTTTCCCGAGAGCTCCGGCATCGGTATCAAGCCTATTTCGCAGGAGGGTACGGCCCGCCTGGTGCGCGCGGCCATCCAACACGCTATCGACGAGGGGCGCGATTCCGTTACCCTGGTGCACAAGGGCAACATCATGAAGTTCACCGAGGGAGGCTTCCGGGATTGGGGCTACGAAGTGGCCCGCAACGAATTTGGCGCGGTCGAAATTGACGGGGGACCCTGGTGCTCTTTAACCAGTCCTGCAAGCGGCAAGGAAATCGTGGTTAAGGACGTCATCGCCGACGCCTTTTTGCAACAGATCCTGACCCGCCCGGCCGAGTACAGCGTGGTTGCGACCATGAACCTGAACGGGGACTATATCTCCGACGCACTGGCCGCATGTGTCGGGGGAATCGGCATCGCCCCCGGCGCGAACATCAATTACGTTGAAGGGTTGGCCATCTTCGAAGCCACCCACGGCACGGCACCCAAGTATGCCGGCCAGGACAAGGTGAATCCGGGTTCGGTGGCGCTGTCGGGCGAAATGATGTTCCGTTACATGGGCTGGACGGAAGCGGCCGATCTCATTGTCAAGGGGATCGAAGGCGCGATCCATGCCAAGACCGTGACCTACGATTTCCACCGCCTGATGGAAGGCGCGACCCTGTTGAAGTGCAGCGAATTCGGCCAGGCTGTCGCAGAAGCCATGTAAGCCGATGAGCGAAGCGTCCGCCAAGATTCTTAACCGCGAAGTGCTGGCTGCAACGTGTGAGCGCCTTCGGGCGGAAGGCCGTCGCATCGTCTTCACCAATGGCACCTTCGACATTCTCCACGCCGGTCACGTGACCTACCTGGCCTTTGCCCGCCGGCAGGGAGACCTGCTCTTTGTCGGCCTGAACTCAGATGCCTCCATCCGGCGAATCAAGGGCGATAAACGCCCGGTGATCAAGGAACCCTTTCGCTCCGCCATGCTGGCGGCCCTGGAATGCGTGGATTATATCTGCGTTTTCGACGAAGACGATCCGTGTGCGTTGCTGGAAGCCTGCCTGCCCGATGTGCTGGTCAAAGGGGAAGACTGGGCACAGCAGGTGATCGGCCGCGAAATCGTTGAGGAAAGGGGCGGCAAAGTCGTTCTGGCGCCGATGGTGGAGGGCTTGTCTACGAGCGCGATCATCGATAAGATCCTCGATGTGCATCGTGACGAATAAAGCCATCACTGTCGACGTCGTCATCTTTGGCGGCGGCATCGCCGGCTTGTGGATACTACGCAGCCTGCGGATCAAGGGATACACCGCCTTATTGCTGGAATCGAAGCACTTGGGCGGGGGCCAGACCATGGCTTCACAGGGGGTCTTGCACGGCGGCCTGAAATACGCCTTGCACGGCAAGCTGGGCGAATCCTCCGAGGCGCTTCGCGACATGCCCGGACGCTGGAAAGCCTGCCTGGAAGGGGTGGGTGAAATCGACCTGACCCGGGTCCGGGTGCGTTCCGATCACCAGGTGCTCTGGTCCGAAGGCAAGGTCGCTTCGCGCATCATGTCCTTTTTTGCCACCAAGGCCCTGGCGGGTCGGATTGAAAAGCCAAGCGCTCTTCCACCGGCCCTGGATCATCCGGCGTTCAAGGGGGCGGTGTATCGACTGGAAGAACCGGTCATCGATGTGCCCGACCTGGTGCGCGTGCTCGCCGAACCGGTCATGGATGCGATCGCCCATTACACCCAGCTCACCTTTTCGGGGGAAGGCGTCGTGGTGGACGGGGTCCAGGTACAGGCGGGGCGTATCGTCTTCGCTGCAGGCGAAGGGAATGAGGCCTTGATGGCGGCAGCGGGTGCTCCCGGCTTCCCGAAGATGCAGGTCCGTCCGCTGCACCAGGTGATGGTGGCGCATCCGGAACTGCCGCCCTTCCACGCTGTTTGCATGGGTGCGGGTACAAGGCCCGTACTGGTTACCACCACGCATGAAAATGCGGCGGGGTCACCGGTCTGGTATCTTGGCGGTCACCTGGCGGAGACGGGTAGTACCCGAAACGCGGCCGACCAGGTGCTGCATGCACAGGCGGAGCTCAGGCGTTTGATGCCCTGGATTTCCCTGGAAGGTGCGCGGTGGCGTACCCTGGAGATCAACCGGGCGGAGCCGGCAACGCCGGACGGGGAAAAGCCGGCCGGTGCGTACTGCCGGGCCTTTGCACGTTTTATCGTCTGTTGGCCGACCAAGCTGGTCATGGCTCCACTCCTGGGCGAGGAGGTGCTTCGCTTGATGCCGCCGCCAACGGGTGCCCGGCCGGTGCTGGACCACGATTTTCCAAGGCCGGTAATGGCAGAACCCGCCTGGGGAGACTTGTAATGCCCTTCCTGCGTGCACTGGGCAAGACGGGTATCGACGTTTCCGCGATCGGCTTGGGCACGGTCAAGCTGGGTCGGAACCAGCAGGTCAAGTATCCAGGTGCCTTCCAGATTCCCGGGGACGAGCACGTGGTCGATCTGCTGGGTTTCGCCCGTTCCTCCGGGATCAACCTGATCGACACGGCTCCCGCCTACGGGATCAGTGAAGCCCGGATCGGTGCCTTGCTTCCGGGACCGAGGGAGGATTGGGTGCTGTGCACAAAAGTTGGCGAAGAATTTGTTGACGGTGTTTCACGGCATGATTTTTCCGCAGCTCACACGCGGATGAGTGTCGAGCGCAGCCTGAAGCGACTACAGACCGACTTTCTGGATGTGGTGTTGATCCATTCCGATGGAGATGATTGCCAGGTCCTGGACGAGTGCGGGGTGTTGGATGAGCTTCAGCGGTGTAAAGCCGAGGGACTGGTCCGGGCGATCGGCCTGTCGAGCAAGACGGTTGAGGGTGGCTTGCACGGGATCGCCCGTGGTTGTGATGTACTGATGGTGACACACAATCCCTGGTATACGGATGAATCAGACGTGCTGGAGCGAGCCGCTGAGACCGGGGTAGGGGTGCTGCTGAAAAAAGCATTTGGCAGCGGACATTTTGGCGGGGGCGGGTCTGCGACGGAGGCGATTCGATTTAATCTGGCCGTCCCCGGTGTGAGCAGCGTGATGGTCGGGACACTGAGCCCTGACCACTTGCGGGAGAATGTAGACACGGCCAAAGGCTGTTTGACATAAGGGTTTGCCGCCCGTGCAGGCCTGCGCCTCCACCCGGGGCCTTGGCTGCAAATGCCCGGCCGGGCTCCCGGTCCGGCTGACGATTCTCCGTCGGCGGTACCCTTGGCAGATCGCCCTGAAATGAAATGGGAAAGCCCGGATTTGCCCTTTGACAGGCAGGTGGCATCTGTTAGCGTGCGCGGCGTGGGTCCGGATGGCTGGATTCACTCAACATATTGGTTCAGCAGTGCAAGCTGCCTAAGCCTCATTTTTTTGTGATTTTCTATTGAAAAGCACATGGAAGAGGTATAGGTAGGCTTCGCTTTTTTTCGGTAATCTGTGTTGTAAATGTCGTTTTTTAGGCAGTTTATGACGTTTTTGGGGCTCCAGGGCCTCCTGAATATCGGTATATAAAGTGTCAAAAAAATGTGCCCGTCGCATGATTTTTTAGCGACGAGCGTTTTTTTTGGGCTGGAGCAGGAAACAACAGCCATGCGCAGTGGGTGAGGTACACCCGGGGCGATTGTGGAGGATCCGCGCAGCATCTGCCCACGTAGCTCAGTTGGTAGAGCACGTCCTTGGTAAGGACGAGGTCAGCGGTTCAATCCCGCTCGTGGGCTCCATTTGATGGCTGCCGCAGTTGAGAGACCGCAGGGGCTGGGTAAAGAAGAGATAAAGTTTAGATAGAAAGAACGTGAGAAGGAGCGAGTCTCCGGACAACCGAACAGGAGTAAGAAAATGGCTAAAGAAAAATTCGAACGGACCAAGCCCCATGTAAACGTCGGCACCATCGGGCACGTTGATCATGGCAAAACGACTTTGACCGCAGCAATCACGCATGTGCAATCCCTCAAGGGGTTGGCCGATTCCATCAAGTACGACGAGGTGGCGAAGGCTTCCGAGTCCCAGGGCCGCCGCGATGCAACGAAGATTATGACGATCTCGACCTCGCACGTTGAATATGAGAGTACCGCCCGGCATTACGCTCACGTGGATTGCCCCGGGCACGCGGATTATGTGAAGAACATGATCACGGGTGCGGCCCAGATGGATGGTGCCATCCTCGTGGTTTCGGCTGTCGATGGACCGATGCCCCAAACGCGTGAGCACATCCTGCTCGCTCGCCAGGTGGGTGTTCCCTTTATCGTCGTATTCATGAACAAGTGTGACCTGGTGGATGACGAAGAACTGCTCGACCTGGTTGAGATGGAAGTTCGTGAACTCCTGAGCAAGTACGAGTTTCCCGGCGACGATATCCCCGTGATTCGCGGCGCGGCCCTCGCAGGTCTCAAATCCACCTCCGTCGATGACGAGGGTTGCAGCGCCATCACGGCCCTGGTGGACGCCCTGGACTCCTACGTGCCGGAACCGGTACGCGATGTGAACCAGCCCTTCCTGCTTCCGATCGAGGACGTGTTCTCCATCGAAGGTCGTGGTACCGTGGTGACCGGCCGGGTTGAGCGCGGCAAGATTAAGACGGGCGAAGATATCGAGATCGTGGGTCTGAAGGATACCGTGAAAACGACCTGCACCGGGGTTGAAATGTTCCGCAAGGAGTTGGGCGAAGGCCAGGCTGGGGACAACGTCGGCTGTTTGCTGCGCGGCAGCAAAAAGGAAGACGTCGAACGCGGCCAGGTATTGGCCCATCCGGGTTCGATTAATCCGCACACCAAGTTTAAGGCCCAGGTCTACGTGCTGAGCAAGGATGAAGGAGGGCGTCACACGCCGTTCTTCAAGGGCTACCGGCCCCAGTTCTATTTCCGGACCACTGACGTGACCGGTGACATTCAATTACCTGAAGGTGTTGAAATGGTTATGCCGGGTGACGATGTGACCATGGATATTGAATTGATCACGCCAATCGCCATGGAGCAGCATATGCGCTTTGCTATCCGCGAAGGCGGTCGTACCGTAGGTGCGGGCAGTGTAACAGAGATTGTGGAGTAAGAAGCAATTGCAGCCGGCCCGTTCATCGGCTGGTAATTTCTAATTGCCGGTTGAGCCGGAGGATTTATATAGGTCAGTAGCTCAATTGGCAGAGCACCGGTCTCCAAAACCGGGGGTTGGGGGTTCGATTCCCTCCTGACCTGCCATTGAATGTGAACAATTTGTGGACTGGCGGTAATCGTTGAATCGGTTCCCGTCCCGAAGAAGAACATGAGTAGCAAGATTCAGGGTTTTAAGAATTTTTTTCACGAGGTCGGCGAAGAGCTGAGGAAGTGCATCTGGCCGACCAGGAATGAATTAATCCAGTCCACGATTGTGGTGGTTGTTTCGGTCCTCCTCCTGGCCGTGTTTGTTGGGTTCTGTGATTTTGTTTTGATGAAGATTCTGCGTTTTGTAATTCCGAGCTAATGGTGGAAAACGTCAAGGAAAAACAATGGTTTGTCGTTCACACGCTCTCCGGCCAGGAGAACAAGGTGGAGCGCCATGTCAAAAAACGGGTGCAGATCGAGGAGATGGCCGAGTATGTCGGCGATGTCTTGATCCCGATGGAGAAGGTTTCCGAGGTCAAGCAGGGTAAAAAATTGGAGACCACGCGAAAGTTTTTTCCGGGCTACGTGCTGATTCACGTGGCCCTGTATGATGAAGATAAAAAATTGAATGAGCGGGCCTGGCACTTTATCCAGGAAATCCCGGGGATCATAAAGTTCGTGGGCGGAGACCTCCCGATGCCGCTTCCGGAGCACGAAGTCGATTCGATCATGAACCAGATCCAGGAAAAGCAGGAGCGGGCCACGCCGAAGGTCGATTTTGAAATCGGCGAAACGGTCAAGATCAACGACGGTGCGTTTTTGAATTTCAACGGAACGATCGAGAAGATCGATCCGGATCGGGGCAAGTTGGAAGTGGCCGTATCGATTTTTGGACGTTCGGCTCCGGTAGAGTTGGAATATTGGCAGATCGAAAAGGTCATCGATTAGGTGGGACTGCGGATCCACCCCGATTTGGAAGTTTTAATAATACGGTTCTGAAAAATGGCGAAGAAGATTGAGGGATACATCAAGTTGCAGATCGCGGCGGGCCAGGCAAACCCGGCACCGCCGGTCGGGCCGGCCCTGGGGCAGCACGGGGTCAACATCATGGAATTCTGCAAGGCGTATAACGCGGCTACGCAGGACAAGGTCGGCATGGTTATTCCGGTGGAAATCACGGTTTACCAGGACAAGTCTTTCACCTTTAAGCTGAAGAGTCCGCCCGCGGCCACCCTGCTGAAAAAAGCCGCCGGACTTGCCAAGGGTTCCGGGGTGCCGAACCGCGACAAGGTCGGAACTGTAACCCGCCGGCAACTGGCAGAAATTGTGGAAGCAAAAAAAGACGATTTGAATGCGGACGATCCGGAGCAGGCCATGAGAATGATCGCCGGTACAGCACGCAGCATGGGGATCGAGGTTATCGATGGGTAAATCAGGCAAACAGCATCGCAAAATATCAGAGCAGGTTGACATGAGTAAACCCCTCGACTTGAAATCGGCGGTTGAGTTTCTCCAGACAAATTCATACGCCAAATTTGACGAAACCGCGGAATTAGCCTTCCGCCTGGGGGTTGATCCCAGCAAGTCGGACCAGGGCGTTCGCGGTTCGGTTGCCCTCCCCCACGGTACCGGTAAGGACGTTCGGATCGTGGTCTTCGCCAGTGGCGAAGCCGCCGACGCGGCCCGCGAAGCAGGTGCGACAGAAGTTGGTTTCATGGAGCTCGTCGAGAAGGTCAAGGAAGGCTGGACCGACTTTGACGTGGCGATTGCCACGGCCGAGGCGATGCAGGAAGTACGTAAGCTGGGCAAGGTGCTCGGTCCGCGGGGCCTGATGCCCAATCCGCGTACCGGAACGGTTACCGAAGACACCGGTTCGGCGGTTAAGCAGTTCAAAGCGGGTCGGGTAGAATTCAGGATGGACCGGAACGCCAACCTCGCAATTCCCTTTGGCAAGCTCTCCTTCAGCGTCGATCAATTGCTGGAGAATGCCCGGGCGGCCATTGCTGCGGTTGTCGCTGCCCGTCCCGGTTCGGCCAAGGGTGTTTACATCAAGCGTTTTGCCATGAGCAGCACCATGGGCGTGGGGCTGAGTATCGACGGCAAGGAACTGCCGTCCTAAGGATCGTTCGAACAAACTTCAGGAAAAGAGTCATGAGGCCCGAAAAAGAATCAATGTACACGGAGATAAAGGATCGCATCGACGAGTCCGTATTCCTCATCCTGACGGATTATGGTGGCCTTGACGTTTCCACGGGACAGGCCCTCCGCTCCGCGCTTCGCGAAGTGGATGCTGAGTTTCATGTCATCAAGAACCGCATTTTCAGATACGTCGCGAAGGACGTCGGCGTGGATGAGTTGGAGGATGGGCTGAGGGGCCCCACGGCCATGGTTACCGGCAGCGGCGAGGTGACGGAAGTCGCCAAGGTGCTGCAAGCGTTTATCAAGGAGCGTGAATTGCCCGTGGTCAAGATGGGCACCATGCAGGGTGTTTTCCTGAGTGCCGCAGATATCCATGAGTTGGCCAAGCTGCCCTCTCGCGAGATATTGCTGGCCCAGGTTGTCGGGGCCCTGGGAGCACCGCTGACAGAATTTGTGAATGTTATGCATGGCATGCTTGGCGGTTTCGTCAACGTCCTGCAGTCACTGGAAGATAAAAAAGCCGACCATGCGTAAGTAATTTCGCCATCTGGCGGGTAAAATAGAAACGAATAAGGAGACCCATCATGCCTAAAAAAGCAATAGAAGAAGTAGAGGCCCCGGCTGTAGAGCTGGAAGGCAAAGCGGCTGAATTCCTGGAATGGCTGGAAGGTATCAGTGTGCTTGAGCTGTCCCAATTGAAGAAGGCCATTGAAGACAAGTTCGACGTCACGGCCGCTGCCCCGGTTATGATGGGTGGAGCAATGGTTGCCGCACCCACCGACGACGGGGGTGACGCAGAGGAACAAACGGAATTTGACGTCATTATCACCGGTGCCGGCGAATCTAAGATCCAGGTTATTAAAGAGCTTCGCACACTGACCAGCCTGGGCTTGAAAGAAGCGAAAGAACTCGTGGACAGCTGCCCCAAGCCCGTCAAGGAAGGCGTCGCGAAAGAGGAGGCTGAAGAAGCCAAGACCAAGCTGGAAGCAGCCGGCGCGAGCGTCGAAATCAAGTAAGCCGAATCCAACCTATTGAAGCCATGCCCTCTGCGTTTTTAGCGTGGGGGACATGGGTGTTTTTAAAACCGTCAGAGCAGGGTACGCGAATTTGAAGGACACAGTATGGCCGAACGAATAAATTACGGAAATATCAAGGAGGTTATTGAGCCTCCGTATATGATTGAGATCCAAAGCAAGTCCTACAAGGACTTCCTGCAGGAGGATATCGAGCCTGCCCGGCGGAAAGACATCGGGTTGCAATCGGTATTCAAGGAAGTCTTTCCGATTGAAAGCTATGACGGGCAGTGCCTGCTGGACTTTGTCGAATACGAGATTACCGATCCCAAGATGACGGCACTGGAATGCCTGCGTGAAGGCGTGACCTTTGCGGCCCCGCTCTACGTTGAGTTCCGGCTCAAGGAGGGCGAAGAGTATCGCCAGGAAAAAATATACATGGGCGAGATCCCACTGATGAACGAGCAGGGTAGCTTCGTGATCAACGGTGCCGAGCGCGTGATCGTAAGCCAGCTACACCGCTCTCCGGGGATCTGCTTTGAGCGCAGTCAGCACGCCAACGGATCGTGGTTGTTCTCTTTCCGTATTATCCCTGATCGCGGCTCCTGGCTGGAAGTCCAGTTCGATACGTCCGACTTGATGTATATCTATCTCGATCGAAAGCGTCGGCGGCGTAAGTTCCTCGTCCCCACACTCCTTCGCGCCCTCGGGCACAGCACGGATGCAGAAGTGCTCGCCGTGTATTACACCTTCGAGAAGCTTTCGCTTCGTGGCAAGGGGAAGATCAGTGAAGAGAAAATCGAAAACCGCGTGCTGAAGGACGATATCGTCGATGCGGATTCGGAGACCTTGATCGCCCGAAAATACGAGCAACTGAACGATGATCTGATCGAGCAGATCAGGGCTGCCGGCTACAAGAATATTGACCTGGTAAACGTGAGTTGGGACAAGGGCTTGTACCTCAAGAGCGTGCAGAAAGATCCGTCGATGTCCCAGGATGATGCGCTCAAGGATATATACAGCAAGTTGCGCCCGGGCGATCCGCCAAGTGTCAACAACGCCAAGCAGATGCTGAAGCGTATTTTCTTCGACCCGCGTCGGTACGACCTCGGACGCGTGGGCCGATACAAGATGCAGCAAAAGCTGGGTCTCGATAAAAAAGGTACTTCCCGTGTACTGGAGACCGAAGACTTGATCGAAGCCGTCCGTTACCTGTTGAACCTTCGCATGGACGAAGGAACGATTGACGATATCGATCACCTCGGCAGTCGGCGTATCCGGACCGTGGGTGAATTGCTTGAGGGCCAGTGCCGCGTAGGCTTGGCGCGTACCGAACGACTGGCGCGTGAGCGCATGACCATTTTTGATGCAACCGTCGAAAAGTTGACCCCGCAGAAGTTGATCAATCCGAAGGCCCTGTCCGCCGTGATTAAGGACTTCTTCGGTCGCAGTCAACTGTCCCAGTTTATGGACCAGACGAATCCCCTCTCCGAGTTGACGCACAAGCGCCGTCTCAGCGCACTGGGCCCCGGTGGCTTGAGTCGTGAGCGCGCTGGTTTTGAAGTACGGGATGTACACAGCAGCCACTACGGACGAATCTGTCCGATTGAAACCCCGGAAGGGCCGAACATCGGTTTGATTTCCTCCTTGAGTTCCTATGCGCGCGTCAATGAATTCGGCTTTATCGAGAGCCCTTACCGAAAGGTGGTTAATGGCCGGGTAACGGACAAGGTCCATTACCTGACGGCGGATGAAGAAGAGAGCTATGTAATCGCCCAGGCGAACGCGGTCCTCAAGGAGGACGGCAGTTTCAAGAACAAGGTGGTCATGGTTCGCTATCGCGGGGACTTCCTCGAAGTTGAACCGGATAAGATTCACTACATGGACGTTTCGCCCAAACAGTTGGTGAGTGTGGCGACCAGCCTGATCCCGTTCCTTGAGCACGATGATGCAAACCGGGCCCTCATGGGGGCGAACATGATGCGCCAGGCCGTGCCGCTGCTTCAGACGGATCGCCCCTATGTGGCAACAGGGGTTGAGCAACGGGTTGCCCGGGATTCAGGGGTCATGGTCATTTCACGTGGCGGAGGCAGGGTCGCCCGCGTAACCGCAGATGAAATCGTTGTTTCCAGGGACGGCGTCATGCCCAAGCGGGGTAGCAAGGATGCGGAGTTCTACGAACTGCGCAAGTTCATGCGTACGAATGCGGGAACCTGCAACAACCAGAAGCCCTTGGTGGAGGTTGGCCAGCGGGTCAAGAAGGGCGACATCCTGGCGGATGGTTCTTCCACCGACCAGGGCGAACTCGCCCTGGGGCGCAACATCATGGTGGCCTTCATGCCTTGGTGTGGCTACAATTTTGAGGATGCGATCCTGATTAACGAACGCCTGGTCAAGGAAGACATCTACACGTCCATTCACGTTGATGAGTTCGAATGTGGTGCCCGCGATACAAAACTGGGGCCCGAGGAGATCACGCGGGACATTCCGAACGTTGGTGAAGAGGCCCTGAAAAAACTCGGACACGATGGGGTGATTCGCGTGGGTGCGGAGGTGAAGCCGGGTGATATTCTCGTGGGCAAGATTACGCCGAAAAGCGAGACGGAGCTGGCACCGGAAGAGCGTTTGCTCCGGGCCATCTTCGGTGATAAGGCCGCTGATGTTCGCGACACTTCGTTGACCGTCCCCTCCGGGACCGTTGGTATGGTGATGGATATCAAGGTTTCCTCGAAGCATTCTTCGCAGCGCCACAAGCTCTCGCCGAGTGAAAAGCGTCGCCAGGCCAAGCAGTTCCAGGAAGAGTATAAGCAGAAGATGACGGAGCTGACCGAGGATCTGACCGAGGCACTGAGCAATATCCTGCTGGGCGAAAAGATCCCGCTGGATGTCGTGAATGCCGAATCCGGTGAAATCATCATTCCGGCCAACCGGAAGATTACCAAGACCCTGCTCCGGAAACTTGCGGCTGCCCATAAACACGTGGAAATCGATCCAAGCCCGATCCAGATTAAGATCAAGGGCATCATCGATGAATACAACTCGAAGTTTTCTGAGATCGAGACCGATAACGAGCGCTCGATGGATCGGCTTGAAAGCGGCGACGATATCGATCCGGGCGTGATCAAGAACGTGAAGGTTTACGTCGCCAGCAAGAAAAAATTGTCGGTCGGTGACAAGATGGCCGGTCGTCATGGGAACAAGGGTGTGATCGCCCGTATCGTTTCCGAGGAGGATATGCCTTTCCTTCCGGATGGTAGCCCGGTGGATATCGTGTTGAATCCCCTGGGCGTACCTTCACGAATGAACGTGGGCCAGGTATTGGAAACCCACCTGGGCTGGGCCTGCCACGTACTCGGTATGTATGCGGCAACACCGGTCTTCGACGGTATTTCAGAAAAAGAAATATGGAAACAAATGAAAAAAGCGGGCCTGCCGGAAACCGGTAAAACCCCGCTTTATGACGGCCGGACCGGCGATGCCTTCGACCAGGAAGTGGTGGTGGGCCAGATCTATATGTTGAAGCTGCACCACTTGGTCAGCGACAAGATTCATGCCCGCGCAGTGGGCCCATATTCGCTTGTCACCCAGCAACCGCTGGGGGGTAAGGCACAGTACGGAGGCCAGCGTTTCGGGGAAATGGAAGTATGGGCAATGGAAGCCTACGGTGCGGCCTACTCGCTTCAGGAACTCCTCACGGTCAAGAGTGATGACCTGGCGGGACGGACGCGCATTTACGAGTCCATTGTGAAGGGGGAGAATGTGCTGGAAGCCGGCCGACCCGAGTCCTTCAATGTGCTGATGAAGGAAATGATGAGCCTTGGGTTGGATATCCGGGTAGTACACAGCCCGGGTTGAGCCCGGGGAAACAATGGACCTGAACCAGATTTTACGGAGAGACACGCGTGGATAAAACAACAGCTGAAGCGGAACAAATTCTCGGAATAGAACCCCAACGCGGGTATGACTATGCCAGTATAGCGATTGCCTCGCCCGAAATCATCCGGACGTGGAGTCACGGCGAAGTTAAAAACCCGGAAACGATCAATTACCGCACCTTCAAACCGGAGAAGGGCGGCCTGTTCTGTGAGCGCATATTTGGACCTACGAAAGACTGGGAATGCGCGTGCGGGAAATACAAGAGGATCAAGCACAAGGGTGTCATTTGCGACCGTTGTGGCGTTGAAGTTACCCTCGCACGGGTTCGCCGTGAACGGATGGGCCATATTGAACTCGCTGTTCCGGTCTCACACATCTGGTTCTTCAAGTGTACGCCCACTCGGATCGGACTGGTGCTGGACATGCCGGCACGGGCATTGGAGCGCGTGCTTTACTACGAAGACTACGTGGTGATTGAGCCGGGCGATACGCCGCTCAAGGAAAAGCAGCTGCTCAATGAAATGGATTACCGAGATGCCGTGGAAAAATACGGCGATGGGTTTGTGGCCAAGATGGGTGCGGCCGGTGTGCGCGACCTGCTGTCGACGGTCGACATGGACGATGTGATGGACGAAATTAGCGAGGCCATGGAGATTACCCGCAGTAAACAGACGCGCAAAAAACTTACCAAGCGGATGAAGACCATCCAGGCCTTCCTGGAGGCCAACACGCGTCCGGAATGGATGATCCTTGAAGTGCTGCCGGTTATTCCTCCGGATTTGCGTCCATTGGTGCCCCTGGAAGGCGGCCGCTTTGCGACCTCCGACCTCAATGACCTGTACCGCCGTGTGATCAACCGCAACAACCGTCTGAAGAACCTGCTCCAGTTGAAAACGCCGGATGTGATTATTCGTAATGAGAAGCGCATGCTCCAGGAAGCGGTCGATGCCCTCCTGGATAATGGACGCCATGGCCGGGCCGTCACCGGCGCAGGCAATCGACCGCTCAAGTCGCTCAGCGATATGCTGAAAGGCAAGCAGGGACGCTTTCGCCAGAACCTCCTGGGTAAACGGGTCGACTATTCGGGTCGTTCCGTGATCGTTGTCGGTCCCGAGTTGAAGATTCACCAGTGCGGTCTTCCCAAAAAGATGGCCCTGGTTCTCTTCGAACCCTTCATTATCCGTCGCCTGAAAGAACTCGGTATCGTGCACACGGTCCGGAGCGCGAAAAAGATGATTGAGCGGGAAGCAGAAGAGGTCTGGGATATCCTGGAAGAGGTGACCAAGGGGCATACGATTCTGTTGAACCGGGCGCCTACGCTTCATCGCCTCAGTATCCAGTCTTTTGAGCCGATCCTGATTGAAGGTTCCGCCATTCGGATTCACCCCCTCGTATGTACCGCCTACAATGCGGACTTTGATGGTGACCAGATGGCTGTTCACGTGCCACTTTCCATCGAGGCGCAATTGGAATCCCGCCTGCTGATGCTGGCGTCCAACAACATCTTCTCTCCCTCCAGTGGCAAGCCGATTACGACTCCGACGCAGGATATCGCGCTGGGATGTTACTACATGTGCAGTGAGTCGCAAAGCGACCGGATCAACCAGCGTAAGGACTCGTCGGACACAGAGGGCGAAATCCAGCACTATCCGCTGGTGAACGATGCGGATGAAGTGCATACCGCTCATGACGAAGGCGTTTTGCACATCCATGACAGGATTCGGTATCGGAACCCGGACTACCAGCGGGAAACGCGTTACGGTGACAAGGATAAGTCCGTGATCACTACGACCGTGGGCCGGGTGTTCTTCAACGAAGTCTGGCCGGATTCCGTGGGCTTCAGTAACTTCAACGTTACCAAGAAGAAGCTCGGCGAGCTGATCACGCAGTGTTACGAGATTGCCGGTCACGATGAAACGGTTGCCGTACTCGATCGGCTCAAGGAACTGGGCTTCGAACACGCAACGCGTTCCGGCATCTCTATCGGAATCATCGACATGATCATCCCGCCGGAAAAAGACGCGGAGGTGGCAAAGGCGCGTAAAGACATTTCCAAGGTCGAGGGTCAACACCGGAAGGGCGTGATCACCGACGGCGAACGCTACAACAAGATCATCGATATCTGGACGCACGCCACGGAGGAAATCTCCAAGGTCATGTTCAGCACCATGGAACACAACAATAACCAGCGTCATCTCAATCCGATCTACGTGATGGTGGATTCCGGTGCGCGAGGCAGCAAGCAGCAGATTCGCCAGTTGGCGGGTATGCGTGGCTTGATGGCAAAACCGTCGGGTGAAATTATCGAACGCCCGATCCTCGCGAACTTCCGTGAAGGCTTGAGCGTACTGGAATACTTCATCAGTACGCACGGTGCGCGAAAGGGTCTCGCGGATACGGCGCTCAAGACCGCGGACTCCGGGTATCTCACGCGTAAACTGGTCGACGTGGCGCACGATATCATCATTATTGAGCAGGATTGTCATACCCTGAAAGGGATTGAGGTTTGTCCCATCCAGGAAGGTGATGAAGAATTGGTTGCGCTGCGTACGCGCATTATGGGTCGCACGTCCCTGCACGATGTGAAGGGATACACGGGTGAAATCATCGTGGCTGCAGGCCAGGTGATCGACGACAACGTGGCCGACAAAATAGACGCGGCCGATATCGACAAGATCAAGATCCGCAGTGGCCTGACATGTGAATCACGCCGGGGTATTTGCGCGAAGTGCTACGGTCTCAATCCGGCGACCGGCCAGGTCTCTGCACTCGGGGAATCCGTGGGTATTATTGCCGCTCAATCGATCGGTGAGCCCGGTACGCAGTTGACCATGCGCACTTTCCACATCGGTGGGGTGGCGCAGAATATCCTGAGCCAGCCGCAAATCATTTCCAAGCATGACGGAATCCTGCGCTACGACGACATTCGCTGGGTGAAATCGGGGGTGGCTGCCGCTATGCCCCCCGGTGGGTCCGGTGAGTCTGCCGCCGTGCAGAACATCGTGATGAACAAGAGTGGTGTGGTTGGCATTTACAACGAAGAAGGTCGCGAGCTTGAGCGTCACACGACCGTGATCGGTGCGGTGATCTCGGTCGAAGATGGCGGCCTTGTCAAGAGCGGTGATGCCTTTGTCAAGTGGGACCCGCACAACGTGCCGATTATATCGGAATATTCAGGGACGATTGAATACCACGACTTTATCGAGGGTGTAACATTCCGTAAAGAAGTTGACGAGTCGACGGGCACGGAGAGTACGGTCGTCATGGATCACAAGGAAGACCTTCACCCGCAGGTCGTGGTGAAGAAGGGTAAAGAGGAGTTGGGTCGCTATGCGATTCCCGCCGGTGCACACGTGATCGTGGCCCAGAAGGAGAAGATCAGTGCCGGTAAAACCATCGCCAAGACGCCCCGTAAATCGGCGAAAACCAAGGACATTACCGGTGGTCTGCCACGGGTGGCTGAATTGTTCGAGGCTCGGAAGCCAAAAGATGCCGCCGAGATTGCCAAGATTGACGGGGAGGTTGAATTTGAAGGAACCTCGCGGGGTAAGCGTCGCCTGTTGGTTCGTGATGTGCGGAAATGTGATGTCTGCAGTGGCGAGGGCGTGGTGGGCAAGGGCAGTTCACGCGAAACCTGTTCGAAGTGCCAGGGTTCGGGCA
>JAYGFS010000322.1:0-15320 GCA_046581765.1 Verrucomicrobiota bacterium
ACCTGCTGGCGGGACACCCGCCCTACCACGGTACCGGGCTGACCGAAGACGCCATGCGAAACGCGGTAATGCACCGGGCGCCACCGCCCATCCCGGGCCTGGACAAGAGCGTGTGGCAGGTCATCGGAAAAGCGCTGTCGAAACACCGGCGGGATCGTTACCCCAACTGCACTGAATTTTCGCGGCAACTCGCGGTATCCGCCGGCCTCCTCCCGGCATCGGCCCCGGCCGGGAAAGAGACTTCTTCCCGACAATCCCGGGGAAGGAAACGGGGCCGGGGCGTGCTGGTGCTCGCGGCCTGCATCCTGACCTTCAGCTATCTGGTGGCCCGATCCACACAAATGGACAGGGAGACCCCTCGGCATAAACAAGACGAGGACGCCGCCAAAAAAGATGATCCCGGACCTCCCGCGGGTGACCGGCTAAGCCTCGTCCGGCCGGCTAGCAGGCTGACTCCCGGCTGGACCTCCACCGTGGTGGACAACACCGGTACGATCCGCGAAATGAACTCGCTCAGCCACAACCCGGACGGGCACCCGGCCATCAGCTACCATGACGACGCCAACGACGACCTGTCATACGCGTTCCATGACGGGGCCCGCTGGTTGATCGAAACCGTGGATAGCGAAGGGGTCGTCGGGAAAGAATCCTCGCTCAGCTTCGGCCCGAGGGGCCGGCCGGCCATCGCGTATTATGACGCCAGCAACCAGGACCTGAAATTCGCGAACAAGGTGCCGAAATCCACGGTGGCCGGGACGAACTGGGTATTCACAACCGTGGACAGCGAAGGGGATGTTGGCGGCTACGCCTCGCTCAGCCACGGGCCGGGCGGACACCCGGCCATCGCGTATCGTGACCGAGGTAATGAAGACCTGAAATTCGCGGTCCATGACGGGACCAAGTGGGTATGCACAACCGTGGACAGCGAAGGGGATGTCGGCGACTACGCCTCGCTGGGCCACAACCCGGACGGACACCCCGCCATCGCGTACTATGACCGGACCAACAAGGACCTGAAAGTTGCGCTCCATGACGGGACGAACTGGGTAATCGAGACCGTGGACAGTGCCGGGGAGGTCGGCAGCTGGAGCTCACTCAGCCATGGCCCGGGCGGGCACCCGGCCATCGCGTACCATGACTTCACCAACCGGGACCTTAAATACGCGGTCCACGACGGGACCAACTGGACGACCGAGACCGTGGACAACAAGGGGGAGGTCGGCGGCTACACCTCGCTCAGCCATGGCCCGGACGGACACCCGGCTATCGCGTATTATGCCCGCTCCAACGGCGAACTACGAGCCGCGTTCCATGACGAAACGGGCTGGACGATCGAAACCGTGGATGCCTACGCCTATGGCGACACCTCGCTGGGCCATGGCCCGAATGGACAGGTGATCATCGCCTACACGGGAGAGAACGTGCACAGCCTGAAAGTCGCGGTCAAGACCGTGCCGCGCCGGGCGGAGGCCCCCGGGAAAAGCAATTCAGATCCTGCGCACCGCCGGCCCGTCGAGGTACCCCGGGCTATCTAACCCGGTTCGCACTTGACCCGCTACCCAAATCCATCTACTCGGGGGAGCCATGGCCCACATCGTCACAGAACCCTGCATCGGCTGCCTGCACGCAGACTGCGTCAACGTCTGCCCGGTGGACTGTTTTCATCAGGACACGAACATGTTGTTGATTGACCCCTTCGAGTGCATCGACTGCGGCGCCTGTATTCCCGAGTGCCCCGAGGAAGCCATCTTTACCGATGACACCCTGCCCGACGAGTGGCAAGAGTACACCACCATCAACGCCGAGAAGGCCCCGGGATTGCCGGTCGTCACCAATTCCGGTCAGGTCCCACCGATTGAGAGAGAGAGCCATTGCCAGTAAGTATCTGCTTGCGGCCTTACCCCCCCTCAACCATCATCGCGGCATGGCACCAATTTACATGGATCATCACGCCACGACCCCGCTCGATCCGCGCGTATTGGCGGTCATGATGCCGTTCCTGCAGGACCATTTTGCCAACCCCTCCAGCCAACATCCGGCCGGCCAGGCAATCGCCGCAAAAGTCGAGCTGGCCCGCGACCAGATCGCGCAGGTCCTCAACGCGGAGCCCCGTGACATCCTGTTCACCAGCGGCGCCACGGAATCGATCAACCTCGGCCTGCTGGGTGCCGCTCGCCACGACAGGGAAAAGGGCCATCACATCATCACCACGGAGACCGAGCACCCCGCGGTGCTGGATTGCTGCGCGCAGCTGGAACAAGAAGGCTTTGCCATCACCCGCCTACCCGTGAACACGCACGGTCAGCTCGACCTCGAGCAGCTGCAAAGCGCGATCAGGGAGGAGACGATCCTGGTCAGCGTGATGTACGCCAACCACGAAATCGGCACCATCCAGGACATCGCTGCCATCGGGGCGATCACCCGCCAACGAAAAATATCCCTGCTTTGCGATGCCACCCAGGCCGCCACCACGGAACCCCTGGATGTGCAGGCCCTCAACGTGGATCTACTCGCCCTCAGCGGTCACAAACTGTATGGACCCAAAGGCGTGGGGCTGCTCTACATCCGGCGAAAAAAACCGCGCATCCGCCTGCAACCGATGACCTTCGGCGGCGGGCAGGAGCAAGGCCTCCGATCCGGCACCCTGAACGCCCCCGGCATCCTCGGCCTGGCCGAGGCCTGTCGCATCGCGCACGCCGAGCGAGGCACCACCCACCGCCTGCTGCGAGGCCTCCATGACCACCTCCAAACCCAACTCAGGCAGGTCGCACCGGGCTGCATCTTCAACGGCCACCCAACCAACAAGATCCCCGGCAACCTGAGCGTCAGTTTTCCCGGGGTAGACGGGAAACAGCTCCTGGATCAGCTCCCCGATATCGCCTTGTCCATGGGCTCCGCCTGCACCTCAGCCCTGCCACGACCGTCCACTGTGCTCCGCGCCATAGGACTTTCCACCGATCTCGCGCGTGGCACCCTTCGCTTTGGTCTTGGCAGGGGCAACACCACGGCCGAAATCGACCGCGTATGCGAACGCATCCAGGAGACGCTGAGCGCATGAGCGATCACCCCTTCTTCACCGACCCCGTTTTCTACAATCGAGTGCGCTTCAAGACCAAGATCCCCGGGGATCGCCTCTACACCGCGTCGCATTACTGGATGGCGCCCGAGGAAGCGGCCAACACCTGGCGCGTGGGGCTGACCACCTTTGCCACCCGTATGCTTGGCGATATGGTCGAGCACGACCTGGAACTCCCCGACGATCGCGCCATTCGGTGCGGACAAATCATCGGCTGGATGGAAGGCTTCAAGGCGACCTCCGACATCTACGCCGTGATCAACGGCTGCTTCATTGAAGAAAGCCCCCTGCTCCAGGACCACCTTGAAGTATTGTCGGCACAACCCCACGGAAAAGGCTGGCTTTACCGCGCGAGCGGCGACCCGGAACCGACAAACTATGATGCCAAGGGCTATGCCGCCTTTCTCGATGAAACCATCGACCGCATGCTTGGAGAGGGTTATGACGAACCCTGAGCCAAGCGCACGCTACATCATGATGGGCGGCTTTCTCGGTTCCGGCAAGACCACCTCCGTGCTCAAGCTCGCCGAGCACCTCCACGCCCAGGGAAAGACCGTGGGCTTGATCACCAACGACCAGGGACGCGGATTGGTCGATACCTCCTTTCTCCAGGCCCACGGTTTCCCGGTCCAGGAAATCGCCGGCGGCTGCTTCTGTTGCCGCTTCCACTCGTTAAAGGAGGCCGCGGACCAGCTCACCGAGGAAGCACGACCCGACGTATTCATTGCCGAGGCCGTGGGCAGTTGCACCGACCTCGTGGCCACCGTCTCCTACCCCCTGCGCCGACTCTACGGTGACCAGTTTGTCATCGCGCCCTTGAGCGTGGTGGTCGACCCCCTGCGCGCCCTCCGCATTTTCGAGCTTGAGGAAGGGAAACGCTTTTCCGGCAAGGTCCGCTACATATACAAGAAACAACTGGAAGAGGCGGACCTCATCCTCATCAACAAGGCCGACCTGATTGACGAGGACCAAACCCACGCCTTGCGCTCAACCCTGGCCACGCACTACCCCGACGCAACCGTGCAGGTGGTCTCAGCACGCAACGACACGGGCATGGACGCATGGTTCCAGGTCGTCACCTCCAAGCAGCAAAGTGCCCACCGCAACCTGGCCATCGACTACAGCACCTATGGCGACGGTGAAGCCCTGCTGGGTTGGCTCAATGCCACCATCGCCGTACACGCTGAGCAGCCCTGGGACGGAAATGCATGGATAAAGAAAATGGCCGACGAGCTGCACCGCGTACTCAAGCAGGCCCAGGTCGAGGTCGCCCACCTGAAAATGACCCTCTCACCCACGGACCATGCGCAAGACCTCGCCGTTATCAACCTGGTCGACTCCGCTTACGTGGCCGAGACATCCATGACCCTGTCGGCCGACCTCAGCGAGGGGGAACTCGTGGTGAACCTGCGTGCAGAAGCATCACCCGAAACACTCGAATCCAGCCTGCAACAGGCCTTGGATGCTTGCCAAAACGAAGCGATAGCGGTTAGACTGGAGCATATCGAGTGTTTCCGGCCAGGAAAGCCGGTGCCTGTTTTCCGGGAAAAAAGCAACAGCCATGAGTGAAGAACCCAAGCCAGACAAGCCCTGCATCCTCTATTGCCACTGTGCCTACGCCAAGGTCGTGCCGCCCGAGGTAAAAAAGGAAGTGCTGGAGAACCTCGCTGCATCAGGCGTTACCTTCGAGGCCGTCGCCGACTTGTGTGAACTATCCGCAAGCAAGGATCCCGCGCTGCAGCGACTCGCCGCGTCACCTGGCCTGCGCATCGCCGCGTGCTACCCACGGGCGGTTGAGTGGCTCTTCAAGGCCGCCGATGTCGCCCTTCCCGAGGAAGGCATAAGCGTCCACAACATGCGGACCGAAACCGCCAAGGATATCACGGAAGCCCTGCTCGACGAGGTGACCCCGTGACCAGCGTGCTCGAACAATCCACCCTCCGTGTTGTCCTCTACGAGGGTGCGGGCAGCCTGCCACTCGAGACAAAACGACGTGCTTCCATTCTCACCCGACTGCTTGAGCACGGCTTTCACGTAACCTGCGCCAGGGAGCAGGGCTCCGCCGTCCCCGCGGACACCAGCAGCCTTTTTGTTTTTGGACAGTTCGAAAATGGTCAAGCCCCGCAACTGGAGACCCACGAGGATGTCTGCCTCCACGTCCAGGCCTTCGACCGCATGGACAACGATCAACTGGTCGAGCAAATAGAAACCTTTCGCGACGAGACCAACACGCGAAAAAGTGGGGATTGGCTACCCTGGTTCCCGGTCATCGATTACGACCGCTGCACCAACTGCATGCAGTGCCTCAGCTTCTGCCTGTTTGGGGTCTACGGGGTCTCCGACGAGAAGGAAATCCAGGTCCAGAACCAGGACAAGTGCAAAAGCAATTGCCCCGCCTGTTCCCGCGTCTGTCCCGAGGCCGCCATCATGTTTCCCAAGTACCGCAGCGGGCCCGTCAACGGTGAGGAAGTCGACGAGGAGGGCCTGGAACGGGAAAAAATGAAGATCGACGTCTCCGCCCTGCTCGGGGGAAATATTTACGACACCCTCCGCAAGCGCAGCGACCAGGCCAAGGAACGCTTCGCCAAGGAGCGCGATGAAGACCGCGCGCTCCAGGAACGAAAGCGCTGCCTGGCCAAGTTACAGAAAGAAATGGACATCCCCACAGAGGTCCTCATGTCACTCCCCTCAGCCGACGAGATCCAGCAAAGGGCGAAAGATGCCAAGGCCGCGGCAGAAGACGCGCTCAGCTGGCGCAACGAAAGTATCCGGCCAGAAGAGCGCGAATAAATCAACACCCCGGGCCCCAGCGGAAACGATGCGCAGGACCTGGACCCCGCCGCTCAAGAACGCCGTCCCACACCTCATTTTTCCTGTTGAATGTTCGCCCATCTTGCCATTACAGTTTCCCCATGAAATTTGAGCCCATCAAGATTCCCAAGACGATCCAGCTTCGCCCCGAGCGGGCTCCCCAGAAGACCATCCCGCAGACCAAGGCCGAGCGGGACCAGGTCAAGGCCTTCGTCCAGCACTACGTAAAAACGGAAAAACTGGTTCCCCCCGTCCCCTTCGCCGACCTCAAGGTTCATGCCGACCACGTCATCGAACAAATGGGCCTGGACCCCGCCTACCGCGACTTTTGCGGGGTCTTGATCAGCAATGAAACCTGGCGGGACATCCTCGCCACCATCCCCTTTCACCGCCGACTCATGCTCATTCCCGTCTGCCTGCGACACGAGAAAGAATGCCCGGCTCCCTTTGATGAGTTCGGGCTGCTGTGCAAGCAATGCGGAAAATGCTCCATCCACGAACTGAAGGAAGAGGCCGAGCGCCTGGGCTACGCCATGCTCATCGCCGAGGGGACCCCCATCGTGTTGAAGCTCATTGAAACCGGGCAGGTCGACGCCGTGGTCGGGGTCAGCTGCCTGAATGTGCTGGAACGCGTGTTCCCCTACATGGAGGCGGCTGCTGCGCCCGGCATCGCCATCCCCTTGCTGCAGGATGACTGTGCCGACACCAACATCGATATCGACTGGCTTTGGGACGTCATCCACCTCACCAGTGACGACCGGACGTATCGCATGGACCTGAACGGGTTGCGCGAGGAGGTCGCCTCGTGGTTCACCCCCCCCGCCCTCGCGGCATTGGCCGGTGATGCCATCACGGATGCAACCGGGAAAATAGCCTACGACTGGCTGGCCCGGGACGGCAAACGCTGGCGCCCCTTCCTCACCGCCTGTACCTGGCAGGCCTACCAGGAAAACCCCGACACCGAGATCCCCCTCGACTTGAAAAAGGTCGCGGTCGCGGTCGAGTGCTTCCACAAGGCCTCCCTGATCCACGACGACATCGAGGATTGCGACGCCATCCGCTACGGGGAAAAAACCCTTCACGAGGAATATGACGTTCCGGTGGCCCTCAACGTGGGCGACTACTTGCTGGGCGAAGGCTACCGCCTGATCGCCGAAACATCCGTGGACCCCGCCATCAAGGCCAACCTGCTCCATATCGCCGCCCTCGGGCACCGGACCCTGAGTATCGGCCAGGGGGAAGAGCTCATATGGAGCTTACACCCAAAGCCCATGACCACCACCAAGGTGCTGGACATCTTCCGCCGCAAAACAGCCCCGGCCTTCGAGGTCGCCCTGCACCTCGGCGCGGCCTTTTGCGAGGCGAACGACATCGAGGTGCGCACCATCCAGAAATACAGCGAGGCACTGGGGATCGCCTACCAGATCCGGGATGACCTCGAGGATATTTTCGGCGAGGGAGACTCGAACGACGCACAGGATATGCGCCCATCCCTCCTGCTCGCCATGGCCTATGAAAAATCGAGCGAGACGGATCGGGACATCATGACTGAGCTCTGGTCCAAGAAACGCACCTTTAACGAGTGCGCAGACGACGTTAGAAGAATCCTGGCCACCACCAACGCCCGGCAAAAAGCCTCCGACCTGCTCGAGGCCTACAAGGAGGAGGCCGTACGCTCCCTGCGCATGCTGGAACACGCCACCATCAAGGGCTTGCTTCGCCGCGTGATCGGGAAAATATTCACCGACGATACCCCGGAACCATTCTGCCATGAGTTTAAGACTGGAAATGCTGCAGGTCGCCCGGTTGTCGCCGAACTTGTTGAGTAATTCCACCGCCTCCATCGTCGACTTTGTGCACGCCCAGCAAAACCAGGATGGCGGCTTCAGCGACCTGAATGGAAAGAGCGACGTGTACTACACGATGTTCGCCCTCCTGTGCCTGCAAGCCCTGCATCAGGACCTGCCCGTCGACTCCGTCACGCCCTACCTGGACACCTTTTCCGAGCTGGACACGCTGGATTTTGTCCACCTCTCCTGCCTTGCGCGCTGCTACGACTGCCTGGCTTCACACGACGAGGACAGGAGCCAGCGCATGATGGGGGAAATCGAGCAATACCGATCCAGGGACGGCGGCTACCACCCCGACCAGAAGCACGCGGAGCAGGGCACGATCTACGGCTGCTTCCTGGCCGTGGGCTCGTACCAGGACCTGGGTGGCGAGTTCCCCGAGCCAGCGGCGATGGCCAGGTGCCTGGCTTCACTCAGGACCGAGGACGGCGCCTACGCCAACGAGGCCGCGCTGCCTGTCGGCACCACGCCGGCGACCACGGCCGCCGTGACCCTGCTGCGCTATCTCGACCACCCCGTGGACCAGCAGGTCGGCAAGTGGATCCTGCAGCAATGCCACCAGGACGGGGGCTTCTTTGCCATGCCCTTCGCCCCCATCCCGGACTTGCTCACCACCGCCACCGCGCTCCATGCATTGGAAACACTGGAGGTATCCTTTGAGCACCTGAAAGAACCCTGCCTGAACTTCATTGACTCGCTCTGGTCCACCAAGGGCGCCTTCTACGGCAACTGGGAAGAAGAAACCCTCGACTGCGAATACACCTTCTACGGCCTCCTTGCACTGGGATACCTCAGCCTGTGACCGCCGTCACCCCGAAGCGGCTGGAGGCCGTGGCCAGGGAGCTTCGAGATGAACACCTCGCGCGCAGGAACGACCAGGGGTTCTGGGAGGGCGAGCTCTCCAGCAGTGCCCTCGCCACCGCGACCGCCGTCACCGCCCTGGCGATCAGCGACGCGCAACGCTTCTCGGCACCGGTTGACCAGGGGATCCGCTGGATCACCGACCACGTCAACCGCGACGGCGGCTGGGGCGACACCATCGACAGCGACAGCAACCTCAGCACAACCGTGCTCTGCTGGGCGGCCCTTCACGCAACCGGCCAGGCGTCCACCTACGCCGGGATCTGCACCCGGGCCGAGGAAAGGATTGCGGCCTTCACCGGGCAGGCAGTGACACCGGATTCCCTCGCCCGGGCCCTGCTCAGCCACTACGGGAAAGACCGCAGCTTCTCCGTCCCCATCCTCACCCACTGCGCCCTGAGCGGCGTGCTGGGCCCGGGCAAACAGGCCTGGCGGCACATCACCCCGCTTCCATTTGAACTGGCGACCCTCCCCCACGGCCTGTTCAAGTGGCTCGGCCTGCCCGTCGTCAGCTACGCCCTCCCCGCCCTCATCGCCATCGGCCAGGCCCGGCATCACCATGCCCCCTCCCGGAATCCCATCGCCCGCGCAGCGCGATCCATCACGCGCAGGAAAACCCTGCGGATCCTGGGCTCGATCCAGCCGGACTCCGGCGGCTTTCTCGAGGCCGCCCCGCTCACCAGCTTCGTCCTCATGAGCCTGGCCTCCACCGGGCACGCGAAGCAGGCCGTGGCAAAGCGCTGTGGCGCTTTTCTCACCAGCACCGTCCGGGACGATGGCAGCTGGCCCATCGACACCAACCTCTCCACCTGGGTTACCACCCTCTCGGTCAATGCCGGCGACCCAGGGGAAGACGACGGCAGGACCCGGCAATGGCTGCTCGCGCAACAATACAGGACCGTGCACCCCTATACCCATGCCGCGCCGGGAGGCTGGGCCTGGACCCACCTTCCCGGCGGGGTACCGGATGTCGACGACACCGCCGGTGCACTCCTCGCGCTCGCCCGGTTGAACCTGAGCCCCGACGAGGAAAACGCGTCCGTTCCACCCGCCATACAATGGCTGCTCAACATGCAGAACCGCGACGGCGGCTTCCCCACCTTCTGTAAAGGCTGGGGAGCCCTCCCCTTCGACAAGAGCTGCACCGACCTGACCGCCCACGTCCTGAGGGCACTGGAGACCTGGCAGCACACCGACATCGCCATCCAGCCCGCCATCGAACGCGGCCTGGCCTTCCTGCGGAAGACGCAGGAAACGGACGGCTCCTGGATCCCCTTGTGGTTCGGCAACCAGCGCGTGGCCAAGCAAAGTAACCCCGTGTTTGGAACCGCCCGCGTGGTATGCGGACTCACCCAGCTCAAGGCCGCCGGTCTTTCCGTCGACCCGGACGTCATGCAAAAAGGTATCCACTTCCTCCTGGCCAACCAGAACGACGATGACGGCTGGGGGGGGCAGCGCGGCACCCCCTCCTCCATCGAGGAAACCGGGGTCACCATCGAGGCACTCAGCCCCCACGCCGCAAGCGACCCCAAGGTCGCCCAGGCCCTCGAGGACGCCACGGGCTGGCTGGTGGACCAATGCGAACAACAGGCGTGGCGACGCCCCACCCCCATCGGCCTGTACTTCTCCAGCCTCTGGTATGCGGAGAAACTTTACCCTATCGTGTTTGCCCGAAGAGCCCTGGCCTGCACATCCTGACCCTGGCTCGATTCGGCCACTCACCCGCCGGGGCAGGCAGCACTAGTCATTCGCCGCAACCCGCGCGTAGGCGCCAAAGTCGTTGAAGAAGAACTTCTTCGCCAGGCGATACGCCCAGCTCTTCTCCGGCACCAGGTAGCCGGGGTTGTCCTGCGAGGGCCTGGATTCCAGCGCCCCCAGCTCGGCAAGGGCCGTTTTGCGCACCGTGGTGTCGCGCGCGCCATGCTCCTCGGTCAACTGCTTGAGCAGGTCCGGGCGCTCCAGCACAATGCAACCGCGCGTGTTTTTCGCCGCCAGGGTGCGGAAGTCCTGGAGGAACTTCGACTGCGTAATGGTCTCGTACAAGCCGCGCTCATCATCGATCTTTTCTTTCGAGAACTGGATAATCGGACAGGGCTCAATATCGCCATAGGGGCTGATGTGGTGACTCGCCGCCGTCGTCGCCGGGCACAGGGCCTGTCCCTTGTGGTCGTAGTACGCATCAATAATCCCAATCGGTTTCTTAACCCGCATATTCACCACGAACTCGCGCACGCGCCTCTGCTGCTCCGGCGTGAGCGCCAACTCCGGGTGTGGATCCGGCCCAATCGGGCGGTAGGTATGAAACCACATGTACATCACGCCCATTTCAATCAACTTGTCCGCCCAGGACTCCTGTAGAAACTCTTCAAAATTCGTCTGGCACAAGCTCGAGCATACGCCGGTGAACAACTTTTCATCCACGCAGTTCTGCACCCCCTGCATCGTGCGATTCAACACGTCCGTGCCGCCCCGGCGCAGGTCACTGATCGTCTGCGATCCCTCCACGCTGATGACCGGCGTAACGTTGCCACACCTTCGAAGCTTCCGCGCGATATCCTTGGTGATCAACTGCCCATTGGTGAACACCTGGAAGTAGGCGTCGGGATGATGCTCAAACACCGTGATCAACTCCTTGTGCATGAAGGGTTCGCCACCCAATATGCCGAAATAGGCATTCCCCACCGCCTTGGCCTCGCAAAGCATCTTGTCCATCCGGTCGACATCGAGCTTCGCTTGCTTCGCCTTCACGTCCACCCAGCAGCCCTGGCATTGCAAATTGCAGCTGTTGATCATGGAGATATGGAGAAAGGGCGGGAAAAAAATGCCCTTCTTGACCCGCTGCTTGTGCTTGATCACGGAAAGCATGCCCTTGAAACCCATGTTATAGGACAACTTCCAGAGCAGCCGTTTATCGGTCTCCAGCAACAAACGTTTCGCCATTCTTAGATACACGGGATCACCTGGGTCTCATTGCAGCAACTCTACCCCGGCAGCATGGCAACGATCACCCTGCCGGGGCAACCCCTAAACGTAAAAAGCAGGCACCGCGAGGGGGCGGCACCCGGGTGGCCCCCAGCCCCGGCCCTTTATCACGGGACCCGGACCCGGTAGAGCCCGGAGATTTTTCACGGAATGCCGTGAAAGATCGACGCTGCCCGGTTAGACTAGATACAGAAGCCCATTCCACCCCGGACTTGCCCATGAAAAGCACCTCTATCCTCGCCGGCATCCTCCTGGCCGGCAGCCTCTACGCCCAGGAGCTCCGCTGGCCGGCCCCGGTCATCACCGACGATAATTTTGCGCACTGGATGCATTTCATCCAGCCCAAGGAGGCCGAGCTGAAGTGGACGAAGATCCGCTGGCACAAGGAGCTCGCGGACGCTGCCGTGGAGGCCCGCCGCCTGCAACGGCCCATCCTGCTGTTCGCCATGAACGGCCATCCCTGTGGAGAGACCTGAAACAACGGCGTAAGCATGCGCAACTTCGTCTGGTCAGACGATGAAATCCAGGAACTCGCCTCCCAGTTTGTCTGCGCGACGGAGGAATGCTTCGACCTCAAGCCGCCGGAATGGCTGGACTGGGTTTCCAACCCGGACAGCACGCGACTGTTCCTGAAGTACGATCGCAACGCGGGGGACCTGATTCCACCTGGATCCAGCACCGCGCAGGGCACCTATTGCATGACCGCGGACGGGGACTACCTGTCCGGGGACTTCGGGCTGGACAATGCCGAGGGCACGAAGCGTTCCCTGCGCAAGGCCCTGGCGAACTTTGAGCGCATCGCGCAACAGCGGGGATGGAAACCACGGCCGATTCCCAGGGCGCCCCTCGAGCGCAGCCTGGGCAAGAAGCCGGAACCGGGTGCCCTGAAGTTCCACGTCTCCAGCCGTGACCTCCCGCGAGGGAAGGACCGGGCTCCCGGCAGCAACCGGAACGAGAAAGCCGCCTGGAACCAGAACTGGCTGGACCTCGACCCCGGGGAGGTCCGCGGGCTGGTCAACCTCGAACGCAACCCCAGGCCGGTTCCCCGTGCCGTCCTGGAAAAAATCAGCAGGGTCGCCTTCAAGGACAACGTGCGTGGCCAGAACGGATGGAAAAAGGGGGCATTCCAGGATGGCACACTGGAGGCGAGCCTGGTCAGCCGGAAAGGCCACCGGGCGCTGATCCGGTACACCGGCGAGGTCAAGATGGCCGAGGGCCAGAAACGCTATGATGCCAAGCTGAGCGGGCGGGCGATTTATGACGAGTCAACGGATACCTTCACGGAATTCCAGCTGCTCGCGGTGGGTCAGCGCCATGGCGGGGCGACGTACAATTTCCGCAAGAACGATCCCGGCCCGGCGCCGATGGGGGTTGCGCTGGAGCTGAGCGACGGCCAGGGGAACCCGTCGCGCGTGGGACGCACCCCACGCATCTAGCCCGCCGCCGCCGGCGCGGCGGCGATACCCTGGCGGACCTACGGGATCACGCGCAGGGTGAAGTAGGTCCGCAGGCCTTTCTTTACCGGCGCGTCGCCGAACAGCCCCTCGGTGTTCTCGATACGGATGTGGTAGATGCGATCGAGCCAGGTGTCGCCCTGCCCGAAATCCTTGATCACCAGCAGCGCGGATCGGCCCTTTGGGTCGCGCTCAACCCGCTCGATCACGTCGTCGCGGCGGTCGTGCTCGGGCGACCCGTAGCGGCCGGTGTTGGTATAGAACCAGGACTGCACCTTGAAGCGGTCCCGCAAGGCCTCATCGCTCGTCTCCCGGCTGATCGGCCGGGTGAAATATAAGCGAAAACCCTCCCGGTCCGCGCGTGCATGGTGCAGGTCGGCGGCCACCGTTTTGCCGTCATAGATGATGCGCTGCAGGCTGCCTTGCTGCCCGCCCCAGGCACCCCAGCCTCGACCGGTTTGCCCGACGAGCAAGCTGCCATCCTGCAGGAAGACCGGGCGCATGACGCCGGAGGCGAAATAACGCGCAAAGGGCGTGACGCTCCCCTGGTCGATCCCCTTGACCCGCTCGGGTACCACGCGGAAGAGGTTGGACATCGTCTGGTCGCCCATGAACATCTGTCCCTCGTACACCCCGAACTTGCCCCCGGTGGTGTCCCATACCGGGTGCCCGGGGGCGTTCGCGATCTTGCCATGGGGGAGCCAGACCGCGCCCTTGCGGATCTTCCCTTTCCAGTGCTCGAACTTCAGCTCGGGCGAGTCCGGTTTTTTCTTTCCCGTGAGGGAAACGAGGCCCGAGAGATGGCCATAAAACTTGCCCTGTTCCAGCGGCACGACCTTGGACGACCCGACGTACTCCCCCTGGTTCTCGGAGTACCAGATGCGGCCATCGGGATCCGTCCCGATGCCGGCCGGGCTGCGCAGCCCGTTGGCAAAGGGCTCGAAGCGGCCTTCCGGGCTGACCCGGCAGGCCCAGCCGCGGTAGCCGCCCATCGAGCCCATGTACGGCCCGCCGGCGCGCCACGAGGTGCGCTCGTTGCCGCCGTGGGAGAGGTTTAGCGCGAAATAGTAGTTCCCCTCGCTGTCGCGTGCCGGGCCGTGGGCAAACTCGTGGTAATTCCCGTGGAAGCCGTAATCGTCGCACACGGTTTCAAACCGGTCGGCGCGGCCGTCGCCATCCGTGTCCGTGATGCGCGTCAGTTCCGGCTTCTGCATCACGACAAAGCGGTCGCCCTTTCCATCCTCGATCCAGACGCCCAGGCATTCGTAGGTGCCCTCCGCGAAGAGCGACCACTTGCCATTCCGGATGCGCCAGATACCGGCGGTGCGGGTTGCCAGCACGATCGTGCCGTCCCTTGCCACGGCAATCCCGGTCGCCTCGAATAACTGTTTGCGCCCGAAGAGATCCCTCGGCGGCTCCCAGTTTTCAGCGCGGTAACCGGCGGGAAGCTCTATTTGCTTCCGCCCCAGCGGGTCGGTATTGCTTAGCAGCGCTTGTTCACGCCAATCCTCCTCGGCCCCGACGGGGGGGCGCGCCACCAGCCCGCCGGGCAGGCGGGCCGAGAAAACGGCATCGGACCTGGACGGCCCGACGGTCCAGGTATCGCCTTCCAGACGGCCGCCCTGCACCTGGATATCGCTGAGCCCCTCCGCCGACACCCGGTATTGCTGGGCCAGCTTCCCCCTGCCGAGGAGGGTGATCACGATGCGTCCGTCGTCGGTCACCTTGATGCCCTGCTCGATCGTGTTGCGACCCACCCGGAACATGAACACGGGATCGCCGGTTTTCGGGTCGAGGCGATGGCCCTTGAATTCCGCGTCCATGGAGGCCAGCAGCTCGGGAAAGTCGCGATCCTCCCACAGCCAGCGCTCGATCGCCTTGTGATCCAGCACGTCGGGCTCCTTGAACTCAAAGTCAACCGGTTCCCCGGACGGCAACAAGGGTTGCAGGAGGCCGCCGCCCTGGACGAAAACCTTGTGCCCCTGGCCCCGCCTGGAGCCGGGCCTGGCCCGTCCCTTTCGTTCCTCGGAGAGGTTCAGGAATCCGCCGCTCCATACATTACGAACGCCCAGAACGCGCGCATCAAAGGTATAGTTGAACCCGTTGGGTTGGCCGACGTGGAGGGCCCGGGCGCTCGATCCGCGCAACGGTGCGCGGAATACGCGTGTTCGCTTGGTAACGAGGACTTCGTTGGGGATGGCAACCAAGGTGCGCGGCACACTCTTTTTGGCTTCCGTCAACTCAACTTTGGCGGGTCCGGCCTGCCCTTCATCGGCGAGCGTCCGG
>JAYGFS010000327.1:0-11369 GCA_046581765.1 Verrucomicrobiota bacterium
GAAGAGATAGCCTTCCGTGGCCTGCTTTTACCCCTCCTGACCAAGCTGCTAGGCCTGCTTCCGGCCATTCTGATCAGCGGTCTGCTTTTTGCGGTGATTCATGATAACCTCTACTCGATAGGCCCGCTGTTTGTGCTCGCGGTCGGCCTCGCGATCGCCTATGTGCACACCCAGTCCATCCTGGTGCCAATTATGATGCATGCGCTGTATAATGGGTTTAACTTGATGTTGTTTTTTCTCGGCGATCATACGGAGGTGCTGCCGGCAGGTGTATCATGGCTAGCCTGGGTAAATTAGGAGAACACGAGGTGATCAGTCGCTTGGAACAGCTTCTGCCGGCGCCACCCGATGGAACGATCGGTATCGGTGATGATGCAGCCGTCGTGCGTAAACCAGGCCAGCCGGATAGGCTGTACACCACGGATGCGGTTATTGAAGGCCAGCACTTTGCCGCCGATGCGGATCGCTTTGCTGTCGGGCACAAGGCGGTCGCCCGGGTGCTGAGTGATATCGCGGCCATGGGCGGCGAGCCTCGCTGGCTGCTGGTGGATGTGGTTGCCTCACCGGACATGGCCATGGAAGAGCTGGAAGCGATCTATCGAGGGATGTCGGCGCTGGCCGGGGAAACGGGCGCGACGATCATCGGTGGCGACCTCTCCGAATCGCAGGAGCTCAGCCTGCACGTCTTCGGGGTCGGCGAGACCCCGGAGGGTCGAGCCCTCCTGCGGTCGACCGCCGAGACCAACGACGTCCTGGTCGTGACCGGCAGCCTGGGGGGCAGCAACCACGGTCGTCACTTGACCTTTAAGCCCCGTTTGGCTGAAGGCGTCTTTCTGCGGGATTGGGCGACCGCGCTGATTGATTTAAGCGATGGCCTGGCGACGGACATCCGCCACATCTGTGGTATGAGTGAGACTGGAGCGTTAATTAACCTGCCGGAAATCCCTATTTCGCCGGATGTTCATGCCCACGAACCCGATCATACCAAGCTGATGCACGCCTTGACGGATGGAGAAGACTACGAACTTTTGTTCACGGTGTCCCCCGATGATTTCCCGGCCTTTGTCAAAGCCTGGGATGCGGAATTCAGCGAAGCGTGCCATCGCGTGGGCATGCTGCTTCCCGAAGCGGGGGTGATAAAAACCATCGATGCGTACAACACGATAAAAGATTTGGACAGGAAAGCCTTTGAGCATTTTAGAACATCACACCACCACTAGTCCATACGCGACCCATCGCCTGGCTGGCGAACTCCTGAAGTCGCTGGAAATGCCCGTGGTATTGGCCCTAACCGGTGACCTGGGCGCGGGTAAGACCTGTTTCATTCAGGGGCTGGCGATCGCCCTTGGGTTGGATGACGTGGTTACGAGTCCCACCTATACCCTGGTACACGAATATGATTCGGAGCCCCCCTTATACCACATTGATCTGTATCGGATTCATTCCAACCAGGAAGCCCTGTATCTCGGCCTGGATGAGTACCTGGAAGGCGAGGGAATCACCGCCATTGAATGGGCTGAACGGATCACGGATCTTTTGCCGAAGAACACGGTTCACATCGCCCTTAAATCCGGCGCTACCGTAAATGAGCGGAAGATCACGATCCGGCGTTCGAGCCCGAATCCCGAGGCGGATAAGGCGTGAAGATCCTCGCAGCGGAAAACAGTACGCCTGAGGGCAGCCTCGCCTGGCTGGTCGACGGCGAGGTTGCGGCTGCTTGCAGTTGGAGCAATCGTACCCGTCGAAACCAGGCCTTTTTTATGGCCCTGGAATCCTTTCTCGACGAACACGCGATTCTTCCCGGGGACGTCGATGCGATGGCCGTTGGTCGTGGCCCCGGAAATTTTTCCGGCATGCGCACCTGCCAGGCAGCCATTCAGGGGCTGGCCTTGCCGAATCGGACCCCGGTGCTTGCGATTTCCAGCGGGGTCGCCCTTGCCTGGCAGGCTTTAGAGGGGCGGGAGACCGGGCACCGTGTGGCGGTCGTTGGCGACGCGCGTCGCGGCACACTATGGTATGGATTGTTCAGTCAGCGGGAGGGTCGACCGATATGCGAGTTGGACTGGCGAACGATCGATGCAGGTGCCCACGCGGATATGCTGTCGGATCACGTGAATACGCAGGTCCTCAGCTCTGAATGCGAACGGGTTCGGCCACTGGTTAGGGCTATGGAAATCGGTTCGGCTTTCCCCTCGGCCGACTGGCTCGCTCGCCTGGCGGCTGAGCAACTGGCCGGGCGGCGAGAGCCGGAACCACTCGGGCCGATCTATCTGCATCCAGCGGTTGCCCCTCCAGCTTAAATCTGTGCAAATATTGTTGATAACTCAGTAGAAGACCCTATTTTGTGCCCGCATTCTGCCATGCGGATTGAAATGGGAGAACCGGTGGAAATTCTGCTGCGGGCGGTTAAGTTGTAACAATATGAACAAGCAAACGTTGAAACAGCGATCCGCGACGGAGATCGGTGCGCAGCCCCGAACCGAGTTGTCATGAGTGCGGACGGATTGAATGGTCAGTACAACGCTGAGTGCGGCATGTTTGTTGAGGCGCTCTATGAGCAATTTCTCGATGATCCCGGGAGCGTAAGCGCGGATTGGAGTGCGCATTTTAAGCAGCTGGATGCGGAAGCTTATGTCTCGCATGAGGAGGTGCGTCAGGAAATGCGCATGCGCGCCAGGAATCGTTCCCGCCATGCGGGCTATGCCGTTGCGGCACCATCGACCCGGCCTTCGCTTGGGCGCACGGCCTCGAGTCCTGCCCCTTCAGGTGATTCCGAAAGCGAAGAAGCCCCCCGGTCCATCAACGAAGAAAAGCAGTCTGCGGTTATTCGCATGATCAATAACTATCGACTTCTCGGTCACCTTGAAGCTCGCACCGACCCCATTGGTATTCGCAGCGAACCCGAATTACCCAATTTGAATCCCGAGGCGGAAGGGTTGACCGAGGTCGACATGGATCGGGTTTTCCATACCGGCACGCTCACGGCCCCGGACTTTCTGCCCTTGCGGGAGATTATGGCCATCCTGCGCGAGACCTACACGTCCACCCTCGGCTCCGAATACATGCACATGGTCAACATGGAACAAAAAGGCTGGTTGAAATCCAAACTGGAGGGCCAGCGTGGACGCTGCGATCTCGGTGCCGAAGGCAAGAAGCGCCTGTTGAAAATGCTCGTCGCTGCGGAAGGCCTGGAGAGGTACCTGCATACGCGTTACTCGGGCCAGAAGCGGTTTTCCCTGGAGGGTGGAGACGCCCTGATTGCGGTCATGGATGAATTGGTCCAACAGGCGGGAAAGCAGGGGGCCAAAGAGATGGTGATCGGCATGGCTCACCGTGGCCGCTTGAACGTGTTGATCAACATCATGGGGAAGGATCCCGACAAGCTGTTTTCGGAATTCGAAGGCAACATTGCGGACCTGGGTGATAAAATGACCGGCGATGTAAAATATCACCAGGGCTTTTCTTCCGATGTCGAAACGCCCGGGGGTCCTCTCCACCTCGCGATGGCGTTTAATCCATCCCATCTCGAAATTATCAATCCCGTGGTCCAGGGTTCAGTCTGTGCCCGTCAAGAGCGCAGGGGGGACACGGAGCGTCGCTTGGTGATTCCGGTCCTGATTCATGGTGATGCGGCCATTGCCGGCCAGGGCGTGGTGTACGAGACGATTCAACTGTCGGCCACCCGTGGATATAAAACCGGGGGCACCGTGCATATCGTCGTAAACAATCAGGTGGGCTTTACGACCAGCAATCCCCTGGATGCCAGGACTTCGATGTATTGCACCGATGTCGGAAAGGTGGTGCAGGCTCCGATTTTCCATGTCAACGGCGACGATCCGGAAACCGTGCTCTTTGCGGTCAACCTCGCGTTGGAATTCCGGATGATCTACCGCCAGGATGTGTTCATCGACCTCATCTGCTATCGTAAGCACGGGCATAATGAGGGGGATGAACCCTCGGTGACCCAGCCCATAATGTACAAGAAGATACGCAAGCACAAGAGTGTGGCGGATTTGTACGGCGCCCAACTGGCGAAAGAGGGCGTGATCTCCGCCACCTCGTTGAAGTCCTACAAGAGGGAATACCGGAGTGCGCTCGATCGAGGCGATCAGGTTGCGCCAAATATTTTGCCGGACAGAGACTTTTCCTATCTGGCTAAATGGGAGCCGTATTTAAAGGGCAGTGTCAGGGCCCCGGTTAAAACCAACGTGGATTCCGCAAAGCGCATCAAGGCCCTGGGCGATAAACTGACCACCATTCCGGCTGACTTTCAACCTCATAGGGCGGTTGAGAAAATCATTTCGGATCGTCGCTTGATGAGCGCGTCTGAGTTACCGATCGACTGGGGCTTCGCCGAGGTCCTTGCCTACGGTTCACTGGTCGAAGATGGCTTCCGGATTCGTATCAGCGGTCAGGACAGTGGTCGCGGCACGTTTTTTCATCGCCACGCCGTGCTCCACGACCAGTTGACCGGCCAATCGTACTGTCCCCTGCAGCATCTCTTTGCCGGGCAACCGCAGGTGAAGGTGATTGATTCGATCCTTTCGGAGGAGGCGGTATTGGGGTTTGAGTACGGTTATTGCACCACCGATCCGCAAACCTTGACTATCTGGGAGGCGCAGTACGGCGATTTTGCGAACGGGGCCCAGGTCGTCATCGATCAATTTATCAGTTCCAGTTACCAGAAATGGAATTTGTTCAACGGGCTGGTGATGCTCTTGCCGCACGGCTGGGAAGGGCAGGGGCCCGAGCACTCCTCTGCCCGGCTGGAGCGATATCTTCAACTCTGCGCCCAGGACAATATGGTCGTCGCGGCACCGACCACGGCAGCCCAGATGTTTCACCTGCTGCGTCGGCAGATGAAGCGGAAAATGCGCCTACCCCTGGTGGTGATGAGTCCCAAAAGCATGCTGCGACGCAAGGAGTCTTTCTCGAGCATAAAAGAATTCGCCCGCGGGCATTTCCATTCAATGATCGGGGAGGCCGAGGACCTGGACCCTGACAAGGTGACGAGGATCTGCATGTGTTCCGGGAAAATTTATTATGATCTCCTGGCGAGGCGCAAGGAGGATGGCCTGGAAAATACCGCCTTGGTGCGTATCGAGCAGTTGTATCCTTTTCCGATCGATGAGCTGATCGCCGAGTTTCGCAAGTTTTCCAAGGCATCGGTCCTGGTCTGGGCGCAGGAGGAGCCGCGCAATCAGGGGCCCTGGTATCAAATTCGCCACAACCTCGTTGCCTGTCGAAATGAAGTATGGTCCCGGGATGACAATTATCACACGATTGTCTACGCGGGCCGTATCGCCTGCGCCGCCCCGGCTGGCGGTAATCATCAGCGTCATATGGATCGTGAAAAACTGCTTATCGAAGAGGCGCTTGGACTCTCCGAGCCGCAACAAGAGAGCCAAGTGCATAAAACACACGCGAACAAGAAACGCAAACCAGTGGCCTAGCCGTTTTGGAGAATTTCCGATGATCGATATTAAGGTTCCCGAATTGCCTGAATCCGTGGATGAAGCGACCCTGCTGGCCTGGGACAAGCAGGATGGTGAATTTGTCGAGGCCGACGAAAAAATTGCCGAGGTCGAGACCGACAAGGTCGTGCTGGAGGTTTTTGCCACCTCTGGAGGTGTGTTGAATATCCTCGTGAAGGAAGGCTCCGTTCTCAAGCGTGGAGACTTGGTCGCTCGCATTGATTCGAACGGCGAGGCCGGCGCAGCCAGGGCCGCCCCGGTTGAGGATGAAGCCGAGGAACGCCCTGGTTCGAAAAGCTTGCCGGTAGAGGATGGTGAGGGTGCCGATGGCTTGAGCCCTTCCGTTCGCCGACTCCTGACCGAGAACGGGTTGTCTGCGGACGGTGTGACGGGCACGGGAAGGGGTGGTCGCATAACGAAGAAGGATGTGAAATCAGCCATAGGCGCGAAATCCGACCCGGATTCCTCAAGCCCCCCGCCCGCATCTCCGGTTTCAAGGCTAAAGGTCAATGAAGCCGATGTCCGTCGCGTTCCCATGTCGCAAATCAGGCGACGTATCGCCGCACGATTGAAGGAAGTGCAGAATACGGCCGCGATCCTGACCACCTTTAATGAGGTGAACATGAAGCCGGTCATGGATTTGCGCGCCAGGTACAAGGACAGTTTTATGAGTGAGCACGGCGTAAAGCTGGGCTTTATGTCCTTTTTCGTCAAAGCCGCGGTGGAAGCCCTGAAGAAATACCCCGACGTCAATGCGATGCTTGATGAACAGGAAATCATATACAACGGGCGTTTTCATATCGGTATCGCGGTGGATTCGCCACGCGGTCTCGTGGTCCCGGTCGTTCGTGACGCGGACACGATGTCCTTCGCGGGTATTGAGAAGGAAATTCGCGATCTCGCCGGGCGTGCACAAGAGGCGAAGCTGAGCTACGAGGAATTGGTCGGCGGCACCTTTACGATCACCAACGGAGGCGTATTCGGCTCCATGCTGTCGACACCGATTCTGAATGCCCCCCAAAGCGCGATCCTCG
Source organism: Verrucomicrobiota bacterium (assembly GCA_046581765.1). Lineage (GTDB taxonomy): Bacteria > Verrucomicrobiota > Kiritimatiellia > SS1-B-03-39 > UBA6053 > JAPYUI01. The sequence continues at coordinate 6,509 of JAYGFS010000327.1, forward strand.
GGATGCATACCATTCAGCCGCGGGCCGTGGTGGAAGACGGCGAGATTGTGGCGCGCCCCATGATGTACCTGGCCCTTTCGTATGATCATCGGATCGTCGATGGGCGCACCGCGGTTCAGTTTCTGGTATCGATCAAGGAGGCGCTCGAGGACCCCAGCCAAATATTGCTGGAAATTTGATCGACGTTCGGCGCGCCTGAGCTCCGCCTTAACCCAGCAACATTCCGCAATGCCTTGACCCCGCCCGGCACATTCGATGTCTTGAGCACCGACCCTTCGACGCGGGCTCGGCTCGGCGTGCTGCATACCGCCCACGGCCTGGTTGAAACCCCTGTATTCATGCCGGTCGGCACCCAGGCGACGGTCAAATCCATGTCACCGGAGGACCTTTCCGGCATGGGGTATCAGGTCATCCTGGGAAATGCCTACCACCTCAACCTGCGCCCGGGTGCGGATCTGGTCGCCCATTGCGGTGGACTCCACCGCTTTATGGGCTGGGACCGTGCCATCTTGACGGACAGCGGCGGGTTTCAAGTCTGGAGCCTGGGCCGACTGAACAGGATCCAGGAGAATGGCGTGGTTTTCCAGTCCCATATCGATGGCAGCACGCATTTTATGGGGCCGAAAGAGTCCATGGCGATCCAGCGAAAGCTGGGTTCGGATATTGCCATGGTCTTCGATGAGTGTATTCCCTTTCCGGTGGAACGGGATTACGCGGAGCGTGCCGTCGCCCGCACGATCCGCTGGGCGGCCGATTGCCTGGCGGAGCCCAAGGCCGAGGGGCAACTGCGCTTCGCCATTGTCCAGGGCGGCGTTTTCGACGATCTGCGTGAAACCTGTGCCCGGAAACTCGCTACCATGGGGTTTGATGGCTACGCAATCGGCGGGGTCAGCGTCGGCGAGCCGGATGAATTGATCTTGAAAGGCATTGAATCCTCCATCGATGCCCTGCCGGAGGACCGCCCGCGTTATCTGATGGGGGTGGGGGTATTCGGCCAGATGGTCGAGGCGATTGCCCGTGGCGTGGACATGTTCGACTGCGTCCTGCCGACCCGGGTGGCCCGGAATGGGACCGCGTACACCCAGTGGGGGCGGTTTGCACTGCGGAATGCGGTATATAAGGAGGACCTGCGGCCCATCGAAAAAGATTGCGACTGTTATGCTTGCAGAAACTTTTCCCGTGCCTACATTAGGCACCTTTTTAATACGGAAGAACTCCTGGGCATCCGGCTCCTGACCTTGCACAATCTGCATTGTTATCGGCGGTTCATGGAGAAAATAAAGGCCGCCATTCGGGAGGAACGCTTCCAGGTATTCCGGGAGGAATTCAAGCGCGGCTACAGCCCGGTGTTAAAGCCGGACCAAACATGGCATGGTGACGAATGAACACTATTTTACTACCGGTGATGGCAAAGGTTTCGGTCCTCGCGCAGGCACCTGCGCCCGCATCTGGATCGGGTGACCCTGTACAGATGTTCGGCATGATCGCGATCATGCTGGCGATCTTTTATTTCTTGCTGATTCGACCCCAGCAGCGGCGAGATCGCGAGCGGCGGAAAATGTTGAGCAAGGTGAAGACGGGCGATAAGGTGTTGTTTCTCGGCGGCCTGATCGGCTCGGTAGCGAATGCCAAGGAAAAAACCTTGAGCATAAAGATCGCGGACGGGGTCAAGGTGGAGGCTTCCCGTAATTCGATCACCGCGATCCTGGATAAAGATACAGATATCGAGGAGGCCTCGCGCTCGACATGATCTATTCAAAAGGAAGACAGAGGATTCATTCATGAAGAAGAATGCATTCTGGCATTGGCTGATATTGGCCGCGCTTGTTTTTGGTTCGATTTCATTATTCCTGACCTATGGCTTGAATTACGGCATCGACTTGAAGGGTGGGTTCAGCTTCACCCTGCAGGTCGATGAATCCAAGCTCGTGGAAAACATGGGCAAGGAACTGGATGATGCGCAGCGGAAGGCGTTCCAGGAACAGGCCCTGGAAGTTCTTAAAAACCGGGTCAACGGCTCGGGTTTGCGGGAGGCGATTGTCTATCCGGAACCCGGCACCCTGCGGATCGTCATGCAGATCCCCGGGGTTGGCCCGGAGGATCGAGCGAGCATTGAGGGCATGCTTGAGAAGGTGGCTTTCCTCGCCTTTCGTACCGTGCACAAGGATAATCAAAATCTCACGGAAAAGGCCTTTGCCGCGGGCGTGGCTCCGCGTGGATACCGGCTGATTTCCGACACTCGGACCAGCTCGGATGGCCGCAGTTATCCGGTGTATTACTACGTCATCGACCCTACAGCAAAGCCGCCTGATGAGACGGGTTCCCCCCAGGCTTCCGGGCCGGAACTCTGGCGCTTTCAGTCCGTTTCGCCGCGCTATGACTTCATGCTGCAGCGGGAGATTGAAAACGGCTCTGTACGGTTTTATCCGTATTATGTCAGCGTGCGGGAAGAACTCACCGGCAGCGGGGTTTCCGGCGCAAGCATCGGTTCCGACCAATTCGGGCGCCCGACGGTCAACGTGCGCTTCGACAGCGAAGGCTCGAAGAAATTTGGCGATATCACTGCGGATCTGGCTCCTGGCGGGGCCAAGAATCCCAACCCGAACGAGCGGCGCCAGTTGGCCATCGTCCTTGATGGTACGCTTTACTCCGCCCCGAATATCAACGAGGCAATTCTCCAGGGCAGTGCCGAGATCAGTGGGGGCTTTACTTTTGAAGAAGCACAACAATTGGCCGTGGTCCTTCGCGCCGGTTCACTGCCGGCTCCGGTGGAGATCCTCACCAAGAGTGAGATTTCTCCGACCCTGGGCAGAGATTCCATCACCAGTGGCGCCCGCGCCATGATTATCGGTTCCATTGCCGTCCTGGTTTTTATGATCGGGTACTACATGATCGCCGGGTTGGTGGTGAACCTCGCCTTGATACTGGATGTTCTTCTGTTGCCCCTGGGTATGGTGCTCGCGGCTGGCTTTCTCGGGATCTTTATCAATACCGGCTCCCCCACGGCCGTGGGTCTGCCCACCCTGACGCTCCCGGGTATCGCCGGTTTGATCCTGACCATCGGTATGGCGGTTGACGCCAACGTGCTCATCTTCGAGCGAATCAGGGAAGAGCAGCTTGCGGGGAAACGCTTTTCCAGCGCGGTCAGTTCAGGCTTTGAAAAGGTGTTCAGCACCATCCTGGATGCCAACATTACGACCTTGCTTGTCGCGGTGATTCTTTTCCTCGTTGGATCGGGTGCGATTCGCGGATTTGCGGTGACGCTGACCGCCGGTATTCTCGTCAGTATGTATACCGCGCTGGTCTTCACCCGCATGATGTTCGATCTCCTGGCGAACAAGACCAAGCTGCAGAAAGTGAAAATGTTCTCCATCGTCAAGCAGGGTTTCAGTTTTGACTTTATCGGTAAGCGAAAGTTCGCCGCGATCCTCTCATTGCTGGTCATCATCGGGGCGGGAACCATTTTCTTCCAGAAGGGCATGGATAATTTTGCCGTCGATATGACCGGGGGCCGTTCGCTTATGTTTACCGCTTCTCCTTCCCAGCACCCGATTGCCGATATCCGCAAGCGCCTGGAGTCGTTGAACATCAGCGAGCCCCAGATCTCGTATCAAAAAGACCTGGCGACGACGAACCAGTTTCTCGAAGTGAAGGTGAAGCTGGATGAAGAGGGCGTGGAGGATGGTCAGCAGGGTGACTCCGCCAAGGTGCTGGCGGCATTGACCGAGGAACTGGGCGAGGGGACTTTCCTGCAGGAGCAGATGGTAGGCTCCCAGGTCGGGCAAGAAATGCGGACCCGTGGAGTGAAAGCCATTATTTTCGCCCTTATCGGTATTATCATTTACATTACCTTCCGCTTCGAATTTGGTTTTGCCCTCGGTGCCATCGCGGCCCTCGTGCACGACGTGTTGATTACGGTGGGTGTGTTCTGCCTGCTTGGCAACCAGATCAGCCTGCCGATCATCGCGGCCCTGTTGACCATTGTTGGTTACTCGGTGAATGATACCATTGTTGTTTTCGACCGGATTCGAGAGGACTTGAAGCTGCTCAAGGACAAGAGTTATGTCGAGGTGGCGAACATCAGTATCAACCACACCCTGGGGCGAACATTGATGACCTCGATCACCACGCTGATTACGGTGGTCATGCTGCTGATCTTCGGCGGCGGGGCCATCCATGACTTTGCGCTCGCGTTGTTCATCGGAATCATCGTGGGCACCTACTCCTCTACATTTATTGCGACGCCAGTCATGTTGATGTGGCACGCGCGCAACCTGAAGAAAAGGGCCTAAGCGCTGGCTGATCCAGGTAAAGTGATGCGCGCATGCCGCTGACGACCACTTGGCGCGTAGCCGAACCGGACCCCGCAGTCGTCGCTCGGTTGGCGGCGGCGACGGATCTTCCCGAGCCGGTGGCCCGGGTCTTGGTCAACCGGGGAGTGGCAGAGGATGAGCTCAAGGGCTTCCTCGATCCCCGGCTCGATTCCTTGAGTGACCCCTTTTTGCTGCCGGGCATGGAGGATGCGGTAGATCGAATCTGGGCCGCCATCGACGGCGGTGAAAAAATCCTTATTTACGGGGATTACGACGTCGATGGAGTGACCAGCACCGCGCTGATGCTGAACGTGCTTCGAGACCTGGGTGCGGAGAGGCCCCGGCATTATATCCCCCACCGCATGGATGACGGCTACGGTTTGACGGTTGAGACCATGCAAAAGGTCCAGGCGGGATTCCAGCCTAGCCTCGTGATCACCGTGGATTGCGGAACCGGTTCGGTGGATGCCGTGGAGGAAGGCAAGAAGCTCGGGGTTGATGTTATCGTCACCGACCACCATGAGGTCTCGTCCGGGGTGGCGGGTGCG
>JAYGFS010000364.1:0-4952 GCA_046581765.1 Verrucomicrobiota bacterium
GACATTCACCTCGGACGACCAGCTCGTCGACGCGTTCTGATTGGGCGAGGTGTCGCGGGCCTTGACCCGGTAGGTGTAGAGCGTGTCATAGTCCAGGCCGCTCTCGCTCCAGGTCCGGGCATGCTGCCAACCGCTGGTGCTTCCACTGACCGTGTTCTCGAAGTAGTACTCCACATCGTACAGGTCACCGGGATCCCGGGCCGAGTTGGCTTTCATGGAGATGTCGATGAAGTTCGAGACGGTCGGCTCAATATCCCAGGTGAGCGGGTCCGGGGCCGGAGCCGTGTCGTCTGCAGGCAGGGGCCCCAGCGTCAGCTTCACGTTGTTGATGTAAAGGGACCGCTGTCCGCTGGCATCCAGTCGCAACCTGATGGGCTGGCCGGCTGTCCCGGACGCAAAAGTACTGGCATCGATCGTGAACCAGAAGGTCAACTCCGACGGCCAGTCCGTCATGGCCCCGAAGTTATCGTAGAGCGGGACGGAGGTGCTTGCGTCTTCCGGAGCGACCCAGAGGACGGTGCCATCCTGCTGGTGGAGCTCCGGCCGGATATAGCGCTGATTTTGACCACCCCATGAGGCCGGGCTGGCCTCCACCCTCAAGGTGAAAATGTTCGTGACCGCCCAGTTGTGGGTGATATCAATCTCCGCATACGTGGCGTTTCCGTTGAGTTGGATGACTTGATTCGGGAATGTGCCGCTGGAGTCCCCAGGCACGTCGCCCGCGTCATCCTCTCGGTTCGAATACAAGCCACCGTTGTTGGTCCAGCCGGTGAAATCGCCGCTCGACCGGAGCTGTTTATTACTGAACAGCGGGCTCTGCCAGTCCTCGTCGACGAGGATCGTCTGAGCGCATGCATGCGAGAGCAGCAGGACGGCAAGAGCCGCTGCGACGGAGATCGTGGGTTTTCCTGTCTTCCTGTGTTTTTGTGGCTTCAAGTCAACTCCTCGTATTTTGACGACCCAAGCGGTTCGGATGTGGAAAAAAATGGCTCCGGAGGTAAGACTCGAACTTACAACCAATTGGTTAACAGCCAACTGCTCTACCAATTGAGCTACTCCGGAACCGAGGAGCCGCAAAATACCTCAATTCACCATGCTGGCAAGCCCTTTTATGGGGAAATACCGGGTCGAGGCGGGCTGGGTTGCATTTCCGGTAAAACCGGGTAGATGCATTGGCATGTACCTGCGAATCCCTGTCCTCTCCTGCCTCCTGGCCTTCTCCGCATCGGCCACCACCCCGAATATCGTGTTCATCCTCGCCGATGACCTCGGCTACGGCGAGCTCGGCTGTTACGGGCAAGAAAAAATTAAGACCCCCAACATCGACCGGATCGCGAGCGAGGGCATACGCTTCACTCAGCACTACACCGGCGCGCCCGTCTGCGCGCCCGCCCGCTGCACCCTCATGACCGGCCAGCACCTGGGCCATGCGGAAATCCGGGGCAACCGGGACTCCGGGAACGGGCGCATCTATCCCGGCCAGTGGCCGATCACCAAGGGCATCGTGACCATCGCGGAAGTCTTGCAAACCGCGGGCTACGCCACCGGTGCATTCGGCAAATGGGGGCTGGGCCCGTCCAACACGGAGGGATCCCCGATCAAGCAGGGCTTCGATCGCTACTACGGCTACAATTGCCAGCGCAATGCGCACAGTTTTTTCCCGCCCTTCCTCGACAGCGATGAGCGGGAAGTCCTGGTCAACAAGGCCCCGGTCTTCGGGCACAACCGTCAACCCGAAGGCGAGGTCCGCGCGGAGGACTACCGCGCCGAGAACTACGCCCCCGACCTGATCCTGGCCGAGGCCCTCTCCTTCATCGACAAGAACCGGCAGAAGCCTTTCTTCCTTTACCTGCCCTTTGTCGAGCCGCACGTGTCGATCCAGAGCCCGCAGGAATGGATCGACCGCTACCCGGTAGAATGGGATGAGGAACACGGCCCCTACCGGGGCCAGAATGCCTACAACCCCCACCCGCGTCCGCGGGCCGCCTACGCGGCGATGATTTCCGACCTGGATGAGCATGTCGGCTCCGTGCTTGAGCGGCTGGAGCGACACGGCCTCAGTGACAACACCCTGGTCGTCTTCACCTCCGACAACGGGCCGACCCACGGGGGACGGGACCCGCGCTGGCATATCGGCGGTGCCGCCTGCACCTTCTTCCATTCCGCGGGTGGGCTCAGGGGCTTCAAGGGCAGCTGCTACGAGGGCGGCATCCGCATTCCCTGCGTGGTAAAGTGGCCGGGGAAGGTCGCGGCGGGATCCACTTGCGATGTCCCTTCCTACTTTCCCGACTGGTTCCCTACCCTGGCCCGCATCGCGGAAGCCCCACTGCCGGATCAACAACTCGACGGAATCGACCTGGGGGGCCTGATACAGGGAAGGGATGCACCACCGCGCGACGAAGCCATGATCTGGGATTTCCACAACTACGGAGGAATCGTGGCCATCCGGGACGGCCGGTGGAAGGCGCTTCGGCGGGGCCTCCTGAACAAGAAGCAGCCACAGGCCTGGGAACTGTACGACCTCGACGCCGACCGCAACGAGACAAGGGACCTGGCGGCCAAGCACCCGGACATTGTCAGGCGCCTGGAAAAAACCTGGCTGACCAAGCGCACGGTCGAGCCCGACTTTCCCGTGCCGCTTGTCGACGGGAAGACCGCGATCGAGTAACCCCACCCCAGCCAGCACCCGCCCGATCCCAGGTCCGTACCCGGTGCGTTCCGACCGGAATCACCCCTATCCATCCTTGGACCGCGGGACGTGCCATGCTAAGGCAAAGCGCATGATAAGACCTATACTCTTCCTGCTGCTGGGCCCCCTCGCAATCACCTGGGCGGTCGCCAAGCCCCTGAATGTCCTCTTCATCGCGGCCGATGACATGAATTGCGACCTCGGGGCCTACGGGAACCCACAGGTCAAGACCCCGCATCTCGACCAGCTGACCCGGGCCGGTGTCCGCTTTGACCGCGCCTACTGCCAGCAGCCGCTCTGCGGCCCCAGCCGGGCCAGCCTGATGACCGGCCTGCGCCCGGACACCTTGAACATGCACACCTTGAAACACGAGCTCCGGCAGAAGAACCCGGACGTGGTCACCCTCGGCCAGTTGTTCAAAAACAACGGCTATTTCTCCGCCCGTGCGGGCAAGATTTACCACTACGGCAACCCGAGCATGATCGGCACCGACGGAAACGACGACCCGGCCACCTGGACCGAGCGCTACAACCCCGCCGGCATCGACAAGACCCGGGAAAAGGACATCATCAACTACGGGCCAAACAAGGGCCTCGGCATCTCCATGGCCTGGTGGGACCCGGTCAGCAAGGACGAGGAACACACCGACGGGATGGTCGCGTCAAAAATCATCGAGCTGATGGAGGAGCACAAGGACGAGCCCTTTTTCCTCGCCGCCGGCTTTTTCAACCCGCACTGCCCCTACGTCGCACCGAGGCGGTACTTTGACCTGTATCCCCTGGAGGAAATCAGCATCCCGGATTTGAACGAAGCCAAGGCCGACCTCGCGGACGTACCGCCGATGGCGATCCAGCGCGACACCCGGAACTGGCCCTACTTCTTCAAGGACATCACGGTCGAGCAGGCCCGGAAGTGCAAGCAGGCCTACTACGCCTGCAACTCCTTCGTGGATGCCCAGGTCGGGCGCCTGCTCACCGCGCTGGAGGAGCATGGGCTCGTGGAGAACACCCTGGTCGTCTTCTGGTCCGATCACGGCTATTTCCTCGGCGAGAAAGGCCTCTGGTACAAGCGCAAGGCCTTCGAACGATCGGCCCGCATGCCGCTGATCTTCTCCGGCCCCGGCATCACCTCCGGGGGCATCTGCAAACGCACCGTGGAGTTGGTCGACCTCTACCCCACGATCGCCGACTACGCGGGATTGCCCCCGCCGGGCAAGCTGGACGGCCGTTCCCTCCGCCCGCTCCTGAGCGATCCGGCGGCGGCCTGGGACAAGCCGGCCATCACCCAAGTGTGGCACAGTACCAAGGCCTATGGCTACTCGATCCGCACCGAGCGTTGGCGCTACACCGAGTGGATGCGGGGCACGGCCGGGCGCGAGCTATACGACCACGACAAGGATCCAAATGAGATCCACAACCTCGCGAGGAATCCCGAGCACAAGGAGACCATCGCCCGGCTCGCCAGGCGCCTGAAAGCCTTCGACCATCAGCCCCGCTAATGGCCGCCTTTCGCTGGAGAGCGGCCCGGCACACGGGCTCCCTGGTCCACCTGCAGCAGGCCGGCTTCCGGCGGGGGGAAGCCCGCGTGTTCAGCGATACGGACTGGAACATCCTGGCGGGCGAATGCTGGGGCCTGGTCGGCGGACGCGACTCGGGACGCAACACCTTGATCCATGCGCTCTGCGGGGATATCCCGCCCGTCGCAGGCGAGGTAACATACGGCTACGAGGAGATCGATCCCCAGTTTGAAGGTTGTCCCGAATCCGGGCTGGTCCACGTGCTCTTTGAGGATCAACAGCTTGAAGTCGCCCACCGGGAATCCTTCGCCCAGGTCCGGTGGAATCCGGGCCTGGGCCACGAAGGGCATCGCGTGGAGGACTTCCTTGCCCTCGAGCAGGTGGACGAGGTGTATTCCATGGAGGACGTATCCCCGGAACGCATGCGGCGATACCGGGCGATTCGGAAAGAAGTCATTCGCAGCCTGGACATCGCAGCCCTGCTCAAGCGAAGCATGGATGAAGTCTCCAACGGCGAGCGCCACAAGCTCTTCCTCGCCCGCGCCCTGCTGGCGGACCCCATGCTGATCATCCTCGAGCATCCCTTCGAGGGGCTGGACCGGAAGTACCGAAGCCGCCTGCTGGGGGTCTTCGCCGACCTGCTGGATAAGGGGATCAACCTGATGTTCCTCGCGCCGGACGAAGAGGCCCTGCCCCGGCTGGTCAGCCACCTGGCCCGGGTGAAAAAGTACCGACTGGTTTCCCACG
>JAYGFS010000417.1:0-1839 GCA_046581765.1 Verrucomicrobiota bacterium
TACTCCTTCCTTCATCCCGGTGATCTGATCGGGCTTACCCAGGGAAACCCAACCCTTTCCGTCCAGATCGAGGCCGCGTCCCCTACGACCCGACTCAACGTTTTTTGCCCCGTTGAGCCTTCCCGGCACATTCCCCACCAAATCCACCACCCCGGAGGGATTTTCAAAATCGTAGTATACCTTCAGGCTGGAAGCGAGATGCGGAAAGCGGGCTTTGAATTGCTGGAGCGAGCGGGAGGGGCGAAGCGGTCCCTCGACCGGGGATCCAAACTCGGGACTTGGCGGGGCCGTCGCGCGGGCGACGGCAGCCAGCATATCGGCGTAGCGTTCGGTCACCTCCTCCTGCTCCGTTCTGAAGATTATCGCCTCCTGGATTTCCCCCGCCTTCGTCAACTCCTTGCTGCGATCGCCGAGGACCACCAGGTACTGTTTCACCAGCTTGGAGGACTCGCCTGAGCGCAAGGATTCGGCCCTATTGTAGTGCTTAAGAAAGAATTGCTGAAGCTTGAGCAGGTCCGGGTCCCTGGACAAGGCCGCGGCATCCACCTTGCGATCAGCGACAAAACGCTCCTTTTCCGCTCGGAAAACGAGGGTACGATGCAGATCGCCCGCTTGCATGTACTTCTGCTCAAAGCGATCGAGCTGCTGCAGGTAGCCCGCGTAGAGCTTGACCAACCCTTCCTCGATTTTCTGGTCCACCAGGGCGAGTTTCAACTCAAACTCCGAGCGAACCACGTCAATGTCCGCATGTGCGGGCGAATGGAAACCAAGTAACCCGCAGAGCAGGCTCATGGCTAAAACGTATTGTTTCCTTATCATCCGATGCCTGGGTTTTCTTATAAAGTACCTGTACCCACAGACGCATTTGGGACGGGAATTCTTAGAAAACAGCGCTTTTTCAGCCGATTTATCAATTCCTCCCCGTCAGGCCGGGGATAGATGGAGCCCCCTCCCACTCTTCCGGCGTACCCCAAGGCATTAGGGGGTCCTCAGCGTCTGGACCCGCCTGTGAAAACAGCAAAACCTTGTCCGCAGACTTGAATTCCAAGGTGATGTGCCCCTGAAAACGTTCCGGCAGGGTCTTTTCCGGCTTGAAGGCCTTTTCGTAGGACCGATCGCCCGATTTCCAACGGATCAGGGAGGATTTAGGTGCCGCACCTTTAATGCGCTTCGTGTTGCCCTGGCTCGTGTGGGCACTGAGGCTCGCCACCTGATAGACCGGCTTTCCGTCCAAGAGAACCTCGACATCCGATACATCCGCATTGGAAGCGTTGCTGAGAACCAGATTGAATTGGGGTCCTGAGGTTTGGCAGGCAACTAAAGACACCCCCATAAAAAGGGCTAACATAGCGTTCTTCTGCATAATCAATCTCCTCCGGACCCCGTTATAGCAGGTGAAGGGTATAGATGTATAGCCTTCCGTGAGAAGGAAAATCTTCCTCCCGATACGCCTGGCCTTCGCCTCCGCCCGGCAACCCGGGAGGAAGTCTGCAAGAGCGGTATTCCCGCTACTCAACCCCGGGTAATCGGTGGCTGAAACAGCCGTAGGAGAACAGGATGATGGTCTAGTAATACCAGCGAAAGCCGATATCAAGGGAGAGATTTGTCGACGAAGCAGCATCTTTTTCGTCGTCATAGGTATCTCCCGAACTCCCGTCAAAACCCAGCGTCGTCACCAATGCCAGGTTATCGCGCCAGAAATACTTCGCCCCGGCATATATCCCGAATTCGAGACCCATGTCATCGCCGCCGAAGTTTTCCAGGTAGCCCAGCCCGATCGTGCCGCCCACCATGGGGACCCAGTAGGACTCGCCGCCGTCGAAATTGTATTCCACATAG
>JAYGFS010000462.1:0-3499 GCA_046581765.1 Verrucomicrobiota bacterium
TTTGGACAGGAAGGAATCCGGCATGCGGGCTTCGCTGTCGAAATGGTCGTCCGCCCGGGGAACCGCGATGTGAATGTCATCGAATAAGTCGTTTATGGCAAGGCTGTTATGGGCACGGTAGCCCGGTCCGCCGCTCTGGCGCTGCTTGAGCCGGGCTTCGGATTCCCGGGCCATTTCATCGAGTTCTTCGTCGTTTTTTTCTTCAATTTCCAGGAAGCGGAAGGTTTTTTCCTCCGGTTCATGGATGGTCAGACGCCAGACCAAGCCCTCCTGGTCGTGTTCAGAAAGGATCTTTTCCCCGGGTTCATCCGGGCTGCTATATTGTTGCAAAGCGTTCGCGGTAAACAGGTTGACCACTAAAATCGCTACTACAACAGAGACGATTGGGTGATGTTTCAGCATGCTATTGTGTCTACGTTCCAGTTTTCAAGCGGCTGTGGTTATACAGCATTATGCATTTACAGTACAATGGCGAAAGCTCATTTGTTTACATCAAATGCATTACAAACTCTTCGATATCACCCGATCGTACAAGCCGGGCTCATCCCAGGCCTTGAATGCCGGGTGATCGAGGTAAAAGCGCAGTTCTGCCGCACTGAGCAGAAGCGCTGCTTTCTCCAGTTCGGCCAACATTTCGAGCTTCTGGCCTTGCTGGCTGTGTAATCTGGCGATCGCCAGGAGGGGGAAGGGGTTTTGCGGAAGATTTTCGTAACTCTTTCTCAAATAGATTATTGCGGCTTCCCTATTTTCCATCGCCAGGTGGTTGATGCCCAGGTTGTAGAGGAGTTTGGCCTCTTTTGGGTGATCTTCGATCAGCGTTTCCAGTTCCTGGATAGCCTCCGGGTACGCGCCCGCCTTGTAGAGCGCCGAGGCCAGGTTAAACGGGTAATCGTCCACCAGGGGGCTCCGTTTGACTAGTTCCCGGTAGAACACGATGGCTCTTTCGCTGTCCCCGGCCATGAGGAAGCACACCGCCAAGCTGCTGGCGGCGTCCTCGTTCTCCGGCTGGAGGCGGGCGGCTTCCCAGAAATAGTGTGAGGCCTTGTAATAGAGGTTGGAGCTGAGATGCAGGTTCCCCACGGCCATCTGGTCATTGAATTGCTTCGCTTCGCCCCGGTTAAAGGGCGCCTGAACGATGGGTGCCTGCGGCCTTATTCCGATGCGCGGGACAAAAAATTTGTCCCCTCCCTTGTCCGGGTCCACTGCAGGAGGTGTTGAGGGCCGGGAAATCCGCAGGTCATCCCAGAGTTTCTCCGTTTGCCTCCCCGCAGGCTGCTCCGGCTTTTCCGGCGCCTCACCGGGTGTCGTCGGGCCGGGCTCCTGTCCCTGGAGCATGGCCGCCGAGACGGCCACGACCCATGCGCATTTAGCGAGGTTCACGGTTGATCTCCTTTTTCAACGCGGCCTGATCATCGAATATCGGCTGATCCAGAAAAAGCTGGAATTCCGCCGGCGGGATTTCCGCCTTCAGTCGCCGGACCCATTTGATCAGGTCCTTGGGCCGCTTGCGCCGCGCGGCGATTTCAGCCAATCGCCTCAAGGCCACGGGGTGTCTTTTGTCCAGGTCATGCGCGCGGGCGAAAGCGGCCTGGGCGAAGAGGTCCTTGTCCTTGAGAATCAACACGTTGCCATACGACACCCAGGCATCCAGGTTGTTTGGATGATGTTCGACCCAGCGTGAGTAGTAGTCGAGCGCTTCCTCTACCCGGTCCAGCTTCATCGCCAGCCGCCCACAGTTGTGCGCCAGGTAACCTGCGCGGGGGTGACGCTCGAACTGCTCGTGCAGGATCTCCAGGGCCTCGCTTGTCCGGCCGATCTTGTCCATGCAGAGGGCGTAGTTATTGGCGAGGTCGGTGTCATCTGCATCCAGCTCCCGGGCGTAGTTGTACACCATCGTGCTCATCGCCCATTCGGACTTCATGACATAAATACTTCCCAGGTGTTTCAGGATCTCCAGGTGGCGCGGGTAGTTGAAGAGAATGCCGCGGAGGATATTTTCACAGGGAACCAGCTTTCCGCGGTTCAGATGCTCGATCGCATCGCTCAGGGCCTGCTCATACCTGAGCATCGCGTCCCCGGGGAAAACGTCGGATTCCGGGTCCTTTGGCCTCCTCGTGCGGGCCTCCTCGATCTGGTCCCAGTATTGCGCGGCCCGCGGACTTTCCGGGTCCAGGATTCGCGCATAGCGGGCAGCCATCGCAGCCATGGCGGGCTCCCGGCGGAAAAGCGTGTAATACTCGACCAGCTTGTCGACCGTGGCGGGCTCAACCGGGACGGTCTTGAGGAGATCCCGGCAGTAGACCTCGATTTCAACCGGGTGGGTTTCCGGATGCTCCAGCCGCCATTGCAGGTGGGCGACCCATTGTTGGTCGACCCACTCGCGGGTGAAGGCTTCCATCTCCTCGGCATCCACGAGGAGGGGCATGACCGCGAGGACAATATAGGCGAGGGGCTTCATCTTATGTCTACAATACACGGGAAACCGTCCGGGGTTTCAAATGCCAAGTGGGGATTTCGGATTGACTTGGCCTTTAGGGGCTTTAACCATGAACAAATGAACGAGGAATTTCTATTCCAAAGCGATGTCCCGGTAGTTTTAAGCATTGGTGGCTCCGATAGTGGCGGAGGTGCGGGTATCCAGGCCGATTTGAAAACCTATGCCAGCCTGGGTGTCTATGGCACGACCGTCATCACCTGCGTGACCGCCCAGACCCCCGCGGAGATTACCCAGATCGAGCCGATGAGCCCCGACCTGGTCACCGCGCAGATTCGGGCCGTATCCAATGGCTTTCCCATCGCGGTAGCGAAGACCGGCATGCTCTATTCGGACGAGATCATCAAGCGCGTCGCCCGCGCAGATGTCAACCAGGGGATTCCCATCCTGGTCGTCGACCCCGTGATGGTCGCCGCCTCGGGCGCACGCCTGCTGCAACCCAAGGGCAATGAAGCCATGCGCGATCTCCTGCTCCCCCTGGCCCGGGTGGTCACCCCGAACGTCTTTGAAGCCGAGATACTCACCAGCCATACCATCGCCAATCACGAGGACCTGAAACTGGCCGCGCGCGAGATCGGCGACAAGTTTGATGTCGCGTGCGTGGTCAAGGGGGGGCATTTGGACGGCGAGGAAGTCGTGGACGTCCTCTATGACGAGGGCGAATTCTATTCCTTCGTATCCCCGCGGATTCATGCCATGGAAACCCACGGTGCCGGCTGCGTGTTCTCTGCCTCCCTGGCCGCTTATCTCGCGCATGGCCACCTGTTAACCGAGGCGGTCAGGCGGGCCAAGGCCTATGTCAGCCACGCGCTGGAGCACGCGAGCAAGATCGGTCATCACGCCCCGATGAACCTGTTCACCCCCCCCGAGTAGGCCCCGGTGGCTGCGCGGCTGCAACTTGTTCCCATTACCGTTGCCGCCGCTGTACACCTGCTCGGCACGGGCGTGGCCTGCCACCTTCCCCTTGCGATGGTGCCCGGCTTTCTCGCGGCGGTCTGGCTGGCC
>JAYGFS010000548.1:0-15057 GCA_046581765.1 Verrucomicrobiota bacterium
ATTTGAGCCTGGAATAGGTAGCTTTCGCCTCCCAGCCGGGGAGCGGGAGCAGGTGCAAGTAGATTACAATTTTGTAATTTTCAAAATATTTTACCTGTCCGACCGTTTGCCGACCATACAACGAGCCCGAAGCATCCTGCGGCAGGGAAAATCCTGCAGGGTGGGGGATTCCGGTCGTCGCATGGCGATCAGGCCGGAAAAGGAACAGGAAAAGCCTAATGGCCGGAAAAAATACCTCGATGGATCGAAGCATGTTGAAGCGCAAGACCATGGCCGCAGTTGTCGCAGCCGCCTTCATGACCTTGTCCGTTGGCAGCCAGGCCCAGGTTGTGATCAGCGAGTTCATGGCCAATAACGACGACACGCTGGTGGACGGCGATGGCAACTACTCGGACTGGATCGAGCTCTATAACCTGAGCTCCAATACTGTTGACTTAACGGGGTGGTTCCTCAGTGACTCCACGAATACCCCGGTGCAGTGGACCTTTCCTCCCACCAGCATGGCCGGTGGGGAGTACCTGCTCGTGTTTGCCTCGGGACAGGCCGAGGACGATTATACCGATAGTCTCGGCTACCTGCATAGCACCTTCAAGCTCAGTGCGAACGGGGAGAGCGTGATCTTGACGCAGCCCGACGGGGTTACCATAGCGCATGCGTTCGTGGACTATCCGGCACAGGATGACGACATATCCTATGGGCTGGGACAGGACGCGAGCTTCTCCACCCTTATTGTCGAGGAGCAGGACGCACGGGCATTGATTCCCTCCTCCGAGCCGGCATCGACATGGAATACCACCGGCTACGATGATACGGGTTGGCTGAGCGGGTTTACCGGGGTCGGTTATGAAAGGGCGGGCTCAACATACGGATCCATGATCAACCTGGACGTAGGCGACATGTTCCGAAACACGCCCTCCATTTATATCCGTATCCCTTTCGAGGTAGATGACCCCGATACCGTATCGCTCCTGACACTCCGCATGAAGTACGACGACGGCTTCGTGGCCTACATCAATGGCACGGAGCTTGTCTCGGAAAATGTGCCGGCCTCGCCGACACACCAGTCTCGAGCCTCTGGAACGCACGGTGGAACGGCCTACGAAGATTTCACGCTGCCCAATCCTTCCTCGTATTTACAGGCTGGCGAAAATATCCTGGCCATCCATGCCATGGACTATCCCTCGGGCACGCCGGATCTCTTTATCATGCCCCGGTTAAACGGCACCACGGGCGGTGACATCCAAACCAACTCGGCCCTATACTTGACCTCACCCACCCCCGGCACCGCCAATGTGTCCGGCGTGCTCGGCTACGTGAAAGATACTTCTTTCAGCGTTGATCGGGGATTCTACACCGATGCATTCGAGGTGGAAATCAGCAGTGGAACCGACGGGGCGTCCATCTACTACACCGTGGATGGAACCGCCCCGGCCGCGGACAACGGCACGCTTTACGCCGGCGCCATCACCATCGACCGCACCACGGTGCTGCGTGCGGCCGCCTTCGTGACGGGCTACCAGCCCAGCGATACCGACACCCAGACCTATCTTTTCCTCGATGATATCATCGGCCAGGGAGCCGATGCCAACTCGCTGGCTCCCGCATGGCCTTCGGGTTCCGTCAACGGGCAGGCCCTTGACTATGCGATGGACCCGGATGTCGTGAATGATCCCACCTATGCCGATCTCATCGATGATGCCCTTCTGGATATCCCGTCGATTTCCATCGTGACTGATCCAGACAATCTGTTCGATCCCGGCAGCGGCATCTATGTGAATGCGCAGGACGATGGCTCGGCCTGGGAACGTGAAACCTCGGTGGAACTGATCAACCCCGATGGCACGGACGGTTTCCAGATCAATGGCGGTATTCGCATTCGTGGCGGATCGAGCCGCACGTCAAGCAACCCGAAGCACTCTTTCCGGCTCTTTTTCCGCTCCGAGTATGGCACCTCGCGCCTGAACTATAAACTGTTCGGCGACGAGGGCGCCGACAGTTTCAAGCGCATGGATTTACGGACGGGCCAAAACTTCTCCTGGCATCATGGCAACTCGGGCAGCAACTCCACATGGCTCTATGACACCTTCACGCGCGATGCCCATCGTGAGATGGGGCAGCCCTATACACGCGGCCGGTTCTATCATCTCTATCTCAACGGCATGTACTGGGGGCTGTACCAAACGGAAGAGCGTCCCGACGCACGCTATGGGGAGTCCTACTATGGCGATGATAGCGACGACTATGACGTCGTGAAGTCCGGTGACAACCGTGGACTCATCGAGGCCACGGACGGGGTGTTGGACAATTACCAGGATCTGTGGACGGCCGTGAATGCCGGCGTGAGTTCCGATTCCGCCTACTTTGCCGTCCAAGGCATGAATGCGGATGGAACCGAAGACGAAAGCGGTACCCGGTTGCTGGATGTGGACAACCTGATCGACTACATGCTGTGCGTCTACTATACGGGCAATCGTGATTCCCCGCTTGGCGGGCCGGGGAGGGGGAGCATGCCCCGCAATCTCTTTGCCTTCTACAACCGCACGTCCCCGGACGGATTCAAGTTTGTCGCGCATGACGGTGAGCATTGCCTCGGATACCACCTGAGTGCCGGGGTCGACTATAACTTCATCACCGACTATCCGGTGATGAGCACCCCCTCCTTGACAACGATGGCTTACTTCAATCCCTGGTGGCTGCACCTTAAACTCCTGGACAACGATGAATATGCGCTGCGCTTTGCTGACCGGGTACACCGGCATTTTTTCAACGGTGGCGTACTGACTCCAGAACGCGCTGCCACGCTGGTGACCGATCGCAAGGAGGAAATGGAGATGGCCATCATCGCCGAATCGGCGCGTTGGGGCGATTATAGGACGGCCTCTCCGCGTACCAAGAACGACGACTGGCTCCCGGCGGTCAACAGCATTTTCAACAGCTACCTTCAGGCTTCGCCCAACACCCGCAGGGATGTTGTCTTTAGCCAGATTCAAGCGCAGGGCTGGTATCCGGGGGTGGACGCACCCGGGTTCAGCCAACACGGCGGCAGCATGGCTTCGGGCTTTTCCCTTTCCATCTCCGGGGCCAGCCAGATTTACTACACGACCGACGGTTCTGACCCGCGCGCGGTGGGCGGCACCGTGGCCGGCACGGCCTACAGCTCCCCCCTCACGGTAACAATATCCACCCACCTCAAGGCCCGCGTGCGAAGCGGGAGCACCTGGAGTGCCCTGACGGAGGCCACCTTCGTGGTGGACGAGGAATCGCCCCTGCGGGTAACCGAGATCATGTATTTTCCGGCCACGGCGACGGCCGGGGTGGAGACCAATTACCCTGCGTCAGATTTTGAATTCATTGAACTGCTCAATACGGGGACCCAGGCAGTCGGCCTGGCAGGCACCGTCTTTAGCCAGGGCATTACCTTTGCATTCAACAACGGGGATATTCCGACACTGGGTCCTGGCGAATACATCGTGCTGGTAAATAATCTCGAGGCCTTTACCACGCGCTACCCCAACGCGGGCAGCATCAATATTGCCGGTGAATACCATGGAAAATTCTTCCTGCCCGATGCCGCACTCGACAATGCCGGAGAGGACCTGGTACTTGAAGATGGTCTCGGCCGCACCATCCTCGATTTTGCCTACAACGATTGGTACGAGATCACCGATGGCGAGGGGTATTCCCTGACCTTGATCGACCCGACCGCCGCGACCAGCACCTGGAGTGACAGCCTTTCCTGGCGGCCGAGTGCGCATGTCGGCGGCACCCCGGGGGAGGGCCCGGAGGACTTCCCCTCGCCCGGGGACCTGGTGATCAACGAGATCCTCACGCACCAGGACCAGGATGTTCCCGGGGACTGGGTTGAACTGGTCAATCTCTCGGGCAACACCATCGACATCAACGGATGGTACCTGAGTGACGACGAAGAGGCCCTGGACAAGGTACAACTCAGCGGGCTTTCATCCCTGGCGCCTGGAGGGTATCTCGTGCTTAGCGAGGCGTCCCACTTCGGCACCACCGCGGCCGGGCCCAATGGATTCGGGCTGAGCGAACTGGGTGACGCGGTTTATTTGACCTCCGGGGATGGGAGCGGGTTAACCGGCTACCGGATCGAGCAACGCTTCGGCGCCGCCGAGCGCGACATCACCTTCGGGCGGCATATCCTGAGCGACGCCGAGATCGACTTCACCGCACAGAGCGAGGCGACATCACTGGCCTCCAATGCCTACCCGCGGATCGGGCCGGTGGTGATCAGTGAATTGCTGTATCGCCCCGCCGACAGCAATCACTTTGAATTCATTGAGCTCTACAACTCCGCCGCCACAAATGTACCGCTGTACAACACCGCGACGCCGGCCAACACCTGGCGCCTGGATGGGGCGCTTACCTTCACCTTCCCGGAAGGGCTCAGCTTGGGGCCGGGGGAAAGTCTCCTCATCACGGAGACCAACCGCGACGCCTTCACGAATAGGTATGCCGTGCCCGAAGGAGTGACCGTACTCGGACCCTACGATGGCAAGCTTAACAACGGGGGGGAAGACGTTCAGCTTATCCGTCCCGGGGAAGCGGAAGCCGGGACCGGTGAGATCCCGT
Organism: Verrucomicrobiota bacterium; assembly: GCA_046581765.1. Classification (GTDB taxonomy): domain Bacteria; phylum Verrucomicrobiota; class Kiritimatiellia; order SS1-B-03-39; family UBA6053; genus JAPYUI01. The sequence goes on from JAYGFS010000548.1 coordinate 4,594, forward strand.
ATATCCTGGTTGAACGCGTCGCATACGACAACCAGGCACCCTGGCCGACCCTGGCGAATACCGGTGGGGTATCCCTTGTGCGAGTCGATCCAGCCCTGTATGGCAATGATCCTTCGAGCTGGACCACGGGCCCGGATCTTTCCCCTGGGACGGTGGACTTTACGGTTCCCGACCCGGACGCCGATGGCGACGGCATGCCGGACACCTGGGAAACCGACAACTTCGGCGCGACAGACGCGGTCGATGGCGGGGCGAACGACGACTGGGACAAAGACGGAGCTTCCAACTACAACGAGTGGCGCGCCGGCACCGATCCCACCAACGCGGAGTCCGTGTTGGCCTTCGTCAGCCAGGAGGTGGCGTCCGGCCATGTGCTTTCGTGGTCCAGCGTGGAAGATAAAACGTATTCCATCTGGCGATCGACCGATTTGATTGTCGGCTTTGACGAATCCGTGCTCACGGGTATCCTCGCCACGCCGCCCATGAATACGCAGGTCCTTTCGACGGAGACCGCGGAACGCGTGTTCTATCGGCTTACGGTGGAAGATGAGTAGCCGCGTGCGCTAAGCGCATTGACCCGACCGAAAACGGGCGATGCGGACCTCTCCCGTGAAAGAAACTGCGAACCGACACGCTGCCGGCCTGGCAACCACTAAACCGCCTTTACCCTCTCGGGGCTTCCGCCACGCATACGGAACGAACTTTCATATCATGCACAATAATTCCATACCCCTTTTCGTTTTCCGGTAACGAAAGCACCTTGTCGGAAAAACCCCGTGGGGTGCGTCGTTCAGGACGTGTGCGAACGGATCATCGTGCTGGAAGCCCCCTGGACATGAAAGGCCGGTGAACGATCCGGGAACACAGGGATGGACCATGAAAACCATAAAGAAACTACCGGGGGGCAGGATGTTTGCCCTGGTGCTCAGCATCCTCGGTCTAAGCGGCAGCGAGGGCCGGGGTGGCGAGCGCTTGACCCTTTCCCACGTATCGACAACGGAGATGGCGGTTGGCACCCATCGCCCGGAGATCCGGGTGCGCCCGGATGGCGGCCTCATGGTGGTGGTGGTTCAGCCGAGTCCCGGGCCCAACGAGGTAGGGAGAATCAAGCACCAGGCATACCGTTTCGACCCGGACCTGCAACAGGAGGGCGACCCCTTTCCCGTAGCGGCCATCGATGGCACCTACGGCGAGCCGGCCGATCATCGGGCGATCCTGGTGGACGATGAACTGGTGGTGGTCTACCAGACCCTGAACTACGAGGAGGGGCGGCCCGTGGGTGGAGGCGGCGGACCCTCGGAGGACTTTGCCACCGACCAGTCCCTGATGCTGGCCCGTTTTGATCTCGAGGGCAACGAGTTGATGCGCGAACCGATCATTGCCCTGGCCACGGACTTCACCCAGGATAATTTCCCGGACCATTGCATGCTGTGGTCCGGGGACCGGCTGCTGCTAAGCACCGGCACCCGGGCAAACCTGCTCAAGATCCGGGAGGTCGATCTCGACGGAGACGTCCTCGCGACCCATTCAATCCCCACATCAATCGATGGCATCCACGGCAGCATCGGCAACAGCATGCATTTAAACGACGGCCAGGTTCGCTTCGTTTCCAGCTTGGGACCCGTGGGGCCGGGGCGCATCACGGTCAATGCCCTGGACGATGCCTTCGCCGTGAGCCGCCTCGCCAGCGTGGGGGACGACAGCCTTGAACGGCACTTCCCCACCGACAGCCGGGTGGTGGGTGACTGCACCCTGGTGACCTACATTGCCCGGGCGGTTGGGGGAGATCCCGATATGCTGGCCAATCCTTACGGGGTGCGGCTGGCGGTGCTCGACGCATCCCTTGAGTTGGTGGACGACATCGCGGTGGGGGAAGGCGGGTTTTCTCACGTGCATCCCACCATGGCTTACCTGGGCGATCGCCTCTATGTTGCCTGGAGCAAGCGCAGCGAGAACGGAGCCCCGCAGGTCCAGGTGGAGCGCTACGACCTGACGTGGACCCCGGACGAATCGATTGAAATACTCGATGTACACCAAGGCAGCAACGCTCGTGAGCTCAGGCTGAATTTTACTTCGAGCCCGGGAGGCCGTTACCTGGTCGAGGTCAGCGATGACCTGGTCACCTGGCAAGCGCTTGGGGATGCCGTCTCCTCCGGCGGTGAGCAAACTGCCTACACCATAACGGGGCTGCCGGCCGTCACCTTTCGCCGCTTCTACCGGATCAAGAAAAACTAGGGGACCCCGCAGTCCGGCCGCCCGGTTCGGCACGTCCCGTTGACGCACGCGTAGCGCGATACTTATTTGAGATTCGTCAGGACCAATTTTCCGCTCAAGGGATCGAAGACCAGGTTGAAGTTTTTTAAGAAAGCCATCCCGAGCAGGCCATCAATACCCGTCGCCGGTTTTTCTTCCGAGACCAGGGCGTCCACATTCGCTACCCGGGCCTCGCCAACCTCTACCGAGTCCAGCGTGATCTTCTGCATCGCAATAATCGATCCATCCGCGAGCTGTGTTTTGACCATGGTGCCGTCCCGCGGCAGGTTCAACCGCACGGCCAGGGCACGATGGATGGTCACGTAGGACGCGCCGGTGTCGACGATGAACGATCCGCGGATCCTGCCATTCAACAATACGTCCACGATCAACGCATCCCCTTTTCGTGTGTGGGGAACCGTAACCTCCCTGAAGGTCTGACGGTGCGCGTTCAAGCGCGCCTCCATGCGGTCGAAGTAGGGCCTATGCCCTTCACCGTGCGCCTGCTGGTAGGCTTCGCGCATGGACTGGAAACGGTAAATAAGTTGAACCGATTGATTCAGGTAGTCGTTCAAGGTGCGCTGCGCCTGGGTAATTTTGGCTTTGCTCGCAGTCACTTGCTTTTGCTTATTCAAGGTGGCGACACGCAACTCATTTACTTGCTTCACCCTCCCATTGTACTCCACCGGATTTTTCTGTAATCCCTTCAGGCTGTCCATCATGGCTCCATGCTGACGGTCGGCCTGCTCGATCTCGCGTTCCAGCTGGTGTATATGCTTCACGTGTCCCTGGGCAGCGACCTTCGCCCGGGAAGCCAGGATCCGCCTGGTGTCCAGCTCGGAAACCCGGCCCACGAAGCCGACAAATTCCGGCGGCGGGGCACTGGATGCACCGGGCGAGCTGGACGCGATCGAGGGCGGGGCCTCGCCAAGGGCATGGGTCGCGGGGCCGGATGCTGCGGGGGCCTTGCTGTCGACACGCTCCACCCGGGCAAGCCGCTTCTTCGACACTTTCAACTGCAGGCCGCCATCCAGGATCGTGACATGGGTGTCCGTTTCCGAAAGGATCTTCCCGTTCATGGTCCGACCATTTTTAAATACCACACGATCCGCCGCCGCCGATAAGGGGAGAAGGAGGACGACCAGAAAATGCAGGAAGACTTTCATGCCACCATTTTCTGTTATATTTGTTCCCATGTCGAGCGGCGGGAGAGAGCGAAGCCACTTTAAAATGGAAGGCGTCCGCTACGAACATCGCTTGTCGCACCTCCGGGAATGGTTTATACCCGGACAGGAACATCCAACCGGAGACCTGCATGCTGAATATCGCCACTATCCTCGAAACCCAAGCCCAACGGAATCCGGGACGTACCGCCATCGTGCTCGGTGATACCCGGCTGAGCTATGCTCAACTCAACGGTGCCGCCAGCCAGGTCGCCAACGGCCTGGTCGCCCGCGGCATTCAACCCGGGGACAAGGTCGCCCTGAGCTGTCCGAACCTGCCGTACTTTCCCATTGTCTATTTCGGGATTCTAAAGGCCGGGGCCGTCGTCGTACCACTCAACGTCCTGCTTAAGCGTCGCGAGATCGCCTATCACCTGAACGACGCCGAAGCCAGGGCATACTTCTGCTTCGAGGGTTCCCCGCAGCTGCCAATGGGCGAAGAGGGTCATGCCGGCTTTAACGACGCCGCCGGTTGCGAGCACCTGTTCATCATCACCGCCGATCCCGCAGCCCCCTCGCCGATCGAAAACCTGGCGACGCTCGGCATGCTGATGCATGAGCAGTCTCCGGACGGTGCATACCGGGTGACCGACAACAGCGATACCGCCGTGATCCTGTACACCTCCGGGACAACCGGCCAGCCCAAGGGAGCAGAGCTGACCCATGACAACATGTTGATCAACGCGCTGGTAGTCGCCCGGCTGCTGCATTACACCGCGGACGATGTCAACCTCGTCGTCCTGCCCCTGTTCCATTCCTTCGGACAAACCGTACAGATGAATGCCGGCCTCGTCGCCGGCGCCACGCTGGTGTTGCTCCCGCGCTTCGATGCCGCAGCCGTTCTGGGGCTGATGCAGAAAGAAAGCATCACGACGTTTTGCGGCGTGCCGACCATGTACTGGGGGCTGATGCAATGTCCGGATGTCGAAACATTCGACCTGGGAAAAATAGCAGACCAACTCCGCGTTTGCGTTTCCGGCGGAGCCGCCCTGCCGCTCGAAATTCTCAAGGGCTTTGAAGAGCGTTTCCGCGTGCCGATCCTCGAAGGTTACGGCCTTTCCGAAACCTCTCCCGTGGCCTGCTTTAACCAGCTGGATCAAGAGCGCAAGCCCGGTTCGATCGGCACCCCCATCTGGGGCGTCGAGATGAAGATCGTGGACGACGCGGATCACCCCCTGCCGGTCGGCGAACCGGGTGAAGTGCTTATCCGGGGCCACAACGTGATGAAAGGCTATTACCGCCGCCCGGAGGACACCGCGGCCGTGATGGCCAAGGACTGGTTTCACACCGGCGATATCGGCAAGACCGACGAAGACGGCTATTTCTACATCGTCGACCGCAGCAAAGACATGATCATCCGCGGGGGCTTCAACGTCTACCCACGCGAGATCGAAGAGGTCCTGATGACCCATCCCGCCGTTTCGCTTTCAGCCGTCATCGGTGTCCCCGATGCCAAGTCCGGAGAGGAGATCAAAGCCTTCGTTATCCTGAAGGAGGGCCAATCCGCCACCGAGGACGAACTCCTCGGCTGGGGCAAAGAGCAAATGGCCTCCTACAAGTATCCCCGCCTGTTGGAAATCCGCGAGAGCCTGCCCATGAATGCCACGGGCAAGATCCTGAAGCGCGAACTGCGCGATTGAGCAGGCCCTGGGGTGCTGGACATCCCGCAGCACCTTGGACGCGATACCGAAGCGCGTTACGCCGGCGGCATGTAATCCATGAGCCGGTCGGCCACGCCGCCGGGCGAGCGGCGCTCGAATACAACCAGGAGCTCGTTTCCGCGGCGACTGTCATAGGAAAACGGACTGATCTGCTGTTCAACCAGCACGAAGCGTTCGGTGAAAATATCCAGGATGCGGGTCCGGGGGATCTTATACGGCGGACCGGGGAGCTCTTCCTCGCCGTGGGTGATGTACAGGCAGGCCACCAGCTGGCCGGTCGGCTTCAGGCATCGATGCATGGCCGCAAGGTAGGCCGGGCGTTGACACGGATGAATCGCACAGAAGCAGGTGTGTTCCCAGACCGTGTCGAAGGTCCCGGCGAAGGCATCCGGTAGCTTGAACAGGTCCTGTTGCTCGAAGGCCGACCCCGGGTAGAGCTTTTCTGCTTTTGTGATCGCGGAGGGTGCCAGGTCGATACCGAGCGCATCCAGGCCGCAGGCCGAAAGACCTTCCACATCGTGCCCGGCTCCGCAACCGGGCACGAGTATGCGACCATGCAGGCAGGCTTCTTCTACCAGGATGGGAATCATCGGATGTGCTGCGGCATGGTCCCAGGGCGTGTGGCCCGCCTCGTAATGCGCCTCCCAGGCATCGAGGTTATTGCTGCCAGGATCCAGGTCAGGCATGGGGCACCATTCCGAAGACCTGTCGCATGGCCTCGACGACTTCCGCCAGCGGGAGACCGACAACATTCGTATACGAACCCTGAATTCCGCGCACCATGTGAGCGCCCAGGCCCTGAATCCCATAGCCCCCCGCTTTGTCCATCGGTTCACCGCTCGCTACGTAGGCCAGAATCTCCTCCTCGGCGAGGTCGCGAAACTCGACCTGGGTGTGGACCGCCCATTGACAGCTGTTTTCCGGTCCCAGCATGGCCACGCCGCTGATCACTTCATGCGTTTTGCCGCTGAGGTGTTTCAGCATCGAAACCGCCTCTTCCGCATCGACGGGTTTTCCAAGGATCCGCTGCCTGTGCACGACGTTGGTATCGGCCGCGATGACCAAGGCATCCCGGTGTTTCTCCTGCACAACCAAGGCCTTTGCCCGGGCGATGCGTATGGCATGCTGTTCCGGCAGCTCGCGGGGAAAAGGCGTTTCATCCACATCCGGGCTGATCATCTCGAAGGAGAACCCGGCCTGTGCAAGGAGTTCTTTCCGCCGTGGAGATGAGCTGGCAAGCAATAGATTCATGATCGGGCGACGACTTCCTTCTCCACACCTTCCTCGCAAATGCGTGTATACCCGGCAAACTCCATATCTATCCAATCGTCCTCGATCACCCTTGGGACGACCTGAAAGTCGACGATGAACCGGCGGCGGGCATCGCGTCCGTGCCGATTCCCCCACCCGTACAGGGACCGGGTCCGGTCCACCCCGAGTCAGGAGGCCTGGTTTTCCCCGATGGGCGAACGGAAACAATCCTTCAGGTGCTGGACGGCTGTTTCGACAAGAACTTCGTCTATTTCGTGCACCTCGAATTTGGCTCCAATGCCTTTCGGCATGGTGATGCACAACTCACCCCCCAGGTGCTCCTGGAAATCCGCCAGCCCGCCGAGCAACTCCAGGCGGCCATCGCCGAGGCGGCGATCCATTTCCGCATGCCAGAGCGTGTAGCCACACTGATGCAGTCCGGTTTCGATTGCCGCGTATTCATCCCCGGTGATCCAACCCTGCTTCATGGCATAGAACGAGTCGATGCAAATACCGGAGGCCACGGCATGGCCGTGGGGAATCTTGAAGCTGGACATGCCCTCCAGCTTGTGCGCGGCCCAATGGCCGAAATCCAGTGGACGGGCTGCCCCCAGCTCAAATGCATCACCGTTGGTCCGGATATGATCCAGGTGCATGGTGGCACAGCGTTCAATCAGACCCTCCATACTCTTCACGTCACGGTGCCTGATCAGCGGAGCCATCTCGCAGAGCTCCACAAAAAATTCACGGTCCTTGATGATCGCAACCTTGAAGGCCTCGGACACCCCGCCGACCCAGTCCTCAAAAGACAGGGTGTTTAGAAAATCATAGTCGTTGATCACCGCGAAGGGCGGCGCAAAGGTTCCGATAGAGTTTTTGGCCCCGTGGAGGTTCATGGCATTCTTAACCCCGACCCCTGCGTCATTCTGTGCCAGCACGGTGGTATTCATCCGCACTATACGCAGCCCACGATGCACGATCGCGCTGGCAAACCCAATCGCGTCCTGAACCGCACCTCCGCCGATAGCGATGACAAAAGACTGCCGGCAGAGCCGATATTCGAGCAGTTGGTCGAGGACGCCCATGATCAGGCGATAGTCGTTTTTAATCTGTTCGCCGCCCGGGACGATTTCAGGATCGGCCACCAGTTCCAGCTGGTTCACGTGGGCATTAAAATAATTGCGAATGTCATCCGGGAGGGCGGGGTTTTCCGTGGCGACTCCTTCGTCGATGTAAACGATAACCCGGTGGCGGCGATCCTCATCCAGTCGGCTGAGGGTATCGCGGAGCAAGGGGTTCTCCGGGTTGAAAATCCCCCGGCAAAAGACGACCGGGTAGTTGAAATTCACATTAAATACCTGCTTGTGATTCATCATAAACCTTTAATTAGTACGTGCTTACATCCACGTCAACCCGGCAGGCGAAGGGTCCGCGGGCTCAAATTATACTACAGTTAACGCCTGTGACCCTCCATTTGTTCGAAAATACACCCGTCCGCACCCACAAGGCACCCTATTTCACCTAGTGGAGATAAGGCCCGCGATGCCTTGTGGACACCGTCGCCCCATGGTCGCAGTGTCAGGCCAGGTATTCCCCTGCCGATAAGGCGTGTTTTTTGTCGACCGGCGGGTGGAACGTGTTGGCCCCTCTGGACTAAGCAAAGCCTAGTCGTCGATCTGCTTGGGTAAAATGGCCTTGCCGAAGCTTTCCTCGCGCGGCTGGGTGTTGATGATAATCGAGCTGTTCACCGTGCCATCGTTGATGGAAAATTTTTCTTTAAGGCGAAGAAAAGGCGCGGTATTGCGAATCTGGCCGAATTCGGCGCTCTGGATCCACTGGCGGACAAAGGGCGTGCCGAACTGGGCTTGCGCCGCGTAGAGCACATTACACGCCTTTTGAATCATATCCGAACCGGCGGGCGGCTGGTCGAGCCGGGAGGTCAGGGAAGTATCGTTCGGCCACTTGGCGTAACATACGGACAGATTAAAGTACCCCACCGGATGCGAGGGATCGAGTTTGATCGTTCCGGCAAAAATATTCGAGGCGAGTTTGTATTTCTTGAGCCGCATATAGGCCACGCCGAGGTTGTTCTGGGCCGCGGCATCGAGCGTGTTTTCCTCCGAGAGAATACGCAGTTGTGGAATCGCCGCTTCGAAATCCTGCTTTTTCATCAGGCTCCGGGCGAGCAGCTGGCGGGCATCGGAATTGAATTTGTCATCCCCCAGAATCCAGGTCCCTATCGCTACGGCGCTGTCATAGTCCTTCCCCTCGAAGAAGGCGTTCGCGAGCAATAAGCGGGTGTGGATGTCTAAAGGGTCGGCGGACAGAATAGCTCCAAAGTAGGTGGCGGCCTCCAGGTACTGCCCGTTCTCGTAATGCACTTTCCCCAGCTCGCGTTTCAAGGTGATCAGGTTCGGATTTTTTTTCAGCTGTGTTTCGAGGAGCCGGATGGTCTCCGAGGGCGCGTTCTTGTTCAAGGGGCTGTCCGCCAGATTGATCTCGGTCCGGGCCTCCTTCATGTTTTGTATGAAAGCATCGATTCCGTTTTCAAATACGGACGAGGTATCCATGATCACCTGGCCCGGCTCGGGGGCTTGGCGATCGGGATGATCTTCCGAATCCACCCGCGGGGTGCTCGGCGGCAAGGGTTTGGTATAATGGGCATCTTCACCGGTTTTGCCCTTGAATTTGCCGCCAAAACGAACCAGGCCGAAAATGCCTCCGTAGACAAGAAGTGCAATAACCAGAATCGCGACAATAACGAGATTGGCCCTGGTCGGACCGCTCGTACGGCTGCCTCGGCCTCGGCCGCTACTGGCCCCGGTGCGACGGCGAGGGGCACTCACGGCATCAAACATGCCGCTCGCCCTGCGGGCACCCGTACTCGTCTTGCCTACGCGCAGCCCCTCCGGCTGGGTTTTCCCCTTGGGATCGCGCCGGTATTTGCCCCGGGCAAAACGCGGAACGCTTTCCTTCTTATAAATATCGTTTGCACTTCTGGCCATCTCGTTCCCGATATCGTTGATTAAACGTACCCGTTTTCGGTTGAAAAGACAGGTTTAAGCCGAATTTTCGTACCGCAACACGCTCATGAAAAAAATCGCGGCGGTTTCACTGCGCAGCACATGCGCCCCGAGGCTGACCGGGACCGCCCCAGCTTCTCGCAGGCACCCGAGTTCCTTCCGGCTGAAGTCTCCTTCGGGGCCGACAAGGCAGGCGATAGAAGACGCTGGCGTTTTCAGTGCCTGTTTTAGGGTGCCGGCATCAGCATTCAAGTCGGCGAGCAAAAGACGCTCAATATCCGAAACTCCGGAACGGATGAATCCCTCCACATCGGTCGCGGGATAAATCACCGGCAACCAGGGATTCCCACTCTGCTTCATCGCACTCAAACAAACAGCCTGCCAGCGCTGGGGCTTATCCGCACGACGGATTGTATGATCGCTGATCAAGGGAAGGATGCCATCCACTCCGAGTTCCACCGCCTTTTGAAGCACCAGGTCGAACTTCCCGGACTTGGGCAAAGCCTGCACCAGCGTAATGGATACGGCGGGACGCGGCAGCTCGTCGACCGCAAGCACACGGCACCGCAAGCTGCGTCGCTCACGATGGATGATTTCCGCCCGGACGCGCCGGCCCTTGCCGTTCAGGAGCTCGACCATTTCACCAACCCGCGCGCGAAGCGACTGCATCAAATGCCGCGCCTCCTCCCCTTCAATCGTCGCCTCGGCACCGAGTTCGACGGGTTCCGTGTAGAAGCAGCGGTGCACGAGCGTAAATCCTGCCTACCTGCCGGTACGATCGAGTGAATCTTTGCGAACGAAGAACTTCGCAACCTTCTTCTTAAAACTCGCATCCATTGAGTGGTTGGTTGGCATGAGCAATTCGTCCAGTTGCCCGATTTCCTTCTTCTGCTTGTGATTCAAGCCGGTGGGCACTTCAACAATCACGCGCACATGCTGATCGCCTTGACCGTAGCCGCGTGGATCCTTGATGCCTTTATTGCGCAAGCGGAAGATCTTGCCGGATTGCGTCCCGGGCGGAATTTTTAATTTGGCTGAACCATTCAGGGTCGG
>JAYGFS010000561.1:0-7614 GCA_046581765.1 Verrucomicrobiota bacterium
CAACACGGCAATCGCCGTCGGCAAAAGACTTCCGATTATGGCCGCCAGCTGCTCGAGAAGCAGAAGCTGCGCTACCAGTATAATGTCAGTGAGAAGCAGCTTCGCCGGGCCTATGCCAAGGCGAGTGCCAGCCACGGCAGCACGCCGGACGTGTTGATCCAAGTGCTGGAATCACGCCTCGACAGCATCGTGCTCCGGGCGGGCTTTGCCCGTTCGATCTTTGCTGCCCGCCAGTACGTGGGCCATGGGCATTTCCTCGTGAATGGCAAGAAAGTCGACATTCCCAGCTACCAGGTCAAGGTGGGTGACGAGATCGAGGTTTGCCTCAAGAGCAAGGAATGCGACATGTTCAAGCACTCCCTGGGCCTGGCCACGCAACCCGCGTATGTGACCGTGACGGACCGGGACCTCAAGGCCCGTTACACGTACCTGCCGGAACGCGAGGAGATCCCCGTGATCTGCGATGTGCCGACCGTGGTCGAGTTCTACTCGCGGTAAATTTCACCCGCGCGCAAATTTTGTGAATCCCGTGGCTCCAGCCGCGGGATTTTTTTATACTCAGGCCATTGGAACCCTAATCTCAAACCCGGGAGTGGAGCAGCATGACCCTGTTTACAAAAATCATCCGGGGTGAAATCCCCTGTCACAAGTTGTATGAGGATGAGGATTATTTTTCCTTTCTCGATATCAAGCCCCTTAAGCCGGGGCACGCGCTGGTGATTCCCAAGGTCGAGGTCGACTACATCTTCCACCTGGAGGATGAGCTGTTATCCGGCTTGTTGACGGTCGCCCGCCCGATTGCCCGGGCCATCGAGCAATGCGTCGATTGTGAACGCATCGGCTTGATGGTGGCGGGCCTGGAGGTGCCGCACACGCATGTGCACCTGGTGCCCATCAGCTCGGTGGGCGACTTGAACTTTGCGCACGCCACGGAGACGCCCCCGGGGGAATTGGCTGAGCTGGCCGGGAAGATTCGCGACGTGCTGGGTTAGTTCGCAGCCCGTGCTACGCGTGGGGTTCCAGGCGCTTCCGCCGGCACGATCTCAGCCGAGCGCGGAGACCGTTGTCTGGTAGGTAAAGCGTCGCCCCAGGATTACCGTGCCTCGCCTCGTGCGGATGGCGACCGTACCCTTGTGGTCGTTTTCCACCACCCGCACGGTCAGGCCGGGAGAAACGCCGAGTCGTTCCAGTTCATCCGCCCCCTCGTGGTCGAGATGCACCGACAGGACACGGACCCGGTCCGCTGCCGTGGCTTCATTCAGCTTAATCTGCTGCCGCGGCTTCGGGTGTCGCTTGGAGGCGTGCGGCTTGAACGCTTGAATATCTGGATCCATGTTCGACATGTGGAAGTAAATCTTAGGGGTTGAAGGCGGAGATTGTAAAGTGGAATATGGCTGCGCATGGGAGATGCGCGTCTGCGTCGGGTTAAGCCAGGCTTGTGGCCGCGCGCTGCTTAATTTCTTTCATCATCGAAAAAAGACCGTTTGTGCGATTCATGGTCAGGTGTTTATCGAGGCCGACCTGGGCGAAAAAGTCATTGGATGCCTCGACGATGTCGGTGGCCCGGCGTCCGGAATAAATGCGGATTAAAATGGCCACCAGTCCGTTTACGATCAAGGCATCGCTTTCTGCCTTGTACACCATGCGGCCTTCCTCGGTGCAGGAGTACATCCAGACCTGTGACTGGCAGCCTTTCACCTTGTTTGTCTCGGTCTTGTGGATTTCGTCCAGGGCTTCCAGGGAGCGGCCGAGATCGATGATATGGGCATACTTGTCCTGCCAGTCATCGAAGAGGGCGAAATCGTCGATGATTTCCTGCTGGGCTGCCTGGATCTCGTTCATGCCGACACTGTAATCGATAAACCGGCGGCTGCAACAGGAATTGGGGTGCCGGACGGAAGGTCCTGTCATGCACCAGGTGCCCGGCGACGGAAAAGCTCCCGCAGGTCACCCGGTCGTACTCAGTCGCCTGGCAGGGCTTGAGGGCGGCAATAAAGGGCAGGTGTTTCACCACCATGGTTCTCGTTCGGTAAACATGGGAGCGTGCGGACTGGAAGAACCGGGGGATAAAAAGGGATTGCTGAGGGGGTGAAATTCCCTTGCCCGCTCCGCCCGCTTTGCGCAAGGTATGCCGTATGCCTGAGATTCATCCAAGCGCCGTAGTGGAGGACGGTGCCTCGCTGGCCGCCGACGTAATCGTAGGGCCGTTCTGCTATGTACAGGACGGGGCGCAGATCGCGGAGGGCTGCCGCCTGGATGCCCGGGTGACCGTGTACGGGTCGGTTACGCTCGCCCCCGGCTGTCGTCTCCACGCCGGTGTCGTGCTGGGCGATACGCCGCAGGATCTCGCGTTTGATCCCGTGCATGTCAGCCGGGTTGAGATCGGCGAAGCCTGTGTACTGCGCGAGGGGGTGACGGTGCATCGCGGCACCAAGCCGGATTCAGTCACGCGGCTGGGCAAGAGTTGTTACCTCATGGCGAACAGCCACGTGGCGCACAACTGTGAACTGGGGAACAATGTCATTCTTGTCAATGGCGTGTTGCTTGGGGGTTACGTGAACATTGGAGCCGGCGCGTTCCTGAGTGCAAATTCCGCGGTGCACCAGTTCGTACGCGTGGGACGCCTGGCCATGATGGCCGGGCTGAGTGCGATCAGCCAGGATCTCCCCCCCTTCTGCACGACGCGGTTTACGACAACCAATACCGTCGCCGGGATCAACAGTGTCGGCCTGCGCCGTGCGGGTATCGATGCCGATGGACGGCAGGCGATCAAGGCGGCCTTCCGGACCCTCTTTCGGGAGAACCTGGGCCTGGCGGATGCGCTGGCGCAGGTCCGGTCGGTCGAGATGGATCCACGGGTGGCGGAGCTCATCGATTTTGTCGCGACGAGTGAGCGGGGGATCTGCGGGATATCCGGGGACTGAGAATCCTCAGGGCCTTAGTTCCAGCACGGCTTCGGATGACGCGGTCTCGTTGACCCGCACCCGGAAGCATGTCACATTCGGATGCTGGGCGAAGAAGGGTTGGAGCTTGTCCGCAAACAGGCGGCAGAGGTTCTCCACGGTGGAGGGGTAGGGAATCACGTACAACTTCATGTCATGCGTTCGCAGGAAAGAGAGGATTTCCGTGTCACTTTCCTCGCATAGAAAGGCGTGATCCAACTCGGTGATGAAGGGTTTCACTGCGGCCGAGATGTGATTGAAATCGATGATCATGCCCTGCTCGTCTATCGCGCCTTCGACTTCAACCCGCAGGCGATAGCTGTGTCCGTGTACGTTCCGGCAGGCACCATCGTGCAAGGGCAGCCGGTGTCCCATCTCCCAGCGAAATTCCTTGGTGATCATCATGTGCATCACACGCCCCGCTGGGCGGGATTCCAGATGTATTTATGCAATTGAACCTGGAGGCGGGCCCGGGCGCCATCGTCCAGCATCCATTGCGCCAACTCGACCGTGTCCAGCACGTCGAATACGGGGGAAAAACTTATCGGGCAAACAGCGGTTAACCGGTAATTCTCAATGGTCTGTTTGGCCCACTCATAATCGTGTCGGTCCTTTATCACGAACTTGATTTCGTCATTCGATCGGAGGGATTCAATGTTTTTGTACCGGTTGCGTGCAGCCATGCCTGACCCGGGGCACTTGAGGTCCATGATACGTTTCACACGCGGGTCGGTACGTGAGATGTCGAGGCTGCCGCTGGTTTCCACGATGACCTCGTAGCCGTTTTCGCAGAGCAGCGTCATGAAGGGGAAGGCCTCTTCCTGCGCGAGCGGTTCCCCACCCGTCAGTTCGACCAGGTTGCAGGGGTATTCCCGGATGTGGTCCATGATCTGGTCAAAGCTCATTTCCCGGCCCTCGTAAAAGGTGTAGGTTGAGTCACACCACGAGCATCGGAGGTTACAGAAGGCGAGGCGAACGAAAATGCAAGGCAGTCCGACGTGGGAGGATTCACCCTGAATGCTGAAGAAAATTTCGTTGACCGTGAGTTGGCGGGGGGTGCTCATCTTTTACCCGAGAAGATCGTGTACTGCCCCTTTTCCATGATGGTCCTGTTCGTCTGGTCGTCCAGGGTCAGGGTGATTTTGTAGGCCGAAATCGGTGAGCCCTTCGCGAAGACCAGCTCGCGATACAATTCGCCCCCTCGGTTTACGAATCGATCGAGGCCGACCTGTCCGCCCACGAAATCACTGCGTCCGAACCCGCAGAAGAATCCGGCCTTTTGATCCTCGATCCGGCGACCGATGACCCGGGAGCGCTCGTTGCAGCCGAGGCCGAAAAGGGCGATGTTGCGCCGGGCTTCGTCCGCGTCAAACCAAGCCCTCAAATTATTGACGGAGCTACCCCCTCCGATGACCCGGACGATCTTATTTGCCTCGACGTAAAGCTGGGCGAGCTGGTTGTCCACATACATGGGGAGAATACCGATGGTCTGGGACTCGAAATCTTCCCGCTCCCCTTCGTAGGGATTCACGATGGCGGCTCCTCCCGGCAGGGTGGTAACGGTCTGCTTGTGGCGGGTGGAATGAGCGTGTCCATCGTCACTGAAGGCCTTGCGGAAGCGGAGGTCGAAATACATCTCCTGGCTGGTGTTGAAGTTCACGCGTGCGCCATTGGTTCGGTCGAGGAGATCTTTCAGAAAGGCGGTTTTCCGGGCGAGGCGTTTTAAGTCGACCAGGAGGCTGGTTTGCTCCATTCGGGCTTCGATTCCATACGTGGAGACGATGCGGACGTGAGGCTGGCGCCGGCCGATCAGGGTCAACGGGGCGGTGGCATCGTATTGGGTAATCGCGAGGATGATCTGGTGTTCGCTGATCACGTCTTCAATGGGGACCTCGACACCGAGTTGAGTGCCGTTCCGTGGCAACTCCGCATTGTCAAAGCCCGTGGCTGGATATTCGAGTATGGGGCTGGTTACCAGTCCGAGTTCGTTGAATGCCTGGATCCACTTTCTGGCAATCGCGGGGCGATCTTTCCATTCCTGGATGTATTCCTGATCCCCGTGGGGCACGTCCATTATCACGAGGACCTGTTCGCCCCGGACGGGACTGAACACCTCATGGATGCACTTTTTAGGGTTAAATCGACGCCGCCAGAAAATCATGGTGTCGCTACTTCTTTCGTTAAATGATCCTGAAGATCACGGATCGCCCGGTCGGCATAGAGGCGTGCCCGCTCTCGCTTTCCTTTTACCGCGTCAACCAGTGGCGGTACAATGCCGAAATTGGCCTTCATGGGTTGAAAATCATCGGGGCGGGCATGGGTGACGTAGTGGCATAGGCTCCCCAGCATGGTTGTTTCCGGCAGGGACCAGGGTGCCCGGCCCTGCAGGAACCGGGCGGCATTGATCCCCGCGAGCAGGCCCGTCGCGATATTTCCGGCGTAGCCCTCGACCCCGGTAATCTGTCCGGCAAAAAAGAGTTCGTCGCGCTGGTGGTGTTGGAGCGTCGTGCGCAATTGGCTGGGTGCGTGGATAAAGGTGTTGCGGTGCATCTGGCCGTAGCGCAAATATTCGGCCTCCTGCATGCCGGGAATCATTCCGAATACACGCTTTTGTTCCGGGAACTTCAGATTGGTTTGAAAGCCGACCATGTTGTAGCAGGAGTCGGCGAGGTCATCCTGTCGCAGTTGGAGCACCGCGTGCGGCCAGCACCCCGTCCGGGGGTCGTCCAGGCCGACCGGTCGCATGGGGCCAAATGCGAGGGAATCCCGGCCGCGTGAGGCGAGGATTTCCACGGGTATGCAGCCTTCAAAAAAGGAGTGCAGCCCCGCCTTCACCCCGGTGTCGATATCACGTTCGAAGGATTCGAGTGTGATCCGCTCGGCGGAGACCAGGGCACCGACAAATGCCTCGTATTCTTCCCGGTTCATCGGGCAGTTGATGTAGTCCCCGCCTTCGCGCTCTCCACGGCCCCAACGCGATGCCCGGTAGGCCTGGGTCATGTCGATGGAGTCCATGCTGACGATGGGTGAAATGGCATCGTAGAAATAGAGGTGTTCATCTCCGGTCAGTTCGCTGATAGATTGGGAAAGCCGATCGCCCGTCAACGGTCCCGAGGCGATAATGCATGCACCTTCCGGGATGCAGGTGACCTCCTCGCGCACGAGCTCGACCAGGGGGTGGGCTTCCAGGGCTTCGGTTACCTTGCGGGCAAAGCCCTCGCGATCGACGGCCAGGCAGCCACCCGCCGGCACGGCCGTCTCCTTGGCACAGCGAAGCAGCAGGGAGTGCATCAACCGCATTTCCTCCTTGAGGAGCCCGGAAGCCCGGTCGCGCAGGTTCGATCCGAGCGAGTTCGAGCAGACGAGTTCGGCGCAGTCTCCCGTGACATGCGCTCCGGTGGGGCAGTTGGGCCGCATTTCGAAGAGCCGTACGTGGATGCCCCGTTCGGCCGCTTGCCAAGCCGCTTCGCTGCCCGCGAGGCCCGCCCCGATGATCTGGATTTCGTGCTTATCCATTCCTATGAGCGTGACAGCGCCGGGTGCGATGTCACGCCTATTCGCGGGTATCCGGGTAGCGCGTCGGGTGAGGAAAGCCTCCGGAATAGTGCTCGTTCCCTTCCATTTCCGCGGCTTGTGACAGGCCGGCCGAGTTGAAGGGGACGGATCGTTTTCCCTGCTTCGGACAAGGCTCGACCGGGGCAACTAGGGCATTCCGAAGCGGTTGCGCTTCGTGCGGCCCGTATTTGGGGATGACCGGATTCATCCTGCTTCGATGTCCTAAATCAGGCGGGACTAAGGTTTAGAAGGCAAACGGAATCATCCACTCGCCAAACACCTCGACATATGATACCGTGGAGTGATTGTTAACCCTAGATTGGAGAGTACTATGACGAAACGAATTCTTGCATGGGCCTGTGTTATAGGCTTGGCCGCCGGGATTACCGGTTGCAGTTCAAACACGGCCAACACGAAACGCGGCGCGGTAGCCGGCAGTTTACTCGGCGCTGCCGTGGGCGGCGTCATCGGACACCAGAGTGGACGCGGCCTGGAAGGTGCAGCCATCGGGGGTGCCGCAGGTGCCTTGGGCGGGGGTGCTCTTGGAAGCGCCAAGGACGAAGAAGAGAGCGGCAACTAGACCCTTTCGGATTCGATTGGAAAAATCCGCTGGGTGGGGAACCCCGTCCAGCGGGTTTTTTGTGCCCGGAGTCCGCCCCCGGTCGGGCGACCGGGGTGCGCGTGGGCCATTTTCGAGCAGGTCGACCGCCCCATCTCCGAATGGGGTGGAAAAGTCAACATAACCCAACAGTCCTTGCCTTGCGCCTCTCCGGCTCCCTTTGCTCTTGCCTATGTGCCCACACCTGCGACATTTTCCGGTCTTGAACTTCGTTCCGGAGCATCATGCCTTCGTCCATGCGGGACAAGAGGGCCTGCTGATCCGGGTTTAACCAACAAATAGGAACACGGTAAATGGCAGAAAATACACAAGGACACTCCATCATCTCCGCAGACATGGTGATTACAGGGACGATTCAAAGCAGCAGCGGCATTCAGGTCGATGGCAAGATCGAGGGTGAAATTCGTTGTGAAAGCGATGTTGTGGTCGGCAAATCCGCGGTGATCAAAGGCAACTTCAATGTCAATTCGATCACGGTATCAGGTACCATCAACGGGA
>JAYGFS010000001.1:0-2487 GCA_046581765.1 Verrucomicrobiota bacterium
CGGCTCCTTCTTTGCCGTGCGCTTGGGCTCTGAGCCCTTGGGGTAAATGGTTACCTGGCCGAAGCGCGGGCCCTCCTCTTCCGCCTCCCCGTCAGGGGGGGGGTCGTCACCATCGCCCGCGTGGGCCGGGCTTCCAGCCGAGTCCACGGGTGGTGCAGGTTTTGCAACAAGGTACTCTTTAGCCGACACGTAATCGTTCCCCTCGAGGATGTCCTCAATCATCTCCTTTGTCACCACGGCTTCCGTGATCTTCCCTTCACGGGTCAGCTGGGTCTGCAGGCTCTTCATGCTGCGGCGAAAGGCCAGTGCGAGCCGGACAATCTTCTCTGCCTCCGCTTTGCGTATTACCCCGTAGTACCCGAGCACCTTGTTCTGCAGGCTGGCGAGTTCGGGGTGTGTCTGGTTGATTTGCTCGGCTGAAATGGAGCGCTCGGATTTAACCCGCTCGATCTCACCCATGACCGCGAGGACCCCTTCGAGGTTGCTGGCCTGGCGATAAATCGCGTTCATGCGATCCAGCTCATTGGCGTATTTCCCCATCAGCTCGTTGATCCGGCCCTCTTGCTTGACCAGGATCTGGGCGAGTTGCTCATCGTACTTGAGCCGAGTGATCTCCGCCTTCCCGACTTCCTCCGAGAGAACGACGCGGGGGGTGCAAAAAACCAGGATGGCCAGTGCGATGGGAAAGACAACCTTCATGGGTCCCATAGTACGGGTCAAAGGGTCCTGAGGCAAGCCGGCAACCGGATGTAGTCCACGGGATTGGATTCCGATGACAGGACGCCCGTCGGGCATTTGCCGCGATTATCGGAACGATCCGTTTCTCCTAGTCCCTGAGGGATTTCCCATTCTTCCCGCCGTGCTTGAGGTACAAATTGGCGGTCTGGTGCACCCGTTCGAGAAATGCAGCATCGAGGCCAATCCCGATATATTGCTCGATCACCGCCTCTTCCAGGTCCAGCGGGGTTTGGCCGGCCTTGTTTTTTGTGTTCAACTCTGCATCGGCCTTGACCAGTAGGCCGGCCACCCTGCGGGGGTGCTTGCGGGACTTGGAACAGGCGTGCAGCGGGCTGTCGCCCTGGAGGGTGAGCCGGTTCGGATCGGCCCCTTGCTTAAGCAGATACGCTGCAATTTCCGCGTGGTCGTATTGGGCTGCGAGATGCACCGGGGTCAATCCCCCGTTATCCGGGCTGTTCACATCCGCGTCGAACTCCACCAGCAGTCGCAGGAAGGCCAGGTCGCCGCGCATGGTTGCATGGTGCAGGGGCGTGATCCCCTCCGCGTCTTTCAGGTTGGGGTCGGCGCCCACGGCGATGAGCACTTCCGCGACCGCGTACGAGGGGGCCAGGTGCAGCAGGCTCTGGTCGATCCCATTTCGCACCTCGACATCGGCACCGCCAGCGAGCATCAGTTTGACCAGGTTTGCATCATCGCTCTCGACCGCGTATTGAAGAGCCCCGATTTTTTCGTCGTTGAAATGGTTCACCTGCGCCTTGTTGATCAACAGGGTCTTGACCACGTCCACGTGACCGTTCCGGGCGGCGAGAATCAAGGCGGTGTTGTTGTCCTTGTCGGGTTCATTAACATCCACCTCCTTCGCCAGCAGGCGCTTGACCGCCGCCAGGTCACCCACCGATGCATAGAGGGCCAGCCCGGCATCGTCTTCGGCCGTCAGCAGCAGTTGCAGGACCTTTGCATGATTGGCGTGCGCAGCGAGATCGGTGGGGGTCTTGCCTCCCCTGTCCTTCACCTGCTTCCCGGCCCCGCGGGCCAGCAGGAAGGACACAAGTTCAGCCTGCCCGTGCGCCGCCGCGAGGTGAAGCGGCGTCAGGCCGTCTTTTTTCCCCGCTGCATTTACATCGGCTTTATGCTCGACCAGGATTTCCGCGCTACTCAGCGAGCCGTGCTCGGCGGCGAAATGCAGGGGCGTGCGCCCTTGCCGGATATCCCGCTCATGCACCAATCCCGGGCTCCGCTTGAGCAGCTTCTTGATCTCGGTAATGTTGTTCTTGCGGGCCGCCCAGTGAATGTCCTCCGCCCAGCCGGGGGTCAGCAGCAGTCCGCAGATGCCTGCGAGGATGAGGTGCTTTCCCATGCGGAGGAGTATGACAGAAGCGCGGGGGCCGTCGAATGGAAAAGGCAGGAATTCCCCCGGGGGCTTTTAAGGAAGGACTGGGCGCTTGGGTGGACCTGCCCGGCTCAAGGTCGATGTTTCCGGGCGGTGCCCGCAGGCGCTTTCGAGACCAGGTGAACGGACTCGCATTCCCCCGGTGGATTGGTATACCCAGATCGAAGCGGAGCGCATATGCATAAGATGATAAAGGGTTTCATGTTGGCGGGCTTGCTGCCGGGTTGCGTCACGCTGCTTGCCATGGCAGAAGCGGCACCACCGGTCGCCACCTTCTCCATCGTCGCCTTTGACCCGGATACCCGGGCACTCGGTGTGGCGGTCCAGAGCAAGTTCTTCGCGGTAGGCAGCGTCGTCCC
>JAYGFS010000092.1:0-2146 GCA_046581765.1 Verrucomicrobiota bacterium
CTACTTCACCGACCCGCGCTACCGCGGACCGGAATCGGTCGACCTGGATTTCGAGGGGGTCTTCCTGGTTCGCGGCAACAAAGCCATCCTGGCGAGCAGGGACACGGAGCGCCCCAACGGCATTCTCGTTTCGGCCGACGGGCGCTCGGTCTTCGTTGCGGATAACAATAACCGCGAAGGGGGTGCCCGCACCCTGTTGAAATTCGCCATC
Source organism: Verrucomicrobiota bacterium (assembly GCA_046581765.1). Classification (GTDB taxonomy): domain Bacteria; phylum Verrucomicrobiota; class Kiritimatiellia; order SS1-B-03-39; family UBA6053; genus JAPYUI01. The sequence continues at coordinate 212 of JAYGFS010000092.1, forward strand.
GCGGCAGATGGAACCCTGGAGAACAAACAGGTGCTGTACCGCTTCGGGAACGATCAGCGCGGCATCGATGGCATGGCCATGGATGCAGCCGGCCGTATCTACGCGGCTGCCGGGAAGGGAGAAGACGCGGGTATATACATCTTTACGCAGGAGGGGCACCTGCGCGACCGCATCAAGGTCCCGGATCTGCCCACGAATTGCACCTTTGGCGGCCCCGACCACCCCAACACCCTGTACATCACCGCCCAGGTCAAGACCGGGGCCGACGGAACCCCGAGATTCGGCTTGTTCCGGATTCGGCTCGGAGCCGGAGGATCCAAGGCGTCCGGGCGCTGAGCCCGCCCCGGCCTGCCGGGGGTATTCGCCCGGCGGGGCCTCGCCGTAGGAAAACATCCATGAACAGCACGCGAACGATTGGTATAGGCCTCCTCTGGGCCGCGTTTTGCTTGTCGGTCCCCGCCCGCCCGAACCTGCTGCTTTTTCTCGCGGATGACATGACCTACACGGACCTGGGGTGCTACGGAAACAAAGACGTTCACACGCCGCACATCGATCGACTGGCGGCCGAAGGCCTGCGCTTCACCCGTTTTTACAACAGCTCCCCGACCTGCTCACCCCTGCGGCAAAGCCTCTACACGGGTATCTACCCGGTCCGAAACGGCGCACATCCCAATCACAGCCGCGTCTACGATTGGGTCAGGTCCCTGCCCCATCACATGCAGGCCCTGGGCTATCGTTGCGCCATCGTCGGCAAGCGGCACGAGGCCCCGGCCGAGGCTTTTCCCTTCGAGATGCTGGGCGGCCAACACGGCGATGGGGGGAAAACGCCGGACGGGGCGGATCTTCCGCTGGAGCGGGCACGGGCCTTCATGGACCGCGACCGGGATCAACCCTGGTGCCTGGTCGTGGCATCCAACCAGCCCCACACGCCGTGGAACCGCGGTGATGCCTCGGCGTATCCTCCCGGGCAACTTGCGGTTCCGCCCTACCTCGTGGACACCCCGGAACTGCGCGAGGGCCTTTCACGCTACTATGCGGAAATCAGCTACATGGATGCCCAGGTCGGCCGGGTAATGGCCGACCTGGAGGCCATCCAGATGGAACAGAATACCCTGGTGATCTGGCTGAGCGAACAAGGCTCGCAACTCCCTTTCGGCAAGTGGACCTGCTATGACACTGGGATTCACGCGGCAGCCGTCCTGCGTTGGCCGGGCGTCGTAGCCCCCGGGAGCCACTCGGCGGCACTGGCCAGCTACGTTGACGTGGTTCCGACCTTCGTCGATGTGGCCGGAGGCCAGCCGGGAAAGATCGACTTCGATGGCCGTTCCTTCGCTCCCCTCCTGCGCGGCGAGCGGCACCACCACGCGTCACATGTTTTCGCCACCCATACGACCCGCGGCATTCACGGCGGATCCGAGGCCTATGCAACCCGCGCGGTCACTGACGGGCGCTGGCTGTACATTCGAAATCTCCACCACACCGAGACCTTCCACAACGTCATCACGGGGAAAGATCGCATCTTTCGCTCGTGGAAAAGCGTTGAAAGCGACTTTGCCCGAACGCGGGTAGCAGCTTACCAGCGACGCCCGCAGGAGGAACTCTACGACCTGGAGACGGACCCCTGGTGCCTGAAGAACATCTCGGCCGGGCACGCGGAACGCCGGGTGGCCTTATCCGCGCAGCTTGACGCATGGATGGAAAAACAGGGAGACAAAGGCGACGCCACGGAGCGGGCAGCGAAAGAACGGCAACCGGCGAAAAAGCCCTGGGCACGAAACGGGAGCTACAGCCTACCCGCTGCCCCCTGACCCGGCTGGCCGGGAAATACTTTTTTACTGGAAGATGTTCTCCATTCGCGCAAGCATGGCGGCTATGCGTACATCCATCATCCTGCTCGTCATGGCCCATTCGCTCCTGCGGGCCGCACCGCCCCAT